>CAMTFK010000006.1 GCA_947071285.1 uncultured Bacteroides sp. | reverse complement strand
GATCTGCGCATGTCTCGTGGGCTCGGAGATGTGTATAAGAGACAGTATCAGAACAATACATAAAACAACTTCTGACTCAAAATGCCAAAATACCTTATTCATAATATTAACCTTAGAAAAACAATTGCTTATGAGAAAAGAATCAATGATCTAAGACATTCTATTGTCCATCTCACTATCTAATTTATTTTAAATCCAAATTTAGCTTTAAACAAAAATCATCAAATCATGAATGAAAATCGCGCACGAGGAACACTGCATAACAAAATCCTCACAACCATTGCCATTGTAGCCTTACTAATAGGAAGCAATACCACTCTGGCAATCGAAACAAATTCAGAAGGTTTATCCGGAATTACTGAACAATTGCAGTCACAAGTTGCCAATGGGGTAGTAATAGACCAAATGGGTGACCCCATCATTGGAGCAAGCGTTCTGGAAAAAGGGACAACCAATGGTATCATTACCAACATAGATGGTAAATTCTCGCTTTCCGTAAAAAGAGGTGCTATTTTGGTGATCTCTTATATCGGTTATAAAACGCAGGAAGTAAAAGTAGCTCCAAACATGACAATAACCTTGATAGAAGATGCCGAACTACTGGAAGAAGTTGTAGTAGTTGGTTATGGAGTTCAAAAGAAGAAGTTGGTTACCGGTGCTACCGTACAAGTAAAAGGAACCGATATTGCTAAACTAAATACAACAGATGTATTAGGAGGTTTACAAAGTCAGGCTCCCGGCATAAATATTACTTCAAACGGTGGTTTTCTTGGTCAAGGATTTAAAGTTAATATCCGCGGTCTGGGAACTAATGGAAATTATTCTCCTTTATATGTAGTAGATGGAGTAGTCAATGGTAGTATCGACGGGCTTAGTCCTGCTGATGTCGAATCTATTGACGTTTTAAAAGATGCCGCATCTGCTGCTATTTACGGTTCGCGTGCCGCCAACGGAGTTATTCTTGTCACTACCAAACAAGGTAAAGCTGGTAATTTTGAAGCTAGTTATGATGGCTATTACGGCATTCAGAATCTTCCCAAAATTGCTACCATGCTAAACGCTAAAGAATACATGATGATAGAGGATGAAATGCATATGATGGATGGTACCCCACTCCTGAATTGGGAAAAATGGCTAACGGCGGCTGATTATAAAGCTATTCAAGAAGGAACCTGGAATGGAACCAACTGGATAAAGGAGATATTAAATAATGACGCTCCGATCCAAAGCCACTCACTGAACTTTACCGGAGGTACCGAACGCTCGAACTTCTCTATCGGCTTTACTTATTTTAATCAGGAAGCCACCATGGGAGCACCTGGCCGCGTTGCCAGTATGGATCGATATAATGCCCGTATCAACTCTAACCATATTATCAAAAAGGTAGGAAACCTCGACGTCCTCAAGATAGGTCAAACACTTAATTACAAATTCCAACAAACGACGGGTTCTTTCGCTACCGGTGATATTTACTGGAATGGTACACGTGACATGTTAACTACTCCCCCATTGATGCACGCTTACAATAGCAAGGGAGATTACTATTTATATGAAGATGCGCAAGAAGAAGGATATGGTGAGAATACCACAAATCCAATAGCCTATATGGACTATTATACAAGTCATGCATTAAGTAAAAGCCATTACTTACAGTCCAGCTTCTATGCAGAATTACAACCTATCAAGAATTTGCGCATCAAGTCACAATTCGGATACATTTTATCTGCTTCGAGCTATCGTTCTTATATCCCCAGCTATCGTGCATTAAGCCAAAGTCTGACCACACAAGATGACAGAGTAACCCAATCCATGTCACTCAACCACCGTTGGTCGTGGGAAAATACAGTTAGTTATAACCTCAGTATAAAAGATCACCATCTTGACGCAGTAATAGGACAAAGTCTTGAGAAATATGGCATGGGCGACTCCATGAGTGCTAATGCAGAAGGTTCAGAATTCTCTGATTTTGAACATGCCTATCTGAGTAACATAAAATACGATGATAAAAATAAGATTAAAAGCTTGACAGGAGCCCCCGGCGCCGCAGGTCAAATGGCTTCCTTTTTTGGCCGTATAAACTACAACTACAAAGAAAAATATATGGCAACAGCTATTATGCGTGCAGATGGATCCTCTATTTTTGCCCGTGGCCATCGTTGGGGATACTTTCCATCTTTCTCAGCCGGATGGGTCATTACAAACGAAAGCTTCATGCCGGACCTCAACTGGCTGGACTTCTTAAAGCTACGCGCATCCTGGGGACAAAATGGTAATAATGCCGTAAACACTTTTGAATATATATCACGTATCACTGCCAATAACGGTTATGGAGGTTACTCATTTGGCGATTCCATGGATCAGGTTTCTATTGGTTCCTATGCATACAAGCTGACAAATCCCGACCTTTCCTGGGAAACCCAGGAACAACTTAACATTGGTATCGATGCACGCTTTTTCAATAACCGTCTGGCACTTGAGTTTGATTGGTATAAACGGTTAACCAAAGACTGGCTTATCACCCCACCAGTACTTTATTCATTTGGTTCAAGTCCGGCTGCCGTCAATGGTGGAGTTATACGCAATACCGGATTTGAAATAGGCCTCCACTGGAATGATAATATAGGTAAAGACTGGAATTATGGTATCAACGTAGCTCCTGCATTCAATAAAAACAAAATTACCGAGCTCCCCAATGAAGATGGTATCCTTCATGGGCCTTCAGGTAACTTATGGAATGCATCAGATGAATGTGCTCGTGGAGAAATAGGAAAACCTTTAGGATATTTCTATGGATATAAGAGCCTCGGCATTTTCCAAAATCAAAAACAAATCGACGAGTATAAAGGTGCTAAAGAGAATGGAGCACAGACACAACCTGGTGACGTAATCTGGGCAGACGTTAATAATGACGGAGTTATTAATTCTGAGGATCGTACAGAAATCGGTAATCCCCACCCGGATTTCACGCTTGGCTTCTCCTTCAATGTCAGTTGGAAGATGATTGACCTCTCTGTTACTACCTATGGAGCTTTCGGTCAGCAAATCTTAAAATGTTATAGGGATTATGCAAGTTCTCCATTGCAGAACTTCACTACAGACATCCTGGAGCGTTGGCATGGAGAAGGAACCTCCAACAAATTACCTCGCTTGGCAAGTACCGGTGGCAGCAATTGGTCTAAAGTATCTGATATTTATGTAGAAGACGGCGATTATCTCAAAATTAAAAACATTACCATCGGAGTTGATTTCAAGAAGATATTCAAAAAGATACCTCTGCAACAACTCAGGCTTTATGCCACAGTTCAAAACTTGTACACCTTCACCGGATACTCCGGAATGGACCCAGAAATCGGTTATGGTGGTGATTTCGGTTGGGTACAAGGTATAGATTTAGGATATTATCCTGAAGCCCGCACATGTATGATCGGTTTAAATGTCAAATTCTAATAATATGAAAATATGAAAAAGTTACTATATCTACTATCAATACTTCTGCTACTCACGTCATGTGAAGATTTCCTTGACACAAAGTTGCTGACAGAGAAAACAACCGAAAACTTTCCGGAAACAGAGAAAGATGCCAATCAGATGTTGACATCTATCTATGCAAAACTACTATTTGAAGACCCGGAAACTTCCTCCGAGTATTATACTGCTCAATTAGCCAGTGATGATTGCTTAGGTGGTAACCTCTCCTATTCAGGCAATTGTGCTACCAACTTCTTGCTCTACCAGGGCAACCTGAATAGTAGACTTGGTATATGGGACCGTTGTTATCAGCTTATAAATCACGCAAATAATACAATCAACACCCTTGACAATGTAAAAAGCTGGTCAAGTGAAGGTGAACGCCTGCGCCATTTTGGTGAAGCTCATTTCCTCCGCGCATGGGCCTACTATGAATTAGTAAAAATATTCGGCGGTGTGCCACTCCGCACCACAATCGAAGCCGTCAATCTTCCACGAGCATCCGTTGACGAAGTTTACGCCTTGATTGCATCAGATATCAAAAATGCCATTGAAATGATGCCCAACCGAATATATCCGGCAGGAAATGCCATGGCGGGTCATGCCACTAAGTACGCTGCAGAAGCACTTGCCGCACGAGTATTCTTATTCTATACCGGACGTTACGATAAAAAGACTCTGCCTCTGATGGAAGGTGAAATCACAAAGGATCAGATCATCAAATGGTTGGAAGACTGCATAAATAACTCCGGACACGCCCTTGTTTCCGATCAACGCAATCTATGGGCTTACACAAATTCCGCCACCAATAGCAGTACATCCCAGAAGCAATATTCATATGCAGTAAAACATAAACTTGCTTGGGAAGGTAATTCCTCTATTGAAACACTATTCGCCAATAAGCATAACCTGACCTCCACATGGACGTACACATGGTTCTCCAATACCTGTGCAATGTTCTACTCCCCATCGGGTGATGACGCTGACTGGAAAAATGAAAGTTATCCATTTAACTTTGGCTGGGGAGCAGGTCCGGTATCTCCCGGTATGGTACAGGATTGGAAAGAATGGTCCAATAAACAAACATTCCTGGATGGATATACTGAAGACCCTCGAATTTCCGGTTCTATCTGGTCCTACAAAGCTATGGACCCCAACAACGAAGGCAATATATTAGGCGACTTCCGGTTAGATGATTCTGAACCTGCGTATACCGTTTCTTACCGTTACTATGAGCAAACCGGATATTTCAACAAGAAATACATCAATATTAATGCGTATAATAGCAATGGAGTGCTCGAAGCTTTCGGAAAAACATTACATCCAGGCATATCCAGCCAAACGTCTCCACAGTTATTGAACATTGCCGACCTCATCCACATCCGTTTTGCAGATGTGCTGCTGATGCACTCTGAGTTGACGGGCGATGCAACAGGTCTGAATAAAGTACGCCAGCGCTCACACCTGGCTCCTATTTCATACACGTTGGACGCACTTAAGCAGGAACGCCGCTGGGAGTTTGCTTTTGAATCAATACGTTGGTGGGATATGCTCCGTTGGTCCGGCCCTTCTCTGGAAGAAGCTGGAAATGCCTTAAACCGTCAGACAGGATTTGATATCATCAATGCAGCAGCTATCACACCAATGGTGAAATACGACTATAAGAAACGTTTGCAGGCAACTCAAGGTTACTGGCCCATACCCCAAATTGAAATCGACCGTTCCAATGGTATGCTGGAACAAAATCCCGGCTGGGGCCCTGAAGCACAATTCAGTGATTGGACAAAAATGTAATGCCATTTAAAATATCAATGATATGAAAACATTAAAAGCAATACTATTATTACTCGCAGCAATGGCTATAGCTACAGCTTGCGATCCTATGGAAGATGAATCTTTACGCGATAAATACGTCACGAATGCAGGAGAGCCTATCAGTAAAGAAGAATTAACCTCTATATTATCTGTCACACAGCCTATCCCCAATCAAGATGATGCTGTAGAAGGAGATCAATATGTGGTACTCAAAAATAGTCGTCCCGAATTAGGAGGGGTCTGGCACTATGGAATCGGCACCAAAATCACCGGTAGCGACAATGATACCATCATATATGGTGCCAATGGAACCTATGAGATATACTATGAAGCAATCTCCAATGGCAAGATTGTAACCAGCGATATTTTCACCGTGAATGTAACCAATGTATTTGACGAGTGGATGGGCATCTTTACCGGAGCCAAAGACAAAGCGGACGCTGATGCAACCAAAGCATGGGGATTCCGTGAAGTAAAATGGGGTTCAGTCTGCAACATGGGAGCACATGGCGGATGGAAATATACCAGTTCAGGATATACTCCGGAATCTAATTTTGCATGGTGGGGATCAGTAAATCTTGCACAAGCAGGAGATCAGAAGATAGTATTCGAAATACAAGGAACCAAAGTGAAGACTTATGACAAGAGTGGCAATCTGATGAACGAAGGAACATTTGGGTTCGACCGTGACCAGCCGGAAACATTGGTTCAAGGCAGACTGACAACCAATATCCCTGTCATCGGAAGCAATTATGATGATCTTGGCCAGAAAAAAGGCA
This sequence comes from uncultured Bacteroides sp., assembly GCA_947071285.1. Lineage (GTDB taxonomy): Bacteria > Bacteroidota > Bacteroidia > Bacteroidales > Bacteroidaceae > Bacteroides. The sequence continues at coordinate 39,770 of CAMTFK010000006.1, read as the reverse complement.
GCGATAATGTCTTCTGGATACTTACATTGACTGATGAATACATCACTCTATATCATCCACAAAAATATACAGGTGGAGGTGACTGGGACGACTATGGTTGGTATGTATATTATGAATCCAAAGAATAATGCCTTATGAAAAAGATAATATTTATTGCAATAGCTATTATATTGGGCCTTAGTGCCTGTCACGACGATGACTATATAACCGGTGTACCCAGCTTTGGTCCTCCGGAAGTGAATACCATGGCGGAAAAAGTAAATGGACGAGTGGCGTTAGGCTATGTAACCTACTATGGCACAGCGCTTCCTGACCCTACTTACATGACACATATCAATTATGCTTTCGCCGAACTATATGTAAAGAGCAATGTCTATCAGAAGTTCGACCTGCAAGGTAACAGAGAACGTTTCGATCAGGTGAAGAAGCTGAAAGCAAGGAATAGTGATTTAAAGATATTACTCTCTTTTACAAATAGCGTTTCTAATTCCGGCAATTCCCAGGACGGAGGTTTCTCCGCCTTGGCGAAGAGCCCGGAGATGCGCAAACAATTTGCTCAGGATTGCAAAAAGTTTGTTCAGCAGGAAGGCATCGACGGCATTGACATTGACTGGGAATTTCCCGGTATGACCTTCGGCAGCAATGCTTATGACGAACTGGTTGATGTGGAGAACTTCACCCTGTTAATGAAAGATTTGCGTGAGACGTTGGGAAGCAGTATTTTGCTGACCTACGCCGGATATTGCAAAAACAAGCAGCCCCAAGGAGCAGGATGGAAATACATTGATGTAAAAGCCGTAGACCCCTATGTGGATTTCGTCAATATCATGACATACGACCTCGTCGGAGCCCCCGGTCATCAATCGCCGTTGAACAAACCGAGCGCCTCCTGGGATTGCAAACGTTCCGTTGACGAATACCTGAATGCCGGCGTACCAGCCAGCAAGTTAGTTCTCGGTATCCCATTCTACGGAAGAGCCCATTTCAACAGCGGTGGTTCCATCAACTACAAAGACATCGTCAACTTAAGTGAAGGTAGCGGATATGTCATCGACAACTGGGATGCAGAAGGCAGCGTTCCATATGTCACCAAAGACGGAGTATATTATTGTGGCTATGACAATCCCAGAAGTATCGCCGCAAAAGGCGAATGGCTTTTAGGATTAGGTATGAAAGGCATGATGTTCTGGGACTACGACGGCGATGACAGCAAAGGAACATTGCGCAACGCCCTTTGGAATGCAGTGATGAAAAACGATTCGGACCCCGGATTGAATGAATTCCTAAACAATTCAGAAGGCTACAAAGCACTTGTTGCCAGTTGTGAAAAGATGATTAGTAGCGGTCAGTATATGGCAGGTACGTTGATAGAGGAAACCACATCCTATCCCAATTACGAAGGATACCCGGTGAAACTATACGAATATACAACCGGTAAAGACGCTCAAACCGGCGTAGCCAAAAAGGGAATGGTGTACATGCTCAATCCCACAGCCGAAAAGCTTGCAACCTGGATTGCCACCGCAGTATGGAAAACCAAGAACAGCGCCGATACAGATGCAATGGCAACCGTACTGAAACATATACAAGGCCAATCGGGAGCTCAGTTCCCGGTGTGCGGCATTGTATATGAGGATATGAGTGGCACCGGATACTATCCTTACCTCTTCAAGGACGGCGTAACCGTATATGCAGCAGACAAATCCAAATGGGCTACCGAAGACCCAGCCCACCCCGGAAACTACAGTTGCACTGACGACCAGCTCAACTACTCTGTCAAAGTGACCAACAGCGATTTGAGTTCATACACCGGTAAATATGCCCGCATTTGCGGTACCCTTCGCGAAGAATATACAGCAAACGGTGGTACCGTTGCCGTAGGGACGAGCGATTCACAGGAAACCCGCAATCTGAAGTGGCTCGATGTTGTTCGCGATCTCTATAAGGAAGCCTGGAACTCCGGTGAGAATAAACTCATCACAGCATGGGCCAAGGCCAATCTATAACACTCTAACTTAACACCAATACAGGAGGTTGTTCCGCTATCCGAATGATTTTGCGATCTTCATTCATAAGCGAAAAGAAATATATAAAAAAGGAACAACCTCCTTATTCCAAAAGATAACAGAAAAACATACCGATATGAATAAACATTTCTTTTATCTTACGATATTGTTATTTATCATCAGCAGTTGCCACACGGCAGACAAGAAAACGATGAATATCGAAGGAGCGATTTCTTCGGAGCACAACGAGCAGATCATATATCTGGTTCCCCGTCCTCATCCTATTCCTGAGACAGTAGATTCCGCTTATATCGCAAACGGCACCTTCTCCTTTTCCATTCCGGCAGATTCTTCCATCTATGATATTACTATCAGCCGGCGGGCGAATGCTTACGTACAACGCCTGCTCATCATAGCAGAAGAAGGAACGCTGCACGTCAGCATGGGCACAAACAGTTCCGGCACCGGCACCCCACTCAACAACCAATTGCAACATTGGAAAGAATTAATGGAAACCGCCGGGGAAAAAGCGACCCTGCTATCACAAGAAATCAATAAGCATAAAGGAAACGATGCAATTACAGCAACTTTGAAGAAACAGCGGGAAAGCATCTACGAAAGTTTTGGCGACTCTACCCTCTGCTTTATCAAACAGAATATGAATCCATTGGGAGGATACTTGTTCATGACGCTCGAAAACATGTTCAACGAGCAGCAAACCGATGAATTAAAGAAACTTGGAATAGAAAAATGGAGGCCCGCACCATGAGAAAACAAACAGATATCATCCTCGTCTTTCTATTCTTTATAGCCTGCTGGATATTCTTCTTTGGACTATATCCATACCATCTGTACTATAAAGAACAGATAACCTTATGTGTACTCCAACCCGACTTCCTGCAAACGTATCTGCAAAAGCCGGCATTCCTTACAGAAATCTGCGGTGATTATCTCACCCAGTTTTTCTTGTGGACAGGAGGAGGAGGCAGCATATTAACCCTCACATTCCTGCTCACCTGGTCGGGACTCCGGATAGCATTAGCCCGGACAGGCATAACCCGCCACACATCCCTTTGGGCATTATTACCCATCATTGCCGAATGGGGCTTATCCTGCCATCTGGAATATCCGCTCTCCATGTCCCTCGGACTATTATTCAGTGTCTGGACATTCACACTGACAACATTGAGCACATCAGCACGGACAAGGGGCATACTCCACACAATCATGCTTATTTTGCTCTATTGCACCATAGGCGCCCATTTCCTTGCATACGCCCTTTTAGCCATTGCCCATGAATGTAAACATTCCAACAGCGCTCTATTCCCCCTCTTTCTGCTGATAATTTCCATCCTCATACCCATCGGAGGCAGTCACTTCTACTACCTTACCCCCAGGCAATCCTATTTCTATCCATTGATAAGCAACTACATGCTGCGCCAGCCCTTTGCCTTCCTCCTGACGGAAGGATTTCTGCTATTCTCCATTTTGCCGGCTTTCGTTTCCCGGCTGGATAGGCGATGGATTACATTTCCCGTAATTCTTATCCTGAGTGCAGCCACCTTAAGCAAAACATACAATGCTTCAGAAGAGAAAACACTTGCTTTCTCCTCCGAAGCTTACTTCGGCCATTGGGATAAAGTCCTCCAACTCAATAAGGACAATGTTCACCCCACCTATCTCAGCGCTTATTATACCAATCTCGCCTATGCCCGTCAAGGAAAGCTTTGCGATGAACTCATGCAACATTATCAACCCGCTTCATACGGCCTTCTACTGCAAATCAACGAGTCAACAGGCTACATATATAGCATGGCAAGCCCCGATGCCCTGATGGAATGCGGTGATATGGCACAAGCCCAGCATTCAGCCATGCTTGCCATGGCTTTCACCCCTCATCAACGCTCCTCGCGTATGATGCGGAGGCTGGCGGAAATAGCTATAATTAACGAAGATTATGCCGTAGCCCGTAAATACCTGCGCATGCTGTCCCACACATCCCTACACCGGAAATGGGCAGAAGAGCGGCTGGAAATCATCAACTCCGGACAATGTGATTCCATCCCCTACTGGATTCACAAGCGCCGGATACTTCCGCAACAGGACACACTGTTTTCCGCCAACCAATGGCGCACCTCACTGACTAATCTAATCGAAAACAATCCTCAGAACAAGGTGGCTGCCGATTACCTGCTATGCTTCCATCTGCTAAACAAAGATCTGGAACATTTCAAAAAAGATTACGACTGTTATTATTATCCGACTTTCGGTTTGCTCCCTCCCCGCCTCTATCAGGAAGCCTTGATAGCGTGTATGGACGAGAAAGCAAATCCACAGGAACAATTAAAGCATTATCGCATCTCTGCCCAAGTGTACAAAGACTGTTTGGAATACCTTTCCATACATGAGGAAGCCCAAGGAGACGGACGCGCTTTGGAAAAGAAATTCGGGAAAACATATTGGTTCTATTATTATTATGCACAACTGAAACCATGAAAAAAACTATCATCATACTCATAACAGCCCTGACGTTTTTCTCTTGTGGAAAACGCTCATTACAGGATTATACCGACTGTTACGTACAGCCACCCCTGTTTCCTGATTATACAGACATCACCCTGCCTTGCAACATCGCCCCCCTGAATTTCCTGTTGGAAGATGCAGCAACCATCTCCGTCATCATTCGGGGAAAGAAAGAATATCGATATGACAGCCATTCACACAGGCTATGTTTCCCCATAAAACGGTGGAAACAGATGCTCGCGGATGAAAAAGGCGATACCTTGTTAATATCCGTCTATGCAGAGATTTCCCGGCAAAAGATACATTACAAAGATTTCTATTGGTACATTTCGCCCGACAGTATCGACCGTTATCTAAGCTACCGATTGATAGAACCGGCTTATGAAATATGGAACATGCTGCAAATATGCGAACGCAACGTAGAGGATTTCAGTACCCGCCTATTGGCCGATAACAATATTACCGACCGCAGTTGCATCAACTGCCATACTTCCAATCGTGCCGCCACTCCCACCACATTCATGCATGTGCGTGGCGGCAAAGGGGGTACGGTCTACAGTAGCGACGACCAACTACGCAAAATCAATACCAAAACAGACCGCACAGCCGGTGCCGTCTATGGAGAAATATCCCAGGACGGCCGTTTCGGCATCTTCACCACCGCCGAAATCATTCCTATCCTACACAGCTATCGCACCGAACGCCTGGAAGTTTTTGACAAATGCAGCGACCTCATCCTGATAGATTTTGAACAAGGAACCGTAACCGATAATCCCTGCATCACCGGAAAAGAATATCAGGAAACCTTTCCGTGCTTCTCTGCCGATAACCACACCATCTACTTCTGCCGTGCTCCCTATCTGCCTCAACCGGACAGCACACGCCAGATGCATTATGACCTTTACTCCATCTCCTTCAATCCTCAAACCGGGCAATTGGGCGACAGTATCCATGGGGTTTTCAGAGCTTCATCCGAAGGTAAATCCGTCAGCTTCCCCAAATGTTCCCCGGACGGTAAACACCTGTTATTCTCCGTGTCCAATTATGGCACCTTCCCTATCTGGCATCCTGAAACCGACCTCTGGATGCTGGAACTCTCCACCGGAAAGATTGATAAAATGGAGCAGACCAATGGACGTTATTCCGACTCTTATCATTCCTGGAGCAGTAATTCCCACTGGATAGTGTTTGCCTCCAAACGGGATGACCGGGTTTATGGGCGTCCCTACTTTGCCCACGTATCCGGAGATGGCAACGTAAGTAAGGCTTTCCTTCTTCCACAAGAAAATCCGGAAATGTATCTTAACACATTCAAATCTTATAATATACCAGAACTTTATAATACGGCAGAGACATACGATGCCCATGAATTACAAAAACTCTACTACCGCAAAGAGGCGGAAAACCTCCGGTATAAAGAGCAGTAACCGCCCGAAGTTGAAATCGTAAATTCGACTTTCTTCTCAACCTTTTTTCATTTAAGTTGTTCAATGGGCATTCACCAAAACCTAACTTAAATGAAGACAATCTTAAAAGTAATGTTTCTGTTATGCGGTGCCGGACTTATTCCCTCCGCAGCTAAAGCGCAAGAAAAAGTAGTTATTGATGACGAAGCTCCCAACGGGATCGTCATGGTCACCCTCGACAAGGCAGGTGACGAAATCGTTCGTATCATGAATGAGTCGCAGTTCAGATATATCCACGACCCACAGGCTCCCCGTTTCCTACTGATGGATAAGAAAGGGAAGTTTGCCCTCGGTATCGGTGGATATGTACGCGCCACAGCCGAGTATGATTTCGGGGGCATTGTGGATAATATAGATTTTATCCCTGCTGATATCCCGAATTTCAGCAAAGTGAAGAATCAGTTCCAAATGGACGCACGCACTTCCACTATCTTTCTGAAACTGGTGGGTCACACCAAACTGTTGGGTGATTTTGTGGTATATACAGCCGGTAACTTCCGGGGCGGCGACAAAGCGTTCCAATTGCGCAATGCCTACATGTCGTTCCTTAACTTCACCGTGGGTTACACGTATGGCGGTTTCATGGACCTGGCAGCCTTGCCTTCCACCATCGACTACCAAGGACCTAACGGTGCCAGTTTCTACCGTGCCACCCAACTTGCTTACACGTACAAAGGCCTGAAGAATTGGCGTTTTCACGCTTCTATAGAAGTACCAAGCGTAGACGGCACTACCAACGACCAGCTTACAGTTGCCCAGCAACGCATGCCGGACTTCACAGCTTACGCCCAGTACGGCTGGGGAGCAAACAGTCATCTCCGCGTAGGCGGTCTTGTGCGCAGCATGACTTATACCAGCACGCTCAGCGACAAAGCATCCGACGTGACCGGATGGGGTGTACAGGCATCCACTTCTTTCAATCTTAGCAAGAAATGGGAAATTTTCGGGCAAGCCACTTACGGAAAAGGTATCGGACAATATCTGAATGACATCAGCAACCTGAATGTGGACATTGTTCCCGACCCGGAAAAAGAGGGTAAGATGCAGGCATTACCCATGTTGGGATGGTTTGCCGGAGCACAATATAACATCTGCCCGAAGGTATTCGTATCCGGAACTTACAGTATGTCACGGCTTTATTCTGAGAATGGTTATCCTAACGACCAACCAAGCAGCTACCGTTACGGACAGTATCTTGTAGCGAATGTATTTTGGAATGTAACTCCCAATATGCAGGTAGGGGCGGAATACTTGCGCGGCTGGCGCACGGATTTCAGTAACTCTACGCATCATGCCAACCGAATGAATCTGTTGGTGCAGTATTCGTTCTAAGCTAAAGTATTGATTAAAATAGCAAAAGAAACAAGAATGGTGCAAATCATCTGATAGTATAGTAACTAAGAGATTTGCACCATATGTTTTGTCTTTCTTTTCTCTTTATTGTCGGTCTTTGCTCATCCCCCCAAATATTACCATAGATTTCTACGTGCCAGAACTTCTTCTGTTGTATATCCTCTTCCCGCCTTACTGTCTTCCCGTGATTTCCTCAACTCCTCCTTCAACTCCTCTACCGTAAACTGGCAGGGAGCGTTCCGATAATCATATTCTTCCTCCTCTTGCATCAGACGCAAGGCATAGTCCCGTATTTCCTGTACGATTCCCGGGTTCTCAATCTGCATTACAGATTGCACTGTTTCCACTTTCAGGCTATTTAAATCGAGCCCGTAAGCCGCAGCAGGTTCATTCACCGTTTGCTTTTGTTCTTCGGAATCAGGATATTTTTTCATAATCACTCCTTTCTTTGATACTGCAACAACAAAAGTGCATAATATTATCCGTAAAAAATCCCCGTTTCCTTAAAAGTTTTATTGAAAAGAAATATTCGGGACATACTTTATGACAAAGCCGCCTCAAGTATAATATACCCAAGACGGCTTCCGCTATATAATAAGTAATTATGAAATCAGAAACTGTAATCGATGCTAAGACCGAACACTTTATTAGTACGGCTGTATACGTTCGTACCGCTCAATCCGGTGCCATTATAATTCTGAGAAGTTTTCGTATAATCTTCATAGGTTGTCCACATATAACCCACGTTCAGATTAGCTTTTTCACTCAACTTCAACTTTGCTCCAAAGCCCAAAGTATAAGAATCGCAAGAGAAGCTGGTGTCGCTCTGATAGTCGTTAGACAATCCATAGTCTGTAATCTGACCACCGAAACTCACAGTCAGACGCTTGATTACATCCCATTCAATACCAGCCAGATACTCGTTTGTTCCTTTCGTCAGATGCTTCTGCTTGCCGCCGGCCATTCCCGCACTCTTATCATCAAAGAAGTGATACTCTACAGATGCACGCAACACCGGAAGAAATTCATAAGCAGCAGCTACAGATAGCATGGAAGGTATATCATTGGGAGTATTCACACCATGTTTGTAATCCTCCAATTCACTTTCAGCAGCACCAATCATACGAAGCGAGTTCTCTTTAGTGGAATTTTCAATGTTCAGGTTAGCCTTAAACTCATATTTTGCACCAATGTTCAGCTTGCCCAACTTGGCATCCAAGCCGATAACCGGAGTAAATCCCCATCCGGTCTGGTCACAATCCAAGTCTATACCGATAAGCTCCGTGCCAACAGGAATCGTTCCTCCGGCAGGAGAAGGCAAATCTACAGCAGCACTGGCCTTCAATGCACCCTGGTAGCCACCAGTGAAGTAGTTCATGCGGCCACCCGCAAAAGCAGAAAGCCAGTCCGTTACCTTATAAGTCAATCCCAACTGTACAGAATAAATATACTGTTTGCCATCCATGTAGCTTTTCAACGAATAGGCATTGCTCGGAATTTTTTGGGCTCCCAATCCGCCTATCACCATAGCATCGAACATGGGAAGACCGTCGTCAAACGAAGCCTTTCCTCCACCGCCGGTAATACCGAAAAAGCCGGAAAGTGTCCAGTCACCCATCTTATAAGCAGCAAACAAACTGGGAATGACAGGCGCAGACGCCTTACCCTCATAATACTTATTCAGCCCCAAACCTTCGCATGAAGCATCAATATTTCTTGTTTGAAAAGCACTCTGAATACTCAAAGACATATGAAAACCGTCATTCGGCAAAAAGGCTAAACCTGCCGGGTTAGACAATGCACCGTCTATTTCAGTTGTAGCACCACGAGATAACATACGGAGAAAAGCGGCATGCTGATTTGTATTTGTCAGCAGTCCTCCTGCAAAAGTTGAAGTTGAAACGATTAGCATCATAAAGCTAATCAAGCTAATTTTTCTCATCTAAATATATTTTAATTGTTAGCGGGCGCAAAGGTACAATAATATTGCACATTAGAAAGTGTTTTGTGCAGAAATATACATTATGGGCAAAAATTAATTGAAAAAAGAAACAGTTTCTAATGAAACGGATAAAGAAAAGATATAGGTAATGTATAACAGAACCGGGAAGAGATAATCTCATAATCATCAACAACGAATTCTAATCTCGCAACCAACTAATCTCAAACATGCAAGAAACTAATTCCTGCACTGCGATGAACTAATATTTTTCTTGCATCTAATTATTCGTACATCAATTGTGTTTGTTTCTTACAATAATTATATTTGTTTCTTACAATAGATGTTGTAGGAAAGTTTAATAGTTGTAGTATAAATAATTAGATGCAAGAAAAATATTAGTTCATCGCAGCGCAAAGATTAGTTTCTTGTGGTTGGGAAATTAGTTTCTTGCAAGACCAAAAACAGTCTGCTGCAAGTATAAAATTGCCAGAAAAGGCTACCTGTAAACAACCACAACTTCTGAACCTTATCATCCACGCACGTGTTTATGTTATATACAACAAATCATAAAAACTTAAGAAGTTATGGCATACACAATTGCTTTTTTCGGCACCAAGCCCTATGACGAGGCTTCGTTCAATGAGAAGAATAAAGAGTACGATTTTGAACTCCGCTATTATAAAGGACACCTGAACAAACACAACGTGATATTGACACAGGGTGTGGATGTTGTCTGCATATTCGTAAATGACACTGCAGACGCGGACGTGTTGCGTATGATGGCCGATAATGGCGTAAAATTGCTGGCATTGCGTTGTGCCGGATACAACAATGTGGACTTGAAAGCAGCAGCCGAATGTGGCATCACGGTGGTACGTGTCCCCGCCTATTCGCCTTATGCCGTAGCTGAATATACCGTTGCCCTCATGCTTTCGCTGAATCGTAAAATTCCCCGTGCCACTTGGCGCACCCGTGACGGTAATTTCTCCCTTCATGGATTGCTCGGCTTCGACATGTACGGAAAAACAGTCGGCATCATCGGCACCGGAAAGATTGCAAAGAAACTCATCATGATTCTGCGCGGCTTCGGAATGAATATTCTGGCTTACGACTTATATCCAGACTATAACTTTGCCCGCGAACATCAGGTAGTATATACCACACTGGACGAACTTTACCACAGTTCGGACATCATTTCCCTGCACTGCCCCCTCACCGAGCAGACCAAATATCTCATCAACGACTACTCCATCAGCAAGATGAAGGACGGCGTAATGATTATAAATACAGGGCGCGGACAACTGATACACACCAATGCCCTGATAGAAGGCTTAAAAAACAAGAAAATCGGTTCCGCCGGACTGGATGTGTATGAAGAGGAAAGTGAATACTTCTATGAAGATCAGTCGGACCACATCATTGATGATGACGTACTGGCACGCCTGCTTTCGTTCAATAATGTCATTGTAACTTCCCACCAGGCATTCTTCACCCGGGAAGCATTAGGAAACATTGCTTCGACTACATTGCAGAATATCAGGGAGTTTGCAAGCGGGAAAGCTTTGGAGAACAAGGTGGTATGAGCTACAAGCTACACAGCTACAAGCTACATAGCTACGAGCTACAAGTGCCTTGCGGTATGATAGCGCTCATAGCGCAGCTACTTGTAGCTTGTAGCTATGTAGCTCGTAGCTTTTCTACTAAACTTTTTCACAACCAGTTTGTTATCTATGCATATCAACCATTTAAAAGAAAGGAATAAATTATGAAAAAAGTAATAGACAAAGCAGAAAGCCGTGGACGTGCTCTATATGATTGGCTCGATAGCCACCATACTTTCAGCTTCGACACATACTATAACCCACGCCGGATGAACTTCGGCGCTTTGCGTGTGCTGAACGATGACCGCGTAGCTCCGGGTAAAGGCTTCGGCACCCACCCGCATAAGAACATGGAAATCATCTCCATCCCGTTGAAAGGAAAGCTGAAACATGGCGATAGCCAGAAAAACAGCCGTACCATCACTGTGGGTGACATACAGACCATGAGCGCAGGTACCGGAATTTACCACAGCGAAATGAACGGCAGCGATACCGAACCGGTAGACTTTCTGCAAATCTGGGTAATGCCGGAGAAGCTGAATACAGCACCTGCTTATCAGGACTATGATATCCGCCCATTGCTACGCAAGAATGAAATGACGTTGATTGTTTCGCCGGACGGTGATGCTCCTGCCAAAATGTTGCAGCAAGCATGGTTCTCTATCGGTGAAATAGAGGCCGGAAAGAAGATAGGCTACCACATGCACCAGTCTCACGCAGGTGTATACATCTTCGTCATCGAAGGTGAAGTGAAGGTGGATGACACCGTATTATCACGCCGTGACGGCATGGGTGTATACGACACCAATAGCTTTGAGCTGGAGACGCTGAAAGACTCGCATATTCTGCTGATAGAAGTGCCGATGTAAGTCTTTTAGATAAAAATAACAGCTAAAAGCCAAGGTTTGTGTAGTGTTTTTCGTAATATTGCGCTATAATTGAACCTGTGCATGAAACTTGATTACATTTACCATAGCGGCTTCGCGATTGAAGCGGACGGAGTGACGGTCATTATCGATTACTATAAAGATTCCTCTGAAACGGAATATAATAAAGGTATCGTCCATGACTATCTGCTGGGAAAACCGGGAGAACTATATGTGCTCTCTTCCCACTTTCACCCCGACCACTTTAATCGCGAAGTTCTTTTATGGAAAGCCGAACGCCCGGATATTCACTACATCTTCTCAAAAGACATCCTGAAACACCGCCGTGCCGCGCGCGAGGATGCCACTTATATTAATAAAGGTGATGTGTACGAAGACCGGAATATCCGTATTGAAGCATTCGGTTCCACGGATGTGGGAATCTCGTTGCTGATTGACTTGCAAGGCGTACGGCTGTTTCATGCCGGAGACCTGAACAACTGGCATTGGAGCGAAGAGTCCACCCCGCAGGAAATCCGGAAAGCGGAAGGTGACTTCCTTGCCGAGGTGAAATGCCTCCAACAGACCGCCCCTTCGGTAGACGTAGCCATGTTTCCTGTGGACAACCGCATCGGAAAAGATTATATGAGAGGTGCGGAACAATTCGTGGAACGGATAAAAACCGCTATATTTGTACCTATGCATTTCAGCGAGGAATACCAGGGTGGGAATGCTTTCCGGATATTTGCCGAAAGCAAAGGTTGCCGTTTTCTGTCCATAACCCACAGGGGCGAAAGTTTCGATATAACTCAATAAAACATACCTATTATGAAAAATTTGACACAATTTCTTTTAGTACTGTTATGCGTCTGTCTGCCGGCTACCGTGTTTGCGGACCAGAATAAAGACAAAGATGACGACAGTAGGTATCTGGCGGGTGCAGTGCCCGAAGTAGACGGGAAAGTAGTATTCACCAAAGAATTCAGTATTCCCGGCATGTCTCAGGAAGAAATCTTCAAACGCATGCAGAACTGGATGGAAGCACGGTTGAAAAAGAATGAAAACACCAGTCGTGTAGTCTATACCAACCTCGAAGAGGGACAAATCGTAGGTACAGGCGATGAGTGGATTGTATTCAGTTCAAGCGCTCTCTCACTGGACCGTACAAAGATTCTCTATCAGCTCTCTGTTGTCTGTGCTCCCGAAAAGTGCACAATGGAAGTAGAAAAAATCCGCTACGTCTACCGCGAAGGAAAAGAAAAGTATACGGCGGAAGAGTGGATTGTAGACAAATATGCGCTGAACAAGGCTAAAACCAAATTAGTGCGTGGCCTTGCCAAGTGGCGCAGAAAAACAGTTGACTTTGTAGATGATCTTGCTACAGAAGCCGCCGAAGCTCTGAGCGCTTCTACCGCTAAAAAGGCAACTGAAGCTGCTCCGGCTGAAGAGAAAAAAGAAGAAAAGAGTGTAATTAACTCCGGCCCGATAGTCATTGCGCCTAAGACGGCGGTTGAAGTGAAAGCTCCGGCAGAAGCTGAAAAAGTCACGGTTATCCCTGCCACCCCGCTCACTCCGGCCACTCCTGTTGCTTCAAATGCAGTACAGGGTTACAAGGAAGTAGTTCCCGACCAATTACCCACCAATGCTATCCAGATGGGTGCAGGCAAGTTAGTACTCGTGATTGGCTCGGATGCATTCAACATGACCATGATGACGGCTAATGCCGGTGGTTCATTGGGCAAGTCGTCAGGTAAGCCTGTTATATTCAGCTTCCTCTCTCCCGACCAGCCTTACGAACAAATGGAGAAAGCCGAAACGTATACAGTACGCTTCTATCCCGCCAATCAGACAGAACCGTCTGTTGTTCTGGAATGTAAGAAGATGCCTTCACAAGCTCCTATGGATGGTCAGCCACGCATGTATGTGGGTGAAATTGTGAAAGCATTCGTAAAATAGTGATTAATGGTTAGTGATTAGTGATTAATTACTATGCAGCATAAAGGCGCAGTTCAATTAATCACTAATCACCAATCACTAACCACTAATCACTAACCACTAATCACTAAATTACATGGAAGTAAAAAGTAAATTCGACCACTTCAATATCAATGTCACCGACTTGGAACGTAGTATCGCTTTCTATGAAAAGGCATTGGGACTGAAAGAACATCACCGCAAAGAAGCCTCAGACGGTTCTTTTACGCTGGTTTATCTGACGGACGGCAGCACAGGTTTCCTACTGGAACTGACATGCCTCAAAGAACATCCGCAAGCTTATGAACTCGGAGAGAACGAAAGCCATCTATGCTTTCGCGTAGCAGGTGATTATGATGCTATCCACCAATATCACAAAGAGATGGGATGGGTATGTTTCGAAAATACATCTATGGGATTATACTTCATTCATGATCCGGATGACTACTGGATTGAAGTTCTTCCGGCAAAATAGGAATAAAAAGTGATAGGGCGATAAAGTGATGGGCATACATCCCCTTACCACTCTATCACCCTATCACTCTTTATTTATGACGATTCGCCCTTTTCTTCCGTATATCCGCCTTCATTTTGGCAGCACCGGAACCATGTTTTCCGGTAACATACGACTTTTTCTTGGCTTTGGTCTTTACCTTTCCATCTTCCTTTGGTTTGTCTTTCTTTCCTTTAAAGACAATACCGCCCATCATTGCATCTTCTACACTCATATACTCGGTTTCTTTTTATTATTATTCTTAAGCCGGCACAAAGATAAGCATTTTCTGCCATTTTTCGGGTATCCACGATTTCACACCATGAAAAAGCCATTATGACAATGGGAAACAAACCGTGATACATGCTTCTTCACTTTTAACTGCATAAGTGCCGTGGGATATTTCAACAAACAGACGGTTGATGTCGTGCTGTATCTGTTGCAATCTGTCCGGCACAGCCACAGATAACGGACTTCCGGTGACTGTTAATCTTATCTCCTGATTTATCCCGATAAGTTTGCATTGAATGGCAGCCTCATCTTTGGCAACCAATAGAGAAGTCATCAATTTCAAGAATCTACTGCTATCTATATGGAACATAAGAGAGTCTACATCATGCTCAAAAGCAACAGTAGCACGATTACCTTCCTGCATGCCTGCCATATAAATGGCATCACGACAGAGTTGAACAACATCATATGGCTGTACATCGAAACGCATCATGCCGGATTCAAGACGCGACAGGTCGAGTACATTGTTTACCAGTGTTATCAGTCTTTCTGAGCTCTCCGTAATACTGGATGAGTATTCTGCCCTTTGTTCGGGAGAGAGAGTAGCTCTCTCAACAGATAAGAGTCTGGAAAGGCGAACGACACTATCCAAAGGCACTTTGATATCATCAACTATATTCTTCAGGAAAATATCCTTCATATGGTTGGCTTTCCGGGCTAGTTCACTTGCAGCACGTGTTTCCGCTTCGGCCTTTTTCAAAAGAGAGCGAATGTATAAGGTGCGGATAGTAAATATAAGTATTATAATAAGGAGTGCCGTGGTTGCAGTAAAAGTAAGCCACTTCACCTTATTTTTATGTTCCGTCTGTTTCAGTAGTTCTGTTTTTATCCGATAGTTGCTTTGGAGGGTTTCTTCCTGTTGTGCACGGAAACGTTGTATAAGAGAATCCCCTATCTGAGCAATCTCTTTACAGGCATCCAATGCAGCTTCTTTCCGCCCGGCATCCCACAGATATTGTGCTCTGGTCTTCCGGACATTCTGTTCATACCAGGGTTGCAAACCTTTACTTCGTTCCTGTACTAAATCCAGTTCAGCAAAACAGGCATCCCAATCCTGAATCAGATGGTAATAATTAGCCCACGACAGATGATATTGAAAATAGTAAGGCAGGAAGACTTCTTCAGTATAATGCTTCTTCGCTATTGATAGATGGAATTTCAGGTTAGGAATATCTTTCATCTCTGCATAGAGTTGACAGAAACGCAGTTGATTATCCAGCAGACGGTCACGATATAAGGTGTAGTTCGTCGGTTTTGCACCGGCGAGTTTTTCAAGTATTTCTTTCTCCTGATTTAAAATACTGACGGCATTCTCCACATCTTTCAATCCGATATAGCAGCCACTCAGTCCCCAATAAGTATCCAGCTTCTCACGGGTACTTATCGTCGGGCACTTCAATGCCTCTCTATAAGCCGCCGCACCTTCGGCATACTGTTGTGAATAGCCGTATGCACAGCCTAAAGCCATATAAGAAGTGCATATCCCCTTATCATACTTCAACTGTTCGGCTTCTGTTTTCATCTGTTTGGCCTGCAAGATTGCATATTCTATATTTCCTCTGGAACACTGCAAATCGAGCACCGCTTCCCAGGATGAGTAATAATACTCATAAGATTTCTGGCGGTAACTGCACTCTTTCAAAATTTCCAGTCTCCGCTCCATCTCCTGCAAGTCACCGCGATACTGCGGATAACGAAACATTTCATGGCACATAACCAGTTCGAGAGCCCCATTCCGAAGAGTTATCGCTGCCTGTAAGGCTGAATCAGCAAGTTCGATGGCCCAGTCTGCCCTGATATTTTGTTGGAACATTCCTTTCAGATATTCTACACGTGCAGAGTCGGCAGGCATGCTATGATATACCCTAAAAATACTGTCACGCACAATCTGCTCCTGAGGTGTCAGCCCGGCCGACGCGCGCAAAATAAATCCCAGCATTATCAATAAAGTACATAATCCTCGTTTCATACCTCCCTCCTTTCTTCCAAAGGGTGAGTAAAAACAAACCTTGCACCATCCGTATACGAAGGGTCTATACAGATATCACCGCCCAGACGTTTGATGATAAGCCTACAGATGGACAGTCCCAATCCCGTTCCCTGCGCCTTTTCATCCAACTTTTCAAATCGTCCGAACAAACGGGAATGGAGTTCCGGTGCGATACCACATCCGGTATCAGTCACGGCAAAACAAGCCTCTCTGCCTTTCTGTTCCAGACTCAGGGTTATTTGTCCTTGTTTGGTGAATTTGGATGCATTTACTATCAGGTTTATCAAGACTTGCTGCAAACGGGAAGAATCTGTATGTATCATGAGTGAGCCCAATTCGGAGGTGAACAGGATATCTGCTTGTGTATGCTTTATCTTCTCCATAGTCTGCACTACAGACCGGCATAGAGCCACAGCATCACAAGAAGAAAGACTGAATTGCATATGTTCAAGGTCTATGCACGAAATATCAACGACATCATTAATGAGTTTCAGCAGTAAATCGGAGTTCAGCCGGATTATGTCATCACACTCCCGTATAGTATCATCATCAATATCTTCCATACTCAATATGCTTGAAAAACCGGCAAGTGCATTCAACGGAGTTCTGACTTCATGGCTCATATTGGAAAGGAAAAGGCTCTTATTCTTCACAGATTCTTCTGCAAGCACTTTAGCTTCTTCCAGTTTCCTGCGGGAAATAGTGAGTTTCTGATTCTGTCGCCTGAAAAAGAAAAGGCATATCAGCACAACGACAATCAGAGATGAAACAATTCCTATAAAATAAGAGAGCAAACGATTGGCATGTTGCTTATTCTGTAACTCAAGCTCATCTATCTGATAGGTATTACGCAAATCTTCCACTTCTTCACCATAAACCTGCTGATAAATAGAGTCAGTCTGACGGTTCAACTCCTGGTAGGTCTGATATGCTTTTTCATAATCTCCCGCCTCTGTTGCATTCTGCGCCTTTTGCCATAGCGAATCGTCGTCAGAGGCCGACACGCTGAAAGCGAATAGCCCTGATAACATTATCAACCCCAAAAGTCTTTTTCTCATTTATTTGAAATTATATGTTTTCAAAAGGAAGTCAGTATAGTCTTCATCAGACATTCGGCACAAAGATAGTTTTTTTCTACTTATGGATGGCATTTTTCGTATCTTTGCGCCAACTTTTAAAGATTGAATAGAATGAATACCGCTCTGCTTTCTGCTGGCAAAGACCCGATGGGCGCTGCCATCGCTGATTACTTCAAACTACATAAGGCTGACCGCCTGCGAGTCTTTTCTTCGCAATTTGATGAAGACGAAATACCGGTGAAAGAGTTATTCCGTACGGAAAAGCAAATGTCTGTTCTGGAACGGAGCGCCCTGCAATTGGCTACGGGCAAAATTCTGGATGTGGGTGCCGGAAGCGGTTGCCACAGCCTTGCCTTGCAAGAAGCAGGCAAAGATGTGCATGCCATTGATATTTCACCTCTTTCGGTAGAAGTGATGCAGCAACGGGGTGTGCGGCATGCCACACAGACCAATCTGTTCGACGAACACTTCTATGAGTCCTACGACACCATCTTAATGCTGATGAACGGTTCGGGTATCATCGGGAAATTGGAAAATCTGCCCGTTTTCTTCAGGAAAATGAAGTTATTGCTTCGCCCAGGCGGCTGCATTCTTATGGATTCCAGCGATTTGAGATATCTGTTTGAGGAAGAGGACGGAAGTTTTGTTATCGACCTGGCAGGAGATTATTATGGAGAAGTAGATTTTCAGATGCAATATAAAGATATTCAGGGGGAGTCGTTTGACTGGCTTTATATTGACTTCCAGACTCTCAGCCTTTATGCTGCTGAAAATGGTTTCCAGGCGGAATTGGTAAAAGAGGGAAAACACTACGATTATTTAGCCAAGTTGACCTTAAAATAAGGCCAACTTGGATTATTGGTTCTTTATTTCTTTGCCAGCATTTCGTCTATCTTCTTCACCAGTGCGGCAAATTCTTTTTCATTATACAAGCGGGTCAGCATCACGATGCGACCATCCTTGTCAATAAGCACATTGCGGGTGATTCCTGCTTTACGTAGCGCATATTTGGCAAATATATCTGCGCCGGGATCCAATCCCAACGGATAAGTAACACCGGTTGATTTACCGAACGCAATCACTTTATCCAACGGTTCGTCACGGTCTATGCCGATAAGGGCAAAGTCAGAGTTGTCTTTATGTTTCAACCAGATATCTTTTTCTATGAACGGCATCTCCTTACGGCAGACACCACACCAACTGGCTGTGAACTGCAACATCACCACCTTACCACGAAGTTCGGAAAGTGTGACTTGCTTACCATCTGTCAGGGTAATGGTAAAATCGGGAGCCATCTCCCCCACTTTCACTATGTAGCCGACATCATCGGCAGCCACTTCCTGCGCTTTGCCTGACAGACAACAAAGGGCGAACAGGATAAAAATCAGACTTTTTACAGTTTTCATTAATCATCTATTTTTAAAGTTTTACTCAAAACGGAAACAATAACGGGAGCACAAATATCATCACAATTCCCATAATTATCTGTAAAGGCAAACCAACTTTAACATAATCCATGAATGTATAACGTCCCGCCTGCATCACCAGTGCATTGGGCGGAGTGGAGAACGGAGAGGCAAAGCACATACTTGCCGCTACAGTAACAGCAAACAGGAACGGGAAAGGACTCAGTTCCAATTGTATTGCGGATTGGAGGGCAATCGGCGCCAAAAGTACCGCCGTAGCCGTGTTACTGATAAACATAGTCATCAGCGAAGTAGTGAAGTAAATGCCTGCAAGCAGCACGTATGGTCCATAACTACCAAGCCCGTTCACCAATGATTTAGAGACTAAATCGGATGCTCCGGTCTTCTCCAAAGCTAATGACATGGGCATCATAGCGGCAATCAGTACAATGCTTTCCCAGTTAATAGTCTTATAAGCTGCCTCCACATTGCGAAAACAGCCAGTAAGCACCATCAGCAGTCCTGCAATCATCACTGCCGTTACAGGAGCAACAGGTATGAAATCGAACATCATCATCACTACCATTCCCAACATGATAATTGCGGCAACAGGCGCTTTATGGTTAAGCGTCACTTTTGCAGCCTCAGCCAGCGGTTGACCGAGTACTACCCAATCTGAAGGGTCATCATTTAACCGGGCTATATTCTCCCAAGTACCCTGCACCAGCAATACATCTCCCGAATGCATTTTCTCGTCTTTCAGATTCTTCAGGATGTACTGGCGTTTGCGCTGAATACCCAGAATATTCACACCGAATTTCTCACGGAAACCAGAATCTTTCACCGGTTTGTTTACCAAATTGGAAGCAGGCATCAATACGATTTCAGCAATACCAATTTCTGTGAACTCAAGCTCCTCACTCTTAGATTCTACTGAACCTTCTGCCGTATGTGTATCCAGCAATTTCAATGCATTTTCTTCGGCAAGGCGTTCTACATTGGAGAAGTCGCCCAATACGTAGAGAATATCATTTTCCTGAATAACCGTATTGGCAGCAGCCATCTCTTGGCTCATCGTCTTGAAGAAATGACGGCGGGAAGAAGAAGATTGGCGGCGAACCTCCATAATTCCCGCATTATAGCGCTGCGGGATATTCAATTCTTGTATGGTTTTTCCAACTAAAGGCGATTTGTTTTCCACTTGCACCCGGCATAAATTCTGGAACAATTGGTACTCTCCTGCCAGTTCTTTCAGTGATTTATTCTTTTTCCCTTTACGGGTTTTATCTCCCTTCTTAGTCAGGAACATCTTACTCAACGGAATCAGTACGATCACTCCGACAGTTACACAAACCAGACCTACAGGGGTAAATGAAAAGAAAGTGAGTGGTGCATATCCCGCAGAAGTCAATGCTTCCTGAATGACAAGGTTAGGTGGCGTACCGATCAGCGTCATCATACCACCCATGCTACTGGCAAATGCAAGCGGCATCAACAAGCGGCTGACATTGATTTGTGAACTCATAGCCATACTGACTACAATAGGAAGCATTAAAGCCACCGTTCCGGTATTGCTGACAAAGGCACCGATAAAGGCGGTCACCAATATGATAAGGACAAAAAGCTTCAACTCACTGTCACCGGCCAATTTCAGAATACGGCTACTTATCATCTTGGCCAACCCCGTCTGGAAAATAGCGCCGCCCACAACGAACAGTCCTATCATCATTATCACTACGGAATTGGAGAAACCAGTCAGTGCCTCCTCCGGTGTCAGAATGCCGGATATGATTAACAATACTAAGGCACAAAGCGCCACCAAATCTGAGCGTACTTTGCCGCTCATAAAAAATATTGCAGAAAGAAATAAAATAATGAGGGTAATATACATATAGATATAAAATTTGTATGTTTATAAACACTTCAACAGTGTTTTTTGTTCTATGGAGTTGCAAATATCACAAAAATCAGAACGATAGACAAGAGGGTGAATCCTTTTTGAACTAAATAAACGACAAATATCTCACTAAATTCATAATAAAAGCTGGATTATTAACAATATATTCATACCTTTGAATCCGGGAATGATAGTATGGGCTTAGCACTTTTATCGGTTAAATTCTATAACAATAATGGAAAACGACAGCACAATTACAGGCACCTTCAACGGAACAGTTCACTTAGAGTACCTGCCATGTATTAATTATGCAATGATTCACAATCACGTGTCTTCATGCAATTTCTGCGAACTAACGAATAACGATGAGGTTGACTGGAACCACATCAAAGTTTCGATAGACGGAGAGTTGATTAAACATTCGGAAAGTGTTTTGGAGATAATTCCAAAGGGACAAAATGTACAAATCAGTAGTCTGGAAATATCACCAGAAAGCGGAAAACTGATAGAACTGACAGAAGGCATCGATACCCACTTCAACCTGACCATAACCATTGCCGATGAAATAACCTATCAGCAGATATTCCCTATCAAACTGATGGCTTACGACCAATGGACGGGGGTCGGTGTTATGCCCGAACTTTTAGTCACTTTTGTCACTCCCAATCACCCTATACTTTCAAGAATAAGCGTAAAAGCATCACAATTTCTTGAGAAATGGACTGGTAACTCTGCCTTAGATGAATATCAGACACAAGATCCCAACCGTGTGCGGATGCAGGTAGCTGCCATCTATGAAGCTCTACGATCTGAATCTTTGATATATTCCACAGTTCCGGCCAGTTTTGAAACGATGGGACAACGTATCCGTCTGGTAGATAATGTACTCACCAGCAAACTGGGTACGTGCATAGACCTGACTTTGCTTTATGCTTCTTGCCTGGAAGCAAACGGGATTCATCCCCTTCTGATTTTATTGAAAGGGCATATATTTGTAGGTGCATGGCTGACAGAGGATATCTATCACCAGACCGTGGGAGACGATGCTTCTTTTTTACTGAAAGGGAGTGCAAATGGCATCAGCGATATTGTATTGATAGAAACAACAGCAATTACATCTTCTCAGAACATCTCGTTTGAAGAGGCGGTAGCGATGGCTCAAAGAGAACTCAAAGAAGAAAGTAAGTTTGAGCTCTTCATTGATGTATACAGGTGCAGGCTCGATAAAATCCGCCCATTACCACAGCGCATAAACCATAACGGTGAGTGGCAAATAGAAAACAACGGAATAGAACATGAGAATGCAACCAAAAAAGTAAATCAACTGGACCGGTATGAAATAAAACTGGATGACAACAAGGATGAGATTACCAAGCAGGTTATTTGGGAAAGGAAGTTGCTGGATTTCTCCCTACGCAATAACTTGATAAACATCAGGCTGGGCAGAAGGGTCATACCTTTCATCTCTTTTGCCATCGACCATCTGGAAGACCACTTGCAAGCCGGGGAGAACTATCAGATATTAGCCAGCCCCGCCAAAAGTAAAATAGAACCCGGTGAAACAGGATTGTATGATTCTTCACTCTGGAAAGAGAATCTGGAGGAATTAGTAATCAATGAATTGAAAAACAAAAAGATTCGCTCTTATCTGACTGAAAGCGAACTGCAGAACTCACTTAAATTCGTATATCGAACCTCACGAACAGCTATTGAAGAAAATGGTGCCAATTCGCTGTTTTTAGTCTTAGGTGTCCTGAAATGGTACGAATCCACTAAGAGCGTGAAACCCCGCTTTGCTCCTATCCTGCTACTGCCGGTAGACATCATACGACGTGGCGGTACAAGCGGATATATCATCCGTACAAGGGATGAAGAGATTATACTGAACATAACGCTGGTGGAATTATTAAAACAACAATTTGGAATCAATCTCTCCGGACTTAACCCGTTGCCGAAAGACGACAGTGGCGTAGATCTGAAAAAAATATTTGCCGCAATTCGTACCTGCATCCGTAACATGAAAGGTTGGGATGTAGTAGAAGAATCCATGTTAGGGCTATTTTCCTTCAACAAGTTTGTCATGTGGAATGATATTCACAGCAATGCGGATAAGTTAAAAGAGAATGCCATCATAGCCAGTCTGATGGAAAACCGTATCCAATGGCAGGATACGACTCCGGAAGTTGACGCCAGAGAAATAGACAAGAATTGCAAACCTACCAGTTTCTCCATTCCAGTCGATGTGGATTCCTCTCAACTGGAAGCTGTTATAGAATCAGGAGAAGGGAAGAGTTTTATACTGCACGGTCCTCCGGGAACCGGAAAGTCGCAAACTATCACCAACATGATAGCAAATGCCTTGTACAAAGGAAAACGCGTCCTATTTGTTGCAGAAAAAATGGCGGCACTTTCTGTTGTACAAGACCGTCTGACCAGAATAGGATTAGCCCCGTTCTGCTTGGAACTACATTCTAATAAGGTTACTAAATCTCATTTTCTGGCTCAGCTTCAAAAAGCCATAGAGGCTATTCACATCCAGTCTCCGGCCGAATTTGAAAGCACTTCAACGCAATTATTTGAACGTAGAAGAAAGCTGATTGATTACATGGAGGCGTTGCATCATCCCCATACGTCCGGCTTTTCTCTTTACGACTGCATAACAAACTATTTGTCTATACAAGGAGATGAACTCTTCATTGACTTTTCTCTATTGGATGGGATTACAAAAGATAAACTGGCATCACTTTGCGAAAAGATACAGGAATTGGATACAGTCTTCCAGATAACAGGGCATCCACAGGAACATCCATTAAAAGGATTAGAACCGTACAATACTTCCTTAGAAAATTGTCAAAAACTGCAAGATGGATTCAAGCATCTCATAGATTTATTCAATCTGATTACAGCCAACAGAAAATCTCTTTCAGAAAATCTTGGAATACCAATAGCGGATAGTTGGGAGGGAATCAACTGGATGAGCAAGATAAGTGACTTACTTCTTTCAATTCCATATCTGAGCAAGGCATTATTAGAGGTAGGCGGAAACCTCACCCTGATAGAAGAGTGGAAAAACATTGTCTTATCAGGCCGCGAACGAGACATTTCACGAGCAGAGTTGAGCAAAGATTATGCGCCTCAAATCCTCGAGGAAAATGCATTTATCCTTCAACAAGAATGGAAAACAATTGAGACGAAGTGGTTCTTACCCAGATTCTTCGCAAAGCGTTCCTATCTCAAAAGATTAAGGCTCTACAACACGAATTTGCAGGCGGAACAGATACCCGGGCTTTTAGATAAGCTCGCTACCTATCATAAAAATAATAAGATAATTCAGGAACAGTCTTCTGAATTATCATCCTTCTTTGGTTTCTTAGGAAGAAAAAACAAAGAAAAATGGGATGAGATCACTTCCACATTGGAGATTCTTCCAATGGTTTACAGAACTATTGTGGAGTATACAAAAATAGCCCAACAGCCATTTGTAGAAGTCCTTAATCAATTTGTGAGCAAGATTGACGCGGATTGGAACACATTTCAGCAATCCAATGAACACACATTCAAGCAGGCAGTCAGCACCTCCAATGAGCTGAATACCGTTCTCAATGAAATAAAAAGTTTGTGCTACATGCAAATGCCTGACATCGACCTTGAAATGAAATTGCCGATCCTCCTCCATACATGGCTGGCACATTTCAATCTGATTAAGGATTGGGGACAATGGTGCATCCGTAAAAGGGAACTGGAATCCCAACATCTTACCGTAGTTATCAACTATATTGCCGATCAGCATAAAACAGGATTAGAGGCGGCAGATGCATATATGAAAGGTGTCTATCATCAATTAGCAATAAAAGCCGTTGATGCAGACGAGACTTTGCGACTTTTCAACGGGTTGCTGTTTGAAGAGATGATTAATAAATATAAGTTGCTGACTACAGAGTTCCAGGAACTAAGCAAAAAAGAGCTATATTGCAGATTAGCAGCGAAGATACCTTCCCTGACAATGGAAGCTGCATCCAGTTCCGAAATAGGAATCCTGAAAAGGAATATCTCCAATGGGGGACGTGGTACGTCCATCCGGAGAATCATAGACCAGATACCAACCCTGTTGCCCAAACTGTGCCCATGCATGTTAATGAGTCCTATATCAGTAGCGCAATATATTGATCTGGACGCAGAAAAATTCGACCTTGTCATCTTTGATGAAGCTTCCCAAATGCCAACCAGTGAAGCTGTCGGCGCTATAGCCCGGGGTAAAGCATTGGTTGTGGTAGGCGACCCTAAACAAATGCCGCCAACAAGTTTCTTCTCCTCCTCGCAAGTTGACGAGGAAGAAGCTGAGTTTGATGATATGGAAAGTATTCTGGATGACTGTATTTCACTATCAATTCCATCCCGCTATCTGACTTGGCATTACCGCAGCAAACACGAAAGTCTGATTGCTTTCAGTAACTCCCAATACTACAATGGGAAATTATATACTTTCCCTTCCGTAGATGATAGAGTTTCAAAAGTACGCCTGGTTCAGGTCAACGGATCGTATGACAAGGGACGTACACGCAGTAACTATGCCGAAGCGGAAACGATTGTGAAAGAAATACTCCATCGCTTACAAACGCCGGAGCTATCCGAAAAAAGCATAGGCGTAGTATCTTTCAGTCAGGTACAACAGAATCTTATAGAAGACATATTGATAGAGGAATTGAACAAATATCCGGAATTAGAAGAAAAGGCTTTTCAAAGCAATGAACCTATCTTCATCAAGAATCTGGAAAACGTGCAAGGTGACGAACGGGATGTCATACTTTTCTCGATAGGATACGGACCGGACAAGAATGGCAATGTCTCTATGAATTTCGGTCCGCTAAACAATCAGGGAGGTGAGCGCCGTCTGAATGTCGCTGTATCCCGTGCCCGCTATGAAATGATTATTTTCTCTACTTTACGTTCTGAGCAAATAGATTTGAAACGTACCAAGTCCAAAGGTGTGGAAGGATTAAAAAAGTTCCTGGAGTTTGCAGAACGCGGCACCTCTCCTATTCCAGCAGTTCAACTTCAGAATCAAAAACAAAGTGATTTGATAACATTAATAGCACAGGAGCTTACCCAGCGCGGTTATAAAGTGGACACTCTGGTGGGGCGTTCAAACTTTAAGGTTGACCTAGCTATTGTAAACCCGGAGCAACCGGATACATATATCTTAGGAATATTGTGTGACGGCAAGAATTATTATGAAACAAAAACGACCAGGGACCGAGAGATTGTGCAACCCAGCGTCTTGCAGATGCTTCACTGGAATATCATGCGTGTATGGTCCGTCGATTGGTTCGAACATAAAGAGAATGTAGTGGAACGCATTATCAAAAAGCTGGAGGATGTAAAGAATGTAAAAGCGGAAGAAAAATCACCTCTTCCGATACAACCCGCTGTACTGAAAGCATTCAGTATAGATAACGAACCTGTTGTAGAATTAGTAAATAGCCGCGAAAAAGAATATGTTTTTGCTGATTTGCCGGAAATAAGCTATAGTACGGATATTGATAAGGTAATGGCTTCATCATATCAGGTAAAAAGGCAACTTGAGCAAATAGTACGGATTGAACAGCCTATAACGAATACCTTATTATATAAAAGAATCTTACGCATCTGGAAATTAACAAGAGTAACCACCCGCTTGCAAGGATTCATTGATGATCTTCTCAAAAATGCATATAAAGACCCCCTATCGGGAAATTCCACCATCTACTGGGAAAGCGAAGAGAAAGCAAAAGACGCTGACTTTTACCGCATCAATTCCAAACGTGACATTCTGGACATTCCTGTTTTAGAGGTAATGAGTGCCGCCCGCTATGCCATAGAACAACAGATTTCCATGCCGATAGAAGACTTAAAACGGCTGACTTCCCAACTTCTGGGTTTCAGCAGAAAAGGTGCAAACTTAGACATGGTGACGGAACAGGCTATACAAATTCTGATTGATAGAGGAATCTTCAAGCATACGGATGGAATGGTATCCATGAACGATTAAAGTTCATGGATACTTGTAGGATTTCATTTTCCAATCTCATGAATCCTCTCTATTTGCTTATTCAGAAAATAGTCAGCATATTGGCTATAGTCTTCTGTTTCGTAAAATGCTATCAATCCTTTTCTATAGTGCAAAATATCAGCATCTTTGGAAGAATAAACAGGAATAATATCAGCATTCATCAGAGTAATGCTCTCTACCATACGTGAAGTTCGTTTATTGCCATCTATAAAAGGCTGCAAACGCGCGATATTACAATGCAGGAATACTGCTTTCTCTAATGGATTGGCATAGTTATCTTGTTCAAACAGTATTTCGTTTAACCTACTTCTGATTTCTTGTGGAGCTTTGGGCCGATTGATTAAGAATCTGTCAAAAACGAAGAGAGGGAACCAGACTTTCTAGTTCCCTCTCTTCATCTTTGAGGTTCCTGGCGGATTCGAACCGCCGTACACGGTTTTGCAGACCGCTGACTAAGCCACTCATCCAAGGAACCGTCTTTTTTTGTTTGCGGTTGCAAAGGTAGTACATTTTTTGAATATACCAACTATCCGCAGCATTTTTTCTTCTTTTCTTTTTTAGTGACACTGCACGCTGCACGCTTCTCGTCCATCAATCGCTTTAAGTCACAACCGGTTACGCAGTTTGCACAGGGATTACCATTTTCTTTTGTCCGGCGGAAAAAAGTATAAATACCCCAACCTATCCGGACAATACACAACAGTAACAGGGTTGCGACTACCCATTGTTGCCAATTCATCATACAAATAATCCTCCTATTCTATATATAGCAAATGCCATCACCCATGCAAGCAGCGTAGTGTATACTGCCGTAAACAGTGCCCATTTCCAACTACCAGACTCTTGCTTGATGGCTACAATCGTGGCAATACACGGGAAATATATAAGCACGAACACCATATAGCAGAAAGCTACCAACGGTGTGATGGGAATACGTTCGGCAAGACTTACCACATCGGCTTCCGCATCATTCGTATAAAGTACTCCTAATGTACTTACTACCAATTCCTTGGCTCCTACGCCCGAAAGTATACCGATACCCAGTTTCCAGTCAAATCCCAACGGCTCAATAACCGGCTCCATCGCTTTACCTATCTGTCCGATGTAGGAATTCTCCTGCTGTTCGGCAACAGTCTCATATGCATCATGGTCGGGATAATAACCCAGTGCCCATATCACGATAGAAGCTATCATGATAATCCCCCCCATCTTGCGGAGATATTGCGCCCCCTTTTCCCACGTATGCCGGAAAATGGCTTTTGCTGTTGGCATGCGATAAGGCGGAAGTTCCATTACGAACGGGGTATCATCCCCCTTCACCAGAAAACGACTGAACAAACGTGCCAGTAACACCGCCAACAGAATACCTATCGAATATATAAGCAACAATATCAGACTGCCATTGTTCGGGAAAAACGCACCTACCAGCAATAAATAAATCGGCAAGCGGGCACTACATGACATCAACGGATTGACGAGCATAGTAATCAGACGACTCTTGCGGTTTTCAATGGTACGCGAAGCCATAATAGCGGGAACGTTACACCCAAAACCCATAATCAAAGGAATAAAGGATTTGCCATGCAACCCCATCTTATGCATAATCTTATCCATAATAAACGCCGCGCGTGCCATGTAACCGGAGTCTTCCATCAGCGATATACAGAAGTAAAGGATAAGAATATTCGGCAGGAAAACAATAACGCCTCCCACACCACCTATAATACCGTCTACCAGCAAATCTTTCAGCGGTCCATCCGCCATATTATCACGTATAAGGTTTCCAAAAAACTCCACCAGCCATTCAATGCCCATCATCGGATATTCACCAAGCACGAATGTTCCTTCAAACATGAGGTACATGAAGAGGAAGAAAATAGGAAATCCCCAGAAACGGTGCGTCACGATAGAGTCTATCACACGGGTGGTGTGCTCCTTATCCAGATGATTATCCACGAATGTTTCTTTAAGAGCACCGGAGATAAAACCATACTTGGCATCAGTGATTGCCTGGTCGCAATCCTCATTCAACACCTCACGAATACGACGGCTCTCCTGATCGCGGACAGCTATGATTTCTTTGCCATTAGGCAAGGTTTTGACTATTTTTTCTAAATCCGGGTCATTTTCCAACAGTTTGATAGCCAGAAAACGAGTAGAATATTTATGCCTGATGTCCTCATTCTCACTGACAACGCGCTTTACTTCTTCAATACTGCGCTCCAATTCCGGTCCATGATTGATATGAATATGGCGATAGAAACCATGATGGCTTCCTTCTTGATGAGCCCCGGCGCTATAACCGGGCACAAATTCCTTATGCCATTCCCGCAAATCTTTCAAGACTTCAGTACGCACGTTTTCTTTTTGATCCAGGAAGTCGGCACCTTCGTAAATGCTGATTACAACATGGAAAAGCTCTTCGATACCTTTGCCCGTACGTGAAACTGTGGGCACCATCGGGACACCGAACAACTGGCTAAGTGTCATATAATCCAACGTATTACCACTGGCTTCCAATTCGTCGTACATATTGAGGGCCATCACCATGCGCACGTTCATATCAATCAACTGAGTGGTGAGGTAAAGATTACGCTCCAGATTGGAGGAATCAACCACATTGATAACTATATCCGGCGTTTCATTGATGATGTGATGGCGGACATACATTTCTTCAGGACTATAAGCCGATAGCGAATACGTACCGGGTAAGTCGACAATGCGGAATTGATAACCTTGAAAATTAAAATAACCTTCCTTGGCATCCACTGTAACGCCACTATAATTACCAACATGTTCGTGTGAGCCGGAAGCAATATTGAACAGAGAAGTTTTTCCACAATTGGGATTACCCACCAAAGCGACATTGATGGTGCGGCGTTTGCCAAGGGCGGCGCGTTTCAGTGCTTCATCACCCAGGTAAATATCTTCGCTCATTCCGGGATGATAATCCTGCCTCGTCGCTTGCTCTTTCGCTTCCTGTTCGCTGATGATTTCAATCATCCCTGCTTCCTGACGTCGCAGAGAGATTTCGTAACCCATTACTTTATACTTGATAGGGTCTTTCAACGGAGCATTCAGCAAAACTTCCACCGTTTTGCCTTTGATGAAACCCATTTCTACAATTCGTTTACGGAAACCGCCGTGTCCCAAAACTTTAACGATTACACCTTTTTCTCCTGTTTTTAATTCGGACAAACGCATAGTCTTCTCTCTTTCATTAATTTTGGTGCAAAGATAAATGTTTTGCCTGTAGCGCACAAATTATTTAGATTGTTTTTAAATAAGGAGCAAAAAAGGAGATGTTTACAGAAGATAATTATCAGGAATAATCGAATAAAATGTATCTTTGCGGCATGAACAAGAAAAAGATAGCGCAATACATCGAGCAGGAAAAGCTTTTCACCTTAAAAGATAAAGTCCTGGTGGCGCTGAGCGGCGGAGCTGACTCAGTAGCATTATTGCATCTACTTCTTGATATGGGATACACCTGTGAAGCAGCGCACTGCAACTTTCATCTGCGGGGCGATGAGTCGGACCGGGATGAGGCATTTGTCCGCCAACTGTGCCTGCAACTGGAAACCCCGTTACATATCCGGCATTTCCAAACGACGGAAGAAGCAGCCAAACGACACATATCCATCGAAATGGCAGCACGCGAATTGCGTTATGCCTGGTTTGAAGAACTTCGCCGGAAGCAAAAGGCCGATGTCATCGCCGTAGCTCATCATAAAGACGATAGTGTAGAAACCCTCCTACTGAACCTTATCCGCGGAACAGGTATCAACGGGTTACTGGGCATTCGTCCCAAAAACGGAAATATCGTCCGTCCCTTGCTATGCATCGACCGGAGAGAAATAACAGAATATCTGCAAGAAATCGGACAACCTTATGTAACAGACAGCACCAACCTGCAAGATGAATACACCCGCAACAAAATACGCCTCAACCTTCTGCCCTTGATGCAGGAAATCAATCCTTCGGTAAAGGAAAGCCTTCTCCGCACCGCAGAACATCTGAACGATGCAGCCCTATTATATAAGAAAGGTATAGAGGAAGGAAAACAAAAGGTGCAGACCGGACAAGGCATCCTGATACAAGCCTTACTTGAGGAACCCGCCCCGGAAACTTTATTGTTTGAGATGTTGTCTCCGCTGGGATTCAACAGCGCCCAAATAAAAGATATATTCGCCTCTCTGAACGGACAGCCGGGAAAAATATTTCTCAGCAAAGAATGGCGCGTCATCAAAGACCGGACATTATTAGTGATAGACCCTATCTGTTCTGCCGATTCTTCAACCCTATTATCTCCGGACGATGACGCCCTCCCCTTCCGACTCATTATGGAAGAACGGGAACTCACAAACGACTTCGTCATTCCGCGCGACCGGAATACAGCTTGCTTCGATGCAGATAAATTAGAGTCATCCCTCACCGTAAGACGTTACCGCCAAGGAGATAGCTTCGTCCCCTTCGGTATGACGGGGCGGAAAAAAGTCAGCGATTACCTTACCGATCGTAAATTCTCCCTTTCACGCAAAGAACAACAATGGATGCTTTGTAGCGGCAGGCACATTATCTGGCTGATAGGCGAACGCACCGACAACCGTTTTAGGATAGATGAGAATACCCGCAGGATAATCATAGTGAAATTTATCCCGTAAGACCAGCCATACCAACCCCTCTCCCTGCAATAGTTTAATACCGGAATAGCGAAAGCTAATTCGTTCCACCATGGGGTACTTTGCGTTCCCTTATAAGGTTCTTTTCGTCCCTCCATAAGGGAACGCAAAGTACCCCATGGTGGAACGAATTAGTATTCACATAAAAAAAGGTTATCTCCCGCATGAACAGGAAATAACCATCAATAGAAAATCAATTAATTATTTAAATGATAATTCTCGCCTCCTTCTGCCGTGCAAAACAGTCCGAAAGCAACACAGCAAACGGAGTATCATACGTCCGTGCCTTGAATGGGCATCCTTTGACGCAAGCGCAACACTTGATGCACTTTTCTGCAATCGTATTGCACTCATCACCTTTTACAATAGCTCCCGACGGGCAATGAGCCGCACAAATACCACAATGCGTACACAGTTCTGCGTTCACTTCCGGCACACGCGGCAAGGGCACTCCACTCTTACGCAGCTTTATCACCCGGCGCAAAAACTTGAAAAGCGGCAGGAAAGGCTGACGGGGGCGCTGAATACGGTTCACATCCACCGGATACAAGTGTTCCATATCTGCAGCCGCATTAATTTTCGTTCGCAACTTCGCGCCAAACTCCTCCGCATACTGCAAATCATTCGCATCCGGACGCCCTACGGCAACCGGATGTTGCTCCGTACTGTAAGAGTGCTCTCCTACAAATGTTGCGCCTGCAATCACTTTGAAGCCTTGAGCGGAAGCAAATGCATCCAATTCCACCAAAGCCTTCTCATAAGCGCGGTTACCATAAACCACCACCAATACTACCGGAACTCCCGACGCACGAACTCCCTGCAAGCGCTCCATAGCTAAAGGAGCCACCTTACCACCATATACGGGAACTGCAATCACGGTCAATGTATTTTCCGCAACAGTCACTTCGGCAGCATGCAATGTTAAATCCGTCGTAACGATATTTGTTAGTCCTGTTCCGCGAACAATTGCTTCACCAACTTGTTTAGAGGTATGAGTGGGTGAGAAATAGATGAGATGAACTTCGTTTATATCCATAATTTTATGCACTTTTTCTTAGTTTACCAAGCAAAGATAAAGTTTTAAAATTAAAAAAAAGACGAATTGTTTATGAAACCAAAAATATTTATTACCTTTGCGCCGTTGAAACAATCTGCAACTCCTAAGTGCGGGTAGTTAATCAGATTTCCGGTTCAATAATAAATATCCCATAACCATAGTATTTTATATAAAAAGGTATATTTGCCACGTTGCTTGTGACGACAACCGCAGCAGTGTGAACATATCTGTCCAATAATAAAAGAAATATTAAATCATTCACATATATACTGTATGTATAATATCATTCAATTGAACGACAAAAATTTGTCGGAACTTCAAACTATTGCCCAGGAACTGGGTATCAAAAAAACAGACTCACTAAAAAAAGAAGAACTTGTTTACAAGATACTTGATGAACAAGCCATCGCAGGTGCTACCAAAAAGGTTGCTGCTGAAAAGCTGAAAGAAGAGCGTAAAGTGGACAGACAAGAGAAACGCACCCGCGTGACCGTGAAAAAAGAGAGTACTGACAAAGTTTTCACCGCCAACAAAAATGGTGATCTTACCAAGGCTAAAGCAGAAGCAACAGTTGCATCCGCTAAGGTGCGCCCGGCAGTAGAAGCAGCGAAAGCACCGGTAGCAGAAAAAACTCCTGAAGTAGCTGCAACCACCGCTCCCGAAAAGGCTGAAGATCCTACTACCCCGAAGCGTAAGCCGGGACGTCCGCGCAAAACTAAAGCAGAAGAAAAGAATGTTGCACCTGTAAAGGAAGAAACTAAAAAGGAAGAAGCTAAAAAAGCAGAACCAGAGCTAAGTTTTGAAGCTGAAACACCTAAAGCGGCAGCACCCAAAATTGCAGCGCCCAAAGTGATAGCACCGCCGGTAATCAAAAAAAGCGTAGTAGAAGACAGCCCTATTCTGTCAGAACCCGAAGATGACTTCATTCCCATCGAAGACCTGCCAACCGAAAAAGTAGAACTTCCTTCCGAACTTCTCGGTAAATTTGAAGCTACCAAGGCTGAAACTCCCGCAGTGGCACCCGCAACGGAACCCGCTTCTACAATGGCACAGCGCCCACGCCTTCGTCCTCGTGACAATAACAATACTCCTTACAATAATAACAACAATAATCGTAACAATAACCAGCGCCCTGTACAGCAACGCCCTGTGCAACCACAGAATGGTGGTGACAACTATGCTCCTGTTCAAGAACGCAGAGTTGTAGTTGAACGCGAAAAAGTATATGAATTTGATGATATCCTGACTGGTACCGGTGTACTGGAAATCATGCAGGATGGTTACGGTTTCCTTCGCTCTTCCGACTATAATTACCTTTCTTCTCCGGACGACATTTACGTATCGCAATCTCAAATCAAACTCTTCGGTCTGAAGACCGGCGATGTTGTGGAAGGCGTTATTCGTCCGCCGAAAGAAGGAGAAAAATATTTCCCGTTGGTGAAAGTGGAGAAAATCAATGGACGCGACCCGGCTTTCGTACGCGACCGTGTACCTTTCGAACACCTCACTCCGCTATTTCCCGACGAAAAGTTCAGACTGTGCAAAGGTGGATACTCCGACTCGATGTCTGCCCGCGTAGTCGATCTCTTCGCTCCTATCGGTAAAGGGCAGCGTGCATTGATTGTGGCACAACCCAAGACCGGTAAGACCATTTTGATGAAGGACATCGCCAACGCTATTGCAGCAAACCATCCGGAAGTTTACATGATTATGTTGCTCATTGACGAACGTCCGGAAGAAGTAACCGACATGGCACGCACTGTAAACGCTGAAGTTATCGCCTCAACCTTTGACGAACCAGCAGAACGCCATGTAAAAATAGCTGGTATCGTACTGGAAAAAGCAAAAAGATTGGTAGAATGTGGCCATGACGTAGTTATATTCCTGGATTCTATCACTCGTCTGGCACGTGCTTATAATACGGTTTCTCCGGCTTCCGGTAAAGTACTTTCCGGTGGTGTGGATGCCAATGCACTGCACAAGCCCAAACGTTTCTTCGGTGCTGCCCGTAACATTGAGAACGGAGGTTCACTCACCATTCTGGCTACTGCTCTGATTGATACCGGCTCTAAGATGGATGAAGTTATCTTCGAAGAATTTAAGGGTACAGGTAACATGGAATTGCAGCTCGACCGCAACCTGTCCAACAAACGAATTTTCCCTGCTGTCAACATTGTTGCTTCCAGCACTCGTCGCGACGACCTGTTGCAAGACAAGCAAACATTGGATCGCATGTGGATACTCCGCAAATACCTGGCCGATATGAATCCGATAGAAGCCATGGACTTTGTGAAAGACCGCATGGAAAAGACCAGAGACAACGACGAATTCCTGATGAGTATGAACAGTTAAGACTGTTCTCTTACAATATCGTACAAAAGCTTTCAATTACGTCCAAAAGTGTAATTGGAAGCTTTTTTATTTCCCCCTTTTCTCTACATTTGCCTATCTAAATTGAACAAAAAAATTCTGAAACCATGAAGAAGACCTTTTATTCTACGATGGGACTAACTCTATGCAGCCTCCCCCTGTGGGCGCAGCAATCCCCCAATTTCCTTATCGTACAATGCGACCATCTGACACAACGCGTAGTTGGCGCCTATGGCAATGACGACAGTTGCACGCCACCCATTGACAGCATCGCCTCCCAAGGCGTCATTTTTGCCAATGCTTATGTGGGATGTCCCCTGAGCCAACCCTCACGCGCAGCCTTATGGAGCGGCCTGATGCCACACCAGAACAACGTGCGTTCCAATTCAGCCGAACACATCAATCCCCTGCTACCGGAAAATGTTACCACATTAGGAAGTATCTTTTCCGCCAACGGATACCAGGCCGTTCATTTCGGGAAAACACATGATATGGGAGCTTTAAGAGGTTTCAAACATAAAGAACCCGAAGCCAAATCTTTCACCGATCCGGAATTTCCCGTAAACAACGATAGCTTCCTCGACGTAGGTACATGTGAAGACGCCGTAAACTATCTGAGTAATCCGGGCAAAGAACCTTTTATTTGTGTGGTGGACTTCCAAAACCCACATAATATTTGTGGATACGTAGGTGAAAATAAAGGAGAACATATCGACAAACCCATTAGCGACCCATTACCCAGCCTACCAGAAAATTT
The DNA here is from genome assembly GCA_947071285.1 of uncultured Bacteroides sp. Taxonomy (GTDB): domain Bacteria; phylum Bacteroidota; class Bacteroidia; order Bacteroidales; family Bacteroidaceae; genus Bacteroides. The sequence continues at coordinate 3,968 of CAMTFK010000006.1, read as the reverse complement.
CGAAGTGAAAGAATGGAATGCACTGCCCATACCCATTCAGTACATTTGCTGCAGCCACCGCCGCATGATGCAGGCTGCACATTGGAATGAAGATAATTATCGTCACTACATCGCCGCTTTCCGGCACTACACGAAGATAGTTTCCAAACAAATAGAACAGGTTCTTCAGGCTCTCTACTCCACCCCCGCAGGCAGAAATACCATTGTCGTTTTTCTGGCAGACCACGGCGACGGAATGGGTTCACACCGCATGGTGACCAAGCAAGTCAGCTTCTATGATGAAGTGACCAATGTTCCCTTCATCATTGCAGGCCCGGGTATACAGAAACGCGAAAAGCCGATAGACAATCTGCTGACACAGCCCACTCTTGACCTGCTGCCTACTCTTTGTGAACTGGCCGGACTACCTGTCCCGGCAGACAAACCGGGCATCAGTCTCGCTCCCCTGCTGAAAGGAAAAGAGCAGATTCGGAAACACCCGTACGTTGTCTCCGAATGGCACAGCGAATACGAAGTTATCGTCAGCCCCGGGCGCATGATACGCAGCCCCCGGTATAAATACACCCACTATCTGGAAGGTAACGGTGAGGAATTGTATGATATGGAAAAAGATAAAGGAGAACAACATAACCTTGCTCATGACCCGGCATACGCCAAGATTCTGTCTGAACACCGCACCTTGCTGAACGACTACATTCTACGAACAAAAGATGATTACCGTAGTCTAAAGACAGAAGCAGATAAAAGATGGAGAAGCCATACTCCCGGATATCCGCATCACGAAGGACCTTGCTCACGGGATATCACCAATCGGAAATAAAGCATCAAAATGCAAAAAGGACGGGACATTTTCGGATATCTCGTCCTTTTTAGTTACTTTTGTCGCAAATAATCAAATAAATATCGGAATAAACAAGGTGAGATTCAGTAAAACGATACTAGTATTGCTGTTGATGTTATTTTACGGTACTTCCTACGTCCTCTCTGCAAATCAGGATTCGGAAGATAAGCGCATACACCTTGTTGAACAGCTAATGGATAATAACTTAGGTTATTCTCAGGAAGCAAAGTTAAGCGATATTCTTCAATGGGAAGACGAACTGGCAGAAATATACCGGAAAAAAAAGGATTATAAACGTATGTTCCTCATACGCCAAATGGCTGCCTACGCCCTTGCTGCCGACGGACAAATCAGCGAAGCACTGGAAAAAGCAAATGACATCTTACGGCAAGCCACGCAAATGAGACACGATGCCGGGATAGCCATAGCCCATTATGCAATTGGCGATACTTACCTCTGTGCCAATATGGCAAATGAAGCCGTCGAAGAGTACAAGATAGCCATGAATAAACTGTATAAAATCCCCGGTTCCGGAAAACTTCAGGAAAGAGTATTAATCCAGTTGGCCCCTACCCTCGTCAGGCTGAAGCGCATGTCCGAAGCTCAAACTTACCTGGAGCAAATGGAACAAGTGAATGACGACCACCATAGTCGTTTTATGGAGAATATTTTCCAAGCCTATTATTATCTTTACGCAAACAATCCGGACAAAGTCCGGGAGTATATTCAAGAGGCTAAAGAATGGTATGAATATTACCCATTCTATTTCCATAGTTCCATCCTGAAATATATACAGGCCGAGTATGCCAGAAGTACAGGAGATGACGAACAAGCTATAGAACTATACAACGAGCTGACAGACCATTCCAACGGTGCCAACACTTATAACAAGTATCTGAAAATGAAGAATGCGTTGGCACATCTGTATGCACAACGAGGAAAACCCCAAGAAGCATGTACGGCATATCAGGACATTAATGCCGCCCGCGACTCTATCAATGCCCGCAATTACTCTTCGCAAATTAACCTTTTGCGAACCATATACCAGGTGGACCGCCTTGAAATGAACAACCAAATTCAACGCAATCACCTGCTTTCCTATTCCATTATAGGCTGTATACTTATCTTAGCTATATCCGCAGTATCGGTGTTTTATATTCGTAAAATCAACAGGCGCCTGGCCAACTCCCAGCTCAGACTGGAGAAAGCACGACAGGCGGCAGAAAATTCCATCCGTACCAAAAGTCTTTTCTTGTCGAATATGAGCCATGAAATAAGAACGCCACTGAATGCATTGTCGGGATTCTCCAGCATTCTGACTGACGCCAATATTGATGCTGCAACCCGCCAACAATGCAATGAAATCATCCAGCAAAACTCCGATTTATTATTAAAACTGATAGATGATGTCGTGGACCTTTCCAGTCTGGAAATCGGCAAGATGCAATTCCACTTTGCTAATAATGATGCAGTGTTCATCTGCCGTAATGTGGTAGATACCGTAGAAAAAATAAAGCAGACAGCCGCTTCCGTACTCTTTGAAACTTCCCTGGAGAAACTGGAAATATATACGGATGAAGCCCGCCTCCAACAGTTGCTTATCAATCTGCTAATCAATGCAACCAAGTTCACTACAGAAGGAAGTATCACCCTGTCACTTGATATGCAATCGGAAGAAACAGCTATATTTACCGTAACCGATACAGGTTGCGGGATAGCCCCGGAAAAGCAGGGACAGATATTCAACCGATTTGAGAAGCTGAATGAAAATGCACAAGGCAGCGGATTGGGACTTTCCATTTGCCAGTTAATAGTGGAACGCTTTGGTGGTAAGATATGGATTGACCCTGAATATAAGAACGGTTCACGCTTCCAATTCACCCACCCCGTTCATTCAGTCAACAGGAAGGAGGGTGTGGCATGAAACGGATTCTATTCATACTGACCTTTGTACTGCAATGCGTATTTGTTTCTGCAACTACCCATTCAGCCACTGCGGACAGCCTATTGAACGAATTGCATGCACTTCCTCATGATTCTACCCGGCTTAAATTATTGGAAAAACTGGTACTCACAGAACAAAATTCCCCGCATTACATAGAATATGCAGAAGAAATGTTCAAAGAAGCACAACTTCAAAAAAGTGACAAATATAAAGCCAGTGGTACCTATTACAGACTGTTACATTATTATAACCAGAACGAAGCGGACAGTGTCAGCAAACTGGTGAATTATCTGTTGCCCATCGCCGAACGCATGCAATATTGGCAGATGTATTTTAATGCACACAAACTGCTCATTTATACCTATATCTATAAGGAGAAATATGAGTATGCAATCAATGAAGCCTTGAAGATGCAGGAAAAGGCAGAGGCATTGGACAATCCCGGCGGACGTGTGGTTGCCTATCTGTGTTTGGCAAACGCATATCACGAAACTAACCGTAAGCAAGAAGAAGGAGAAGTCTTGCAAAAAGCCCACGAACTCTTCTCCGAACCCATACACACCAGCATTCAGATAAACGTATTAGGACAACTCATCCTATACAGTAAAAATCAGAACGACTACCAAAGCCTGAAAATTTACCTGGACCAGAATGTCCGGTTGATAGACGATTTACTGAAACAAGATTCTGACATGTACGAATCGTATTTCAATCTTTTTCTATTCTCCGAAATATTTCATACTCATTATTATATAGGTATAGAGAAAGCGGATTCTGCAAAATACCACATAGAAAAAGCACAGAAGTACATAACGCCACAAAGTTATCTTCCGTACATTGCCATGTATCAGGATGCCCGTGCAGAATATTATCGCTATATGAAAGATTACCAAACTGCACTTGCGTATACAGATTCTGTTTTAATGAAGATGCAGGAGTTTGATTCCGGCCAAATGGATTATGCCAAACAATTGGCTCGCAAAGCTGATATTCTGCAAGAAATGGGTAAATATAATGAGGCACTATCACTTTATGAAAAGTCCAACCGCATCCAGGATTCATTAACTGTGGCTATATCAGCCAAACAGCTCGAAGAAATCAAGGATATATATCACCTCAACCAGTTAGTATGGGAACAAGGAAAACTGAGAAGCCGCGTACAGGTGACAATTCTCCTCAGTC
>CAMTFK010000005.1 GCA_947071285.1 uncultured Bacteroides sp. | reverse complement strand
ATTTTAAATCATTTGCCATGAAAGGCAATGTGATAGACATGGCTGTCGGTGTAATTATTGGTGGCGCGTTTGGTAAAATTGTGTCCTCTGTAGTAGCAGATGTCATTATGCCTCCTCTCGGTTTATTAGTGGGCGGTGTGAACTTTACAGACCTGAAGTGGGTGATGAAGCCTGCCGAAATGGTGGATGGTAAGGAGATTGCAGCCGTTACCTTAAATTATGGTAATTTCCTGCAAGCGACGTTTGACTTCCTCATCATCGCTTTCTCCATTTTCCTGTTCATCAAGTTGCTGACAAAACTGACAACCAAGAAAGAAGCAGAGGCTCCTGCAGCACCTCCTGCTCCTCCTGCACCGACCAAAGAAGAAGTGTTGCTGACGGAGATCAGGGATTTGTTGAAAGAAAAACGATAAATAGAGCAATCTCAGGACTCTCACCATACCCGGTCCGTATCTGGGCCGTATCAAAGCCGTATCAAGTCTAAGCGTATAGATACGGAGAAAGTACGGCTTTGACACGGGGAGGGTACGGGGAAGCCGGATAAATAGAACAATTTTTGAAGGCTTTTAATATCCTGTCGACAAGGAGTTAAGAGTTTGTCGACAAACTCCTAACTCCTTGCTGACAAACTCTTGACTCCTTGTAAAGTGTTGTTGATCAGTGTAACTTTGTTGTGTCTTGAATGGGCTTTATCTTACTTGGATGGAGTTATGTGATATTTTAATTTTTGATAATCCTGAAGCACTTCTCTTTGTAGATTTTCCAGCAGTCTGATTTCTACAGATAATTGATTGAGAGCGGCATTGGAGTTGAGAATATTTTCGCGCTCTTTGTAATCTATGATGCCATTGGGTACCACTTCCTGTTTATTCTTGCTTTCTTCCAGCATATAGCGTGCGGCGGCTATGTAGTAGCTCCTGAGAGCTTTCTGTTCTTTATCTCGCATGGGGCGGTAGTCCTTATTCTCATCGGATAAACGGCGATAAAAATTATTCATGGCTACGTTGATTTCTTTACGTGTTTCCTCTTTAGCGGTATTCCGGTAAGCAGAGTCCAGTTGTGCGTACTCGGGATAAGTATTCAACATCTTTTTCAGTTTGTTTTTAGCGGTTTCATAGGCTTCTTTGGAAGCAGCCAATTCTTGGGGTTTTAATTCGAAAATGATATAAGTCAGTTTCGGTTCATTCTTGATGTTTACTAACTTGTTGGATGCGCTGCAAGCATCCAGGTATTTTTCCATAAGTGTCCAACTGAACAGTAATTTCTTTTGCTGTAGATCGGTACGCATGACTTCGAGTGATTTTTCTAACTCAGCAATTCTGTTTTCCTGTGCTTGCAGGCATACGATATTACATAAAAGCAATAGTAGTAAAGCACTGATTTTTCTCATGTTTTCCTGTGTATTAAATGATTTATTTATTTGCAAATATAGATTTTCCGCTCTATAATTCCTATTATTCCCTCAGTTTTTCATACTTTTGCAGCTCATTTTAAACTAAATCCATACAGATTATATGCAGGAAAAGATTATCATTCTTGATTTCGGTTCGCAGACTACACAGCTCATCGGCCGTCGTGTTCGTGAATTGAGTACATATTGCGAGATTGTTCCTTACAATAAGTTCCCGAAAGGAGATAAGAGTGTAAAGGGAGTTATTCTCTCAGGCAGCCCGTTCTCTGTATACGATGAAAGTGCATTCAAAGTTGATTTAAGTGAAATTCGTGGAAAGTATCCTATTCTGGGTATTTGCTATGGTGCGCAATTCATTGCTTATACGAATGGCGGTAAGGTGGAACCTGCCGGAAGCCGCGAATATGGGCGTGCACATTTGAGTTCTTTCGATAAGGACAATGTGCTGTTCAAGGGCGTGAAAGAAGGTTCGCAAGTGTGGATGAGCCACGGTGATACAATTACAGCCATCCCTTCTGGTTTCAAGAAAATAGCTTCAACGGACAAGGTGGCGATTGCTGCGTACCAGATAGAGAATGAGCAGGTATGGGGCGTACAGTTCCATCCCGAAGTATTCCATTCGGAAGATGGCACGCAGATGCTGAAAAATTTCGTGGTGGATGTTTGCGGTTGCAAACAAGACTGGAGTGCGGCTTCATTTATTGAAACGACTGTTGCCGAATTGAAAGAACAGTTGGGGGATGATAAAGTGGTTCTTGGTTTGAGTGGTGGCGTGGATTCTTCTGTGGCTGCTGTGCTGCTGAACCGTGCTATTGGCAAGAATCTGACTTGTATCTTCGTTGACCACGGCATGCTTCGCAAGAATGAGTTCAAGAATGTGATGCACGATTATGAATGCCTCGGTCTGAACGTAATCGGTGTAGATGCCAGTGCTAAGTTTTTTGCTGAATTGGCCGGAGTAGCGGAACCGGAAAAGAAACGTAAGATTATAGGTAAAGGCTTTATTGACGTATTCGATGAAGAAGCCCATAAAATTAAAGATGTGAAGTGGCTGGCACAAGGTACTATTTATCCTGATTGCATTGAGTCTCTTTCTATCACCGGAACGGTTATTAAGAGTCATCATAATGTAGGCGGTCTGCCCGAAAAGATGCACTTGAAACTTTGTGAACCACTTCGCTTGCTGTTCAAGGACGAAGTTCGTCGTGTGGGTCGTGAGTTGGGCATGCCCGAACATCTGATTACTCGCCATCCTTTCCCCGGACCGGGTCTGGCAGTGCGTATTTTGGGCGATATTACTCCTGAAAAGGTAGCTATCCTGCAAAATGCGGATGATATCTATATCCAAGGTTTACGTGACTGGAAAGTGAAAGATGCTGATGGCAACGAGACTTCCCTTTACCATCAGGTTTGGCAGGCAGGTGTTATTCTGCTTCCCGTACAGTCGGTAGGTGTGATGGGTGACGAACGTACATATGAACGTGCGATTGCGCTGCGCGCTGTAACTTCTACGGATGCTATGACGGCAGACTGGGCACATTTACCTTACGAATTCCTGGGCAAAGTATCCAATGACATTATTAATAAGGTGAAAGGGGTAAACCGTGTAACCTATGATATTTCGTCAAAACCACCTGCAACAATAGAGTGGGAATAGTAAATAGTATATAAGAAAAAGAGCCCGAAGCATTGCTTCGGGCTCTTTTTCTTAGTCATTCTTCCGCATCATTCTTCCCCCGCAGATATACTGATGGCGAATGCCCAAACTGCTTCTTGAAGCATTTGCTGAAATAGAACGGATCTTCAATACCCACTTTATAGGATACTTCCGCTACTGTATAACGGTTTTCGAGTAACAGTTCCGCAGCTTTTTTCATTCGGATGATACGCATGTATTCATTGGGAGAATAGCCGGTCACTCCCCGCACTTTGCGATAGAATGTAGAGCGTCCTAATCCCATAATCGAAGCCAGGTCATCTACTGCAAATTCACTATTGCCAATCTGCTGTTCCAGAATGGATTGAAGCTTATCTGCAAACTGCTTATCCTTTTCTGATGTACAGATAGTGGGCGTTATCATGCCAGGTTCGTCCGAAAACTTTTTCCGCAACTTCTCCCGTTGTTTTATCAATTGGAAAGCTCTTGCCAGCAATAACTTGGGACTGAAAGGCTTGGTGATATATGCATCCGCCCCGCTTTCTACGCCTTTCAGGTGATTTTCGGCAGAACTCATTGCAGTTAATAATATGATGGGGATATGACTGGTATCGAAATCACTCTTAAGTTTGCGAGTTACTTCAAAACCTGTCAGCCCCGGCATCAATACATCGCAAATGATGAGGTCTGCATCATATGTACGTGCACGTTCCAGACCGGAAACTCCGTCAGCTTCGGTCACTACTTCGAAATAGGGTTTGAATTCGTCTTTCAGGAATTCCCGTACATCATTGTCATCCTCTATGATTAGCAACCTGTATGGATTGGAAGGCTCTCTTGCTTCTATTTCGTTAACTTCCGGAATATCAGTCTCTTCTTCACTTTCCTTTTTGTAGGATTTCTCTTCCAGGAATGCATTGTGTGGTATCAGGAAGTCTTTTTCTTCGTATACGCTTGTTGCTGTAGGGAGTAAGACAGTAAAGATGGAACCACCTCCCTGATTTTCATCATAAGTGATAGTGCCTTTATGTACATTCACCAATTCATGTGTCAGGTGCAGGCCTATCCCGGTACTATTGCTGGAAAAATTGCTTTGCATAAAACGCTTGAATAGTTCTCCCCGTTTTTCTTTGGCAATGCCGATACCGGTATCTGATACGGAGATTTCCAGACATTGCTTCTCCTCATCAACAATAGCCGACAGAATGACTTTACCATTGCTGGGGGTATACTTGAAAGCATTTGAAAGCAGGTTATAAACTACTTTATCCAGATTTCCTTTATCAATGAACATCTTGTAAGAAGCCACTGAGGGTTGAAAACGGAAATCCATGTTCTTGGAGGCTGCCGTATCTTTGAAGCTCAGGAAGATTTCATGAAGAAAGCCCATAACGTCCGTTTCTTCCAGAGAAAGGGCCAACTTATTGTTCTGCATCTTACGGAATTCCAGTAACTGGTTAATCAGTCGCAACATACGTTGCGTACTTTTATTCATCACTTTCAGAGAATTAGCCATTTCTTTGGGAACCTTCTCCATACCTTGTATCTTTTCCAGAGCCCCCTGTATCAAAGTCAGAGGTGTACGGAATTCATGTGAGATATTAGTGAAGAATACCAACTTGTATTCCGTCAGTTGCTTTTCTACTTGTACTTTGTTCCGTAGGAGATTGAAATTCAGTACCAATCTGTATGCAATGTAGAGTATGACTAAAAACAACAAGGTGTAAGTCAGGAATGCCCAGGTCGTTTTCCAGAAAGGAGGGGTTACTATTATTTTTAAAATAGCTTCCTGATCTCCTGAAATACCGGTAGCATTACAAACTTTTACATGTAGATTGTATGTGCCCGGTGGCAAATTCTTGTAAGAAGCAAAACTTAATGGGGAAGGCTTGCTCCACTCCTTGTCGTAGTTCTCTAAACAGTAAGTATAGGTATAACTATTACTCTCTGAATAATCAAATGTGGTGAAGTCTATTACAAAAGAGTTTTGGAAATACTTCAATTTAATTTCATCTGTATACATCATTGCACTGTTCAACGGCGAGTCTATGTCTCTTGGGCGCATGGATATTCCGTTTACTTGCAGATTGGTGAACGTGACGACTGAATTAGGGATTGTGCCTTTTCCTATTCGTTCAGGATTGATTACTAATAGCCCGTAATTGGTGCCGAATAATAATCTGCCGTCCTTGCTGACGCAGGAGCTGTTATCACTATAAACATCTCCTAAAGTATAAGGTGAGAAGAAGAAATTGTCAAAGGTCTGCGTTTCGAGATTGAAGCGCGATATTCCATATTCCGTTGAAATCCATAGTTTACCTTGCTTGTCTTCTGCGATGGCTTGAACCATGTTGTTTACCAATCCGTTGAGGGTGCTGTAATGCTTGAAACTTAGATTTCTGTAATTACTATCCGGGGTACACATGCTTAATCCGCCGCCTGATGTACCAATCCAGATATGCCCCTGAGTATCTTGATAGATACATTTAATTTCATTACTGCGTATTTTTCCATTATTGTAATTGTATATCAGGTAGTTTTCAGGATTGGCCATCAGAGAGTCCGGGTGGAATACATATACCCCGTCGCTGTTTCCTATCCACATCCATCCATTCTTGTCTTCCATGATGGCGCGCGTTCGCTGTTGTCCGAAACCTTTATTCAGAAAATGCCGGAAGGTATACCCATGCTCACCCTTGATGGCTAAATCAAGTCCGCCGCCGAAAGTTCCTACCCACATTCGCCCTTTCCGGTCGCAATATAGGGTGAAGATGTGATTGTTAGAGATGGATGAAGCATCATCGCTCTTGTTTACATACCATTTACCGTCTATGCAGAGTCCGTCTCCACGGCTGCCCATCCATATTGTTCCGTTATTGTCTTCGGCTATTGCGTATATGTTGGAAGTGAAATGATATTGCTTTTTTTGCGTTTCCATTTGCGCATCATAGGTATACACCCCTCCGCCCCGCGTACCGATGCAGATTTCATCGTTTTTCAGTCGGGTTATCATTCGTATGGTATTTGAACGGTCTGACAAGGAAACGGCTTCCGGATAGATACGCTGTATACCTTCGTTCAGAATGGTCAGGCGGGCAACTCCGGCATATTCGGAACTGACCCAGATAGCACCGGAACTGTCTTCCATGATATATTGCAAGTAGTTGGAGCTAATGTGGCTGAAGCCATCAATTTGGAAATCGAAATGCTGGAGCTCTTCCGTAAAGGTGTTGTAAGCAAAGAGACCATTCCCGTAGGTTGATATCCAGATGATGCCCCGGGAGTCGTGTACCACATGGTAACGTTCCATATCCACGTAGTTAAGTTTATCCGGAGTGCTCAGTTGGAGAGTCTTAATGGCTCGCGTCTTGGCATTCACGTACCATACTTTGCCTGTATGGTTGTAAATCCAATAATTACCGAGGTTGTCGGTTAGGACATTGCCATTCCGGATATCCAGCTCCGGTTGGCGGCTGACCTGGCATGTTTTCATGTCGAATATGTATCCGCCGGTAGAGGTAAATATCACCCAATCATCTTGCAGGCAAAGTGTTCCGTATATGGTGATATTGTTTCTTTCCTTTGGAAGTTGGGCGACTGTTGTTGTCGGGTTACTTCCTTCCTTTTTAGAGATAATGCCGCCGTTTGACAGGAAGAAGATGCTTTTCTCAAAAGACTGGGCTGCGAAAGCATTGTGCTTTTCAACGATGACGCTTTTATCACCTACAATTTGGGATACACCGTAATTTGTTCCTACCCAGATACCTCCTTGTTTGTCTTGGTATACATAGGCAACACTGTCCGATGGTAAGTTCCCTTTATTCTTTTTATAGGTTACGGAAGTAAATGTATTGTTCTGGTATGTAACCCGCCGACAACCATTTCTGTTTTGCCATAGCCAGATATCCCCGTTGTCCGCTTCTATTTTACGGTCGTAATTCTGGCGGTATTCGTTGCAACCGGTGAAGTCAACAAAACAGTCTTTCTTTAAATCGTAGCAATTGAAGAACTCACCGGAAGTTTCTATCCATAGAAGGCCGTTTTTATCTTCACTGATAGTTCTGGCATGGTTGGTAGACAATGCTATCCGTCCTTTGCTTGATTCGCTTTCGGGCAAGAAGGTGACGAATGAATTACCGTCGTAGCGGCTGAGTCCATTCAAAGTGCCCATCCAGATGAATCCTTTGCTGTCCTGAAACATGTAACAGACAGAGTTGTTGGGTAGTCCGTCTGAAGTCGTCATATGGTTGGAACGTACTTCGATGGATGCGTAAGAATTTAAAATAAGGCAAAACAAGGATGTGCACAATAATAGAAAGTGCTTTTTCATATTTCATAGATTATTAGTACGTAACAAAAATACGGAAAAAAGTGCATTGAAACAGACCTTCAATGCACTTTTGTTTTTTTAATCCATATGGAAGACTTCCGGCAATGGTATGGTTACCGGAGAATTATCAGGATTTACCTCCATTATATCCGCCATATAATCCCACCATTTTTGAACAATGGGATTGGTACCCATATCTTGTGATGACTCTTCACCTTTCGTTTTTTGACAAGCAAAGAGGATGTTGGTATCTTTGTCCCAATAGATGGAGTAGTCATATACCCCGCCGTCGGACAACATCTTTTTCAATTCCGGCCAGATGGCTGCATGTCTTTTTTCATATTCCTTCTCGAAACCGGGTTTCAGGAACATTTTGAATGCTTCTCTTTTCATGATACATTGTTATTAAGGGTTATTTGGATTCGGTTACACTAAAAATAGGCGCTGTTGTTTTCTGCTCGGTAGAGTAGTATTGTATGGCGCTGTCATTCATTTTCGGATGTTGCTTGTTCAGTAGATTAATCATTTCGGCGCCTGCCCAGATGACGGGGCCATATCCATGAGCGGCATACACGTTGACCGGACGATAATAATAGAATGCCGGGTCGAAAGCCATACCGGTGCCCACACAGGTACCTTCTACCTGTCCTTCTGCATTGATTTGTGTGGAAACAGCATGCCAGCCCAGTTGGGCTACAGGTCCGTAAGCCAGTGCATCCAGCCATCCTTTGTTGATTCCATGAGCCATGCAATATACATAAATGGCGGTTGCCGAAGTTTCCAGATAGGAGTCATTGCGGTCGAGTAGTTGGTGCCAGAAACCTTCTCCGCTCTGACAGGCAGCCAATCCACGGACATGTTCACGGAAGAGTTCCATCAGTTTGGCACGTTGGGGATGGTTTTCGGGCATTACATCCAGCACTTCGGTCATGGTGAGCAACGCCCAGCCATTGGCGCGTCCCCAATGAAAAGCAGGATGGTCTTGCATACTCTCTACCCAGCCATGGCGGAATAATTTCTTTTCAGGAACCCACATCCGTTCGGCAAACTGAAATATCTGACGGACAGCTTCGGCAAGATACTTTTGCTGGTTCTCTTTTGCTAATTGTGAGTACCAGGCAACGGGGGGAATTCCCATAAACATATCGTCCAGCCACAGGGTATTGAGTTGCGGGCGGGTGCGTGCAAATGTTCCATCAGTAAGACGGTATTCTTTGTTCAGAATGAAGTCGAGATAGTTCTCTATCAGCGGATATAGGTTGAGAGATTTATCCTGTAACTGTGCTTTTATCATGGCCGCACAAACGGCTCCGGCATCATCAAGAGCATGTGGAGTCAGAATTTGTTTCATCTGCGGGTCTGTAGTGCCATTCTTTTCAAGCATTTCGCGGAAGCGCGGGGCTACTTCGGCCAGGAAGTTGAAGCGGTCCGTCACATATTTCTTGTAGTCGGCGTCTCCGGTAGCTTCGGCAGCAGCCAGCATGGCGGAGTAAGTAACTCCCCATTCATAACTTGCGAGGCGGAAAGCGCCGCGTTCCAGTTGAGCATCGGCAGGCAGATTATTGTAATCGGTGATAACCTTTCCTGTTTTCTCGCTTACTACACGGGTAGGGGTGGTCTTTTCCAGGTAGCGGAGCACGCGGTCGATATCTGTTTTAACTTCGCTGGTTGTGAGTGCCTTATAAGGGACTTTATAAGCCGGTTGCAAGAGGTGCAACGGGGTATTTGAGTCATTAATGACTTCTTTTTTCTTCTGGGCATAAATGCTGATGCCGGTTAGTAACAAGGCACCTGTGATGCAAAGTGTCTTAATATTCATATTTTTTTTATTGTTTGGGGATGCTTGGTCTATTATTTAGCATCCTGGTTATTATTTAAATTCGTACCCTCTGAACTTCCCTTTCAAATCCGGGCCAAAATAGAATCCTGGCTGGGTAGGTTGATTATAAGCCACATTCTGTGTTGCAATACTGATGCGATAAACCGGATCTTCCAAGAAGGTATGGAAACGGTAATCGGTTGCTACCGGAGACACATATAGGCGGAGGGATTTATTATCTTCAGAACGGAGAAGAACTTCTTCGCGCCAGTCGCCCGTGATGTCACCTTGCAGACAAGGATTGGCTTTGGTTCCATTGTTTGATACGGCTCCGGTGAAAGTAACCAAAGGTTTGCAAACGCCGGCTTCCCAGTCATATTTGGAAACTACATTCTTGTTCAGTAATTCGCGAAGTAAATCACCGTCCCACCATACAGCCATATTGATGGAGAAGGTTTTGATGTTCGGATTGACCACTTCACCTTTGATGTTGCGTAATCCTTTTGATTCCCATGACCACATTTCTACACCGGGGTTAGTCGGATCAATGTCTGCTGCCATGCAACGGCCTACGTCTATGCCACTTTTTACCTGAAAGTAGACCTCGCCTGTGGCTGCATCTCTGAAACTTGAACCATCTCTTTTATTTTCGTGGCAATCCCATACCTGAAGCCCCTTCATGGAAGGAGAGAATTTGGTCAGATGAATGGCATCTCCATGTCCCATTCGGGTGGAGTAGAGACCTTTTCCATTATTATCAATGGCACAGGAACCGTAAATGATTTCGTCGCACCCGTCCCCATCAACATCGGCTACACGGAGGTTGTGGTTTCCTTGGCCTGCATAAGCTCCATTACCTGGAGTATTACTGTCGAATATCCAACGCTGTTTCAAGTCCTTTCCATCCCAGTCGAAAGCAACAAGTACTGTGCGAGTGTAATAACCGCGACACATGACTGCACTTGGACGAATGCCGTCCAGATAAGCTACTGCTGCAAGAAAACGGTCGCTTCGGTTGGCACGGTTGTCTCCCCAATCTTCCAGGTTTCCACGTTCAGGGACATAATTTATAGTTTTCATAGCCGCCCCTGTATGACCGTTGAATACAGTGAGGTATTCATTCCCAGTCAGGATGCGGCCCTGATTGCGGCGTGGGTCACCCGGTTCGCGATAGTCGGCAGCAGCATCGCCGATTACATTTCCTTGTCCATCGACAGTTCCGTCGGAAGTCTTCATAATGATTTCGGCACGTCCGTCGCCATCGAAGTCGTAAACCATGAACTGGGTATAGTGGGCGCCTGCACGAACATTATGCCCCATGTCGATACGCCATAGTTTCTCACCATTCAGTCGGTAACAATCAAAGAGTACGTTGCCTGTATATCCGTCATGGGCGTTATCATGGGCATTTGACGGATTCCATTTCAAGATGATTTCGTATTCTCCGTCACCGTCAACATCACCGATAGAAGCGTCATTAGGCATATAAGTATACTTTTGTCCTGAGGGAGTTACACCGTCTGCAGGTGTGTCGAGAGGTATATTGATGTATCCTATCGGTGCCTTGGCGGGTAGGGTATAAGCTCCTTCAATGTGTCCTGTTTCTTTTCCGTTCACTATCGGTTTTACAGTATAAGTTGCTGCTTTCTTGCTTTTATAGGTATCGCGATAGAATGTTCCGGTATTGGCAGATACTTCTGCAATCTTTTTTCCGTCGCGGTAGAGGTTGAAAGCTGTGTTTTCCGGATCGGAAGAAAGATAACGCCAGGAAATTGCTACTTCCGAAGGATTCTCCCGGATGGCAACTACGCCTCTTCCTAATTTCTCCTTTTGTAGTTTAGAGTAATCGTAAGCCGGAGCATTGGCAGCATTGCGGAAGCGGTCGTAAGTCATATTCTCTTCTACCACATTTTCAACGTTCTGTACATTCTTTATGAATTTGGTGACTTCACCAGCATGTACATTCTTGATGAACACATTCTTTGCAGGTAGTTTGGCGTCACCTTTCAGGTCATAGATGGCCTCCGTACGTTCGCAGGATACATTGTTCATGTACAAGCCATCGATACGTGTAATCCGCTCTTCATAGGTCGGCACCAGATTGCGCCATTGGTAAAGTACATCGGTATCTATTTCCAGTATGCGCTGCATCTTTCCTGCTTTTACATTTTCCATGTGGATATTTTCAATGAAACCTCCTCTGCGGTGATTAGTCTTGGCAAAGAATAAGCGGAATACGGAGTCCGGTGCGGCACAATCATGCATGTATACATTGCGGATTCCGCCTGACATTTCACTGCCGATACCCAACAAAGTATGTCCCTTTATAATATCGCAGTTCCGGATAACGATATTCTCACATGGAGTATCCAAGCGCCACGCATCCTGGTTACGTCCGGCCTTGATAACTACCGCATCATCCCCTTGGTCGAATTTACAGTTTTCTACCAGGAAGTTGCGGCTCATTTCTAAATCGACGCCATCATTATTATGTCCGTGGGCGCGCACATCCAAATTGCGAACAATGCCGCCGTCACACAAATAAAGATGAATGGTCCAGAACGGGCTTTCGCGAATCTTGAACTGGTCGAGCAATACGTTCTGACATCTGTTGAAGTGTATCAGGTGCGGTCGCAGGTTATTTTCTCCCTTGGCCATCTGCCTTTCTTTCACAGGAACATCTGTTGAGGCCATTGTATATAGTTCCGCAAGTGCATCCATATGAGGTTGAGGGCGCTTGAACCATTTACGCCAGGTATCCATGATGGGTTGAAGCGTTCCGGTTCCGGTAATGGCAATGTTCTCACAGTCGAAAGCATAAACCAGCGGAGAATAATTGTAACATTCCATACCTTCCCATGAAGTCATGACGGCAGGCAGATAATCATCCGGATTATCAGTAAACCGCAGTACGGCATTTTCCGATAGGTGCAGATTGACATTACTCTTGAAATGGATAGGCCCGGTAAGCCACTCTCCGGCAGGAATGACTACACGTCCGCCACCGGCACGATTACATGCGGTAATGGCACGTGAAATGGCTTTTGTGTTGTTTGTTTTTCCATCAGCTACCGCACCGTATTTGGTGATAGGAAAATCACGATCGGGGAATATAAATTCCTTAATCGGTTCCATCGGGAAAGGCGCACTGACAGTTACTGTCTTGTATTTTGGGGCAGGTATAGCCCCTGATAGTCCAATGGCAATTATTGCAATAGCTGCAATACTTCCCAAAGATTTTAAAAAAGGTTTTTTCATGGTATATGTTGTTTCATTGATTGCAAAAATAGGGCAAAATAGGTTACTTTTCCATAGAATAACATACAATATTCATGGAAATTCGTACAATTTACTCATCCATTGGTATGACTTCCTGCATGTAAATGGCATCAAGACTCCAAAGAGCTGCATCATTGGTGCTGATACTTTTGCACTCGTCCAACGGAGCCGGAACTACCGGTGGAAGCAAAGTTGTGATGCTGAAAGGAGGAGCAGGGGTATGTTCCAATCTGGTAAACAGATCCGTCCAAGCCTCTTTTGCCATCTCCTGGTTGCGGGTGTGGTAGGCTGCATATCCCATCAGGCGTGAAATGCGGAAACGGCTACGATTCAACTCCCATGCTTTTTGTTTATAACGGGTTGCAAGGTCCAACCAGGCATCGTTCCATTCGGGTAGGTCTATCATCCGGAGCATTTCATTCATGATTTCAAAGCCACCCATAATAGTCATCAGGTGGTTAGTGCTTTCCAGTTTCGGGTCACATTCTGAGGTGATGATGCCTGTTGCCGGATCAAAGCCAAGCGCTTTGGGACCTGTGAAAATACGATTAGGTAATGCCGCAATGCTTTTCATTCCTGCTGTGATTTTATCACGATATGCAGTGTTGCCGGTACGTTCCCATTCTGTCATCCAGTTGCCTGCATAAGCCAGCCAGTCGGGCCCTATTCTTAGACGGGCAGGTGCTGTGCAAGGATACTCATTTCGTGGTTGAGCCAGGCGCATGGGGTCGAGAGTATAGAGTTTCTGTTCGGCATCTTTCACTTCGGTCATCAGGTCACCACAACGTTCATCGGTGGTGAGATAATAATAAAAACGATTCCAGGCAGCCTGACTAATGCGGGCTTCTTTGGCACCGCATCCCCAATGACTGACATTGTGGCGACTGCCTAATCCGGCATTGGGACCTATATGATAGGTGTCTACTTCGGCAGTATGGCGGGTCATAGCTTCAGCCATACACCAAATATCAGTACGCCCTGTGCGCAGAAAATTATACCAAAGCCACATGTTGGAAGCTAATTCCGTGTTGTCCCAGGCAAAACCTCCGATATCATAACGCCAGGTGTGACGAACAGGGTCATAAGCGTGCATAACATCACCATAATTCCAGAAGCCATACCATTTATTCTGTTCGATGGCTTTATTATAGAAATCAATATAGGCATCCAGGCGGTCTTCTACACGAGCGCGGAAAGGCGTGCTGCGGTCAGGAAGACTCCAGACACCAAAAGCCTGCTGTGCATGCAGATAATCGGGAGTGGGCATCAATATGCCTGGTTCGGAAAACTGCTTGGCACAATCGGCGAAAGTTTCTTTTCCGGTATATCCTCCTTGTGGAATCAGAGTAAGCGTAGTAGTGCGGGCTATGCCATAAGGGGTACTCATCCCTTCTTGTACGTCTTCATAGCTGGCATTTAAGTCGTGTGCCACATTATCATAGTGCCGCAGATCCATCGGTTCGGCATCAGGACTCCATAGCCAGGCGGTAAGAGTGGCTGTAGGAGTTTTCGTTCCGGACATTTCAATGGAAGAGGGATAAGACTGCCAGAAATCATGCAGACAGAGTCCGACTCCGCCGGTAATGTCACCGGCAAAGGCATAGCCGTTACTGCGTGTGCCGGAGAAAGTGCCTATCCAGGGATTGTTGTCATTAGCGCGCTTACGGATGGAGAAAGCATCCGCAGTGAGTTGAGACAAACGATAACTGTCCCATGATGCCCAGTTATCAAGCAAGGAACGGTTCTTTTCGTCAAATGCTTCATAAGGAGGGATACGTTTACCTTCCATCTGTTGCTGTTGTAGGGAGGGTTCTTTATCTTGTGGTTTTCCGAGTGTCAGAATGCGACGCCCAACCAGTGGCTGCACTGGTTCGCTCCATACTCCGCCATCGGCACACGAAAAGGCTATGTGACGGTTGTAGAGTGCTTCGCGCATAGGAATATCGAAACGAATACCTAAAGCGCGGATAAAATCTTTATCCTGGTCGCCATCAAACACAAAGCTATGGACCATCTTTACTTGTTCGCTTCCAGCATAGAAATAGAGGCGGACTACAAAAGGTAGCCATTCGCGTCCATCCTTACTTTTATGCACACCTTCCAGTTTGACAAGTGTGCGTATTGCACCTGAACGTTCTACAATGGCCGATTTCAATTCACTGGTATAGTTCGTGAAAGATACATGCGAAGTGGTTTCAAGTACTGGTTCACTTTGAGTGTTGCATATCAGACGGGCTTTCTCACCAACTTTCACACCTTTATATAAAAGGCTGTCTATCAGAAATTCGCCTTGTCGGGGAATATAAGCTGAAATCACTCCTGTTTCTATCTGGATACGCTCGTGTGTTTCAGTTACAGAAGCAGATGTGCCATCATTAGGTTTTCCGGCCTTTGATTTTTTCTTCGGCTTTTTTCCCATCTTTTCAAGCATTAACTTCTCTGTTCCGGCAGGAATAACGCCGGCTACTCCGCTCCATTTCACAGAACCATCCGGCCAATAAGCCAATGCCCAAGTATCAACCGGAATATTCTCACCATTGGCACTTCTTAATTGCAAAAGGCTTTCAGGAAAAACCTCTCCTTTATCAAAGGGGACACCAAAACTTACAGGCTTATCCAGCTCGGGGGGATTACCAATCCATTGTAAAGGAACGGTGGCAGTTTCCTGTGATGAACATTCATAGCGAAAATTAGTAATGCGGGTACGTGATAAAGTGGAGCGGAAACCGAACCAACCTTCTGTCAGAGGTTCTGCATCCCTGAAATCTACCAGACGTTTTCCGTCTATATAATAACTAACCCTATTATTCTCATTTGTAATTTTAATATGGTACCAGTGGTTTGCTTTCAACAAATGTTCTGTATCCGTATACTCTTTTAAGATGGCAGGCCGGGCCTGAGGATCAGTAATGCCTGTTTCATTACCATCATATCGACGAAACCGTGTTGTGGAATTATGGTTTCCACCATATCCCAGATAATAAAGTTGTAAGGAATAACAATTAAGGAATATTCCGTTGCGCCACTTTTCACGTTTCCATAAGTTATCAGGATATTTCGGGTCAGAAGCCATCCAGAAGCAATTTAAATCACTTAGACGATCCTCTTTGGTCTCATTGACTACGCAAGCATCGTACTCAATGGTTACTTTACCACTCATTTTCTCCTTTCTCCAGAGAGTTAGCCCTTTGGGAGATACAATTTCCGCCGTATCCCCTCGGAACGTTACTTTAAAATCGGGAGATTCCGATTCTACTTTCCAATACTTATTAAACTCGCGGGCGTTTAAGCCGGAAGTCTGGTTGTTCTGTGCCTTTAATGATATTAAAGGCAAGAACGAAAGACATAAATAAATATAGATTCTGTTTCTTTTCATCATGACTAAAAATTGGTATGTGGCGGTTGATTATATCCTACATTTTGCCAGGCAATGGCCAGGCGATATTGACGATCATTCATTAAAGTTGGACGCCTGTCGGTAGCAGGTATTGTAGTTGTATAGATGCGCAATTCCGTTTGATCTTTTGAAGCCCAGATAACTTCTTCACGCCAGTCCCCCAAGATGTCTCCTGATAAGCAGGGATTTCCTTTGGTTCCATTGTTAGAGACTACTCCTTCGGCTTTCAGCAACAAATCCGTTTCCTCTGTTTGCCAATTCCATTTACTGATGGAAACGTGATCCAGTAATTCTGCCAGAGAATCGGCATCCCAATAAATGGTGAAGTTACAGGAGTTTGGCTTCTTATTACTGATAAATTCTCCGGTATCTCCTCTCCTTAGTCCGCCAATATTGCACCAGCATTCTGCTCCTTCATAACGCGGATCAATATCGGCTGCAACTCCACGTCCGGCATCTTTGCCTAAACCATCCTGCCAGATAATTTCCCCGGTAGCTCCATCAAACATAGCTACAGCAGGAGTCCGACTTACAATCTCGTTATCTCCCTCATTCTCATGTACGCCAAATACCTGCATACCAGGGCGTGAAGGTATCAGACGACCGGCATGCAGAGCGTCTCCATGCCTCAAACCAGTTGTGAAGAGTCCTTTTCCATCATGATCTACTGTCATAGCTCCCACACAAACTTCATCATAACCGTCGCCATCAAAATCTGCTATTGTCACACTGTGGTTTCCCATGCCTGAGTACTTCTCTAAACCAGGATTGGCACTATCGAAAGTCCATATACTTTTCAGTGTGGCGTTGGTAAAAGTCCATGCGGCGACTACGGTGCGCCCATACCATCCTCTTACCATTACAGGTGAGGGATTTTTGCCATCCAAAAAGGCAACTCCTGCGGTAAAACGATCAGAACGTCCGCCGGTATTATCATTGCCGCAATTGCCTCCAATACCTCCCCATCCGTCTATAGGATAGCGAGTAGGTATGTATTCTTTTGAATCTAATTCCCTTCCTGTTTTGCCTTCAAAGACAGTTAAATATTCCGGTCCGTTAACAATCTTTCCGTACGTTGGGCTTTCTTTATCCCAGGTCCTCCAGTCGTTCTTGCTGTCACCTATCACATGTCCAATTCCGTCTATAGTTCCGTCTCCTGTCTTACAACACACTTCGGCACATCCGTCTCCGTCGAAATCGAAAACAAGAAAGTTGGTTGTAGCTGCTCCCGAACGGATATTGGGTCCTAAATCAATACGCCAGAGCATAGTTCCATCCATTTTATATGCGTCTAAATAAGTATTTCCGGTAAATCCACGTTGTGGTGGCCGTTTAGAGTTAGAGGGTGTCCACTTCAATATGACTTCGTATTCACCGTCACCATCTAAATCGCCTACACTGCAATCATTGGCTGTATAAAAGAAGTGTTCACCTGCAATTTCCCCGTCTTCCGGTTTCTTGATAGGGATACTTAAATAAGGGGTCAGTTCTTCTTCTTTTGTGCGAATCCAGGTTGCAGCGATTTGGTTATCTGCTTTCAATATCCAGATGTTGTCAGCTTTTAAGTCCACTGTTTCATCCAAGAAATCAGTCGTTTGGCTGATGGGGGCTTTATTCAGCTTTGTCTCTGTACCACCATTGGTGCTTCGGTATAAGTCAAATTGCAAGTCGGGCGCATCATTCAGCGTTATGCGCCAACTGAAGTACATTCCTTTCTCTGTAGGAATTCCGACTAAACCTCTTGACAACTTTTCTCCCTTGTAAGGTTGTGAAAAAGCATATATGCTGCCACAAAGCAAGAGTATATTTACAATAATCCAGTGTTTCATTTCATAATTATAAAACCTTGTTATTACAAATCTTTCACTCACCTAAATAATAAGAAGGAACCGGTGCTTGCGGATAGCCCATGGAACGGTGTGCTACATAGTTTCTATATATTCCATCCTGCATCAGAGTTATGCGACGATCTTTAGCCGAAATATTTGTTGAATAAATACGGATTTCACCCGGCAAGGCAGTGATAATCTCTTCACGCCAGTCACCATATAAATCGGCAATCATCAGAATATTCCCTTCAATGCCCTCCGTGAGCGTTTCCCCTTTCCATTTTACAATACTCAATGAACGACCGTTTGAAGAAGAACTGGCTCCCCAACGGTTATCGTCTCCTTTGAATGTCTCGCGTAGTAAATCTCCATCCCACCATGCCCAGTTACGGCAAGATGGAACATCTTCATTCTTACCTAAATGCTGGCCATCAGCCGAAAGCAGGTATTTGTCCGTACTTCCTCCTTTGCGGTCTTCACTTGCAAAGCATTCCAGTCCTTTGTGGGCAGGGTCGAAGTCTGTAACCATGCCATCTCCCACATGAAAAGTCTTATGGCCGATATTCCAAACCGATTGCCCTGTTTTAGCATCTACCACACAGACTCCACGCCCGTTGTCGTGCCAAGGCTCCAAACATAAAAACACTTCCATTCCCGGACGATTCGGATCAATATCGGTCAAATAGGCCTTATCCGGGTGTCCTAATCCGGTAGACCACAATAATGTACCATTATCATCAAGCATGCATGACCCTAACAGGATTTCATCTTTTCCGTCACCATCCACGTCACCACAAATCATATTATGCGCACCCATACTTCTCACTATAGGATTTTCCTCATCACCATCCCATCTCCAGGCACGTTCCAGTTTATCACCGTTCAATTGCCAGGCATCTACAACCATCAATTTATAAGTTCCGCGGCACGCCAATATATAAGGAGTCTTTCCATCCAGATAGGCCATACCAATCTGGTTGCGATTCTGGCGGACAAGATTACCATATCGGTCATTACGTTCGGGCCAATCCACACGGGCCATTTCTTTTCCTGTCATGCCATTCAGTACACTCAAATACTCTTCACCTGAATCTATGCGACCTTTCTCGTTACGTTTGGCATCATCGGGTGCAGTTTTTAAGGCTATCTCTGCTTTGCCATCTCCATTAAAGTCGTAAGCGATGAAAGGAGAATACCATACGCCCGGTTCTATTCCCTGTCCCAGATCTTTTGACCACAAGAAAGTTCCATCACTCAGATAGGCTTCAATCTGATAAGTTTCTCCACCTAAAGTACCCGGCATTCCCGGATCTACATTCTTATCCGGCGTACGAATGATATAATCATAAATTCCGTCTCCATTCAGGTCGGCAACAGCTATTTTGCCGGCTTTTATATTCCGGTTCAGCTTGATTGATTGATAATTCTTCAATAGAGGAGCTTCCACTTCTATCTTGGCGGATGTATCGGTCACTTTTTTCTTCTTGTCCAGAGCGCATACCCAGTAGGATGCTTTTTCGTTTACCGGAGCTTTGTCAATAAAATCACAAGTAGATTTTATAGGAGATTTGGTTAAACGTTGCGTTTTTCCATTGACAGAGCGATAAATATGAAATGAAACATCTGCGTTGTCCTGTTCCAATAATCTCCAACTCAGATATATACCCTTTCCGTCAGTGACCGGAACAGCTATTAATCCTCTATCCAACTGTTCTTTTATCTTTTCTGTAGCAAAGCCGTTTACTTCCGGCTTCGGTTCATGCCGTGGTTCCAGGGTTTCATAATAGTAAGTACGTTCGCGTGAGTCTTGAGCTTGTATGGTGCCTGCTGTACCAAGCAACAAGGTACAAAGGAATAAATATGTATTTTTCATCGTTTTATTTTTTTTTATTTGTCGAATGAGGTAATATCAACCATCATCAAATTCAAACGTTTACCGTTTGTAAAGTGGCCTGACTGGAAAAGAACTTTGGTTCCGTCAGGGCTAAAACTCGGATGTGCATGATCCGGCTTCATCTTGGTATCGGAAACTAACCAATGGCGTTCGCCGGTCTGTACATTGATTATCCAGACATTTCCTCCGAAAGTATCACCTGCCGCCCAACGGTTATCCCGGCTTGCATTGCAGTGCCAGAATCCTCGTCCGGTCAATTGTCCTTCCATGGCTTTACGGTCTTTTTCCATTTCTACCTGGCCAATCAACTCTACATCATCAGTGCGCAGATTAATCCGGGCAATGCCGCTTACTTGTTTGCGGAGACGAGGCTGGAAACCTAAAATATTGAAATAGACATAATCCTTTGTCGCAAAAGTTTCATGAGTCACCCAATCCAGCGGTGTTTCTTTATAGAGAGGCTTAAAGACTGAGCCGTCTGCGGTGCAGAACCACATACGCTGATGGGCATCTCCGCCTGTTTCATTACAGAATACTATTTCTCCCGGAGTGAATCGGCTGGCCTGTATATGTCCTGTCTTAAATTCAGTATCAATCACCTTGGTAACTTCACCGGTGGCAAGGTTCATTTTACGAATACCACAAAGAGATGGCTTTATTTTTACCGGTTGATTGTTTTCCGGCAAGAATGCATTCTTCATCATGCGTTCTTTCTCTTCTTCTGTTCCTTCGCGTTCCACCGTGATGTATGCGTAGTCGTCATTACAATCTACAGCATATCCTCCGGGACGTCCCATTGCTGTAGGGAAAGTACCGATGAAAGTTTCATAACCGGCAGGTTTACCTACCTTTCCTTTCTTTACATCTGCGAAGAATTTATCTAAATCCATCACATACATGTTCCAGTCTTCTTTTTCTTTACGACTGATGAACATGTGATTACTTTTGTTGGCTAAAAATGCACTGCCCAGATTGGGACCTTCCGTAGCTTGAATGATTTTGCCGGTAGCCATTTCTATAAAGTAAATCTGCGTCTTTTTATCGCTTCCGCGAGAGGAAGATCTGAACAGCACATATTTACTATCGGATGTCCACATCGGGTCTGTCTGATAGAGGAAGCGGTCGTTTTTAAGGGTATCGGTAAGCATGGTAATGGTATTCCCGGTGGTATTGTCTATATAGGTCTGCATTTCGGACGCAGTACAATTTCCAAACTGGGCAAACAGGGCCTTACTAAAGCCTGATAATAAGGCAATGGTCAAGAAGAGCTTTCTCATAGTATGTCATTTTTAATTTGATGTCGCAAAATTATGCGTCGTGAGTGCTATACGAAATAGAAATTTATCCATTTATATGGTTATTTGTACATAAATAGAGTGGGGACCCATTATCCGCACTCTAAAAGTACATTTATTAATAACCGTAATTTTGATAAGCTTTCTTGGCAGAATCATCCAGAGGGAAGAATCCCATAAGCCTTCTTTAGAAGATCCCAACTGGTCGTGATAGATGATGCGGTCTGCTTGCCAACCCGAATGGTGCAGGTTCTCGTAATAAACCATTTCCTGGTTCAGTTCGTGTGCCAATTCTCAGCATAAAGTTGGCAAAGCGATCTTCTGTTGAAGTGGCTGTTTCTGGATACTTTAATTATTAAGTTAAACAAAAGTTAGTTTTCTATTTTCTCAGGAGATTTTGCTCTCCTGTCTGTGAAAAAGTGTTGCAAATATATGAGCAAAGCCTCAAAAAGGAAATGTAAGATTGTGTCAAAACATGGAAAATTCAGTCTTTCTAACTGAAAAATAGTATCAACGTCTGTGAATAAAATCAAAACGAATAGTCCCAGTATCATTTTGATTATAGCGGGTCTTTCAATATCTGATTTGTTACTCTAATATTGTATCAAGAAACATATAACTCACAAAAATCAATATGGCTAATCTTTCAATAGTAATAGTACCAACAAAAAAGTTATCCAATGGAAAACACCGAATAAGAATTGCAGTAGCACACCGTTCGCAAACCAGATATATTTCAACTCAATTTATATTGGACTCTGCAAATCAAATGAAAAACGGAAAAGTAGTAAGGCATGAGAATGCAGCAAATATTAATGCTTGCCTACGTAAGATAATCTATGAATACGAAGAAATCTTATCGTCTATTCATTACTTACCCACTCTATCGTGTACAGAGTTAATACATACCATCACCCGTGAACAGCAAAAGAAAGGTATTACGTTTAATACTGTGGCAAATGAATATCTTTCCTACATGAAAACCGAAGAGCAAAAGAAATCTTATAAACTATATGGCATAGCTTGCAGGAAATTTCAGAAATATATGAAAGGAGACTTTCCTTTAATACAATTGAGTCCTTTGCAAATACAAGGCTTTGCCAATGAGATGAAAGAGGAAGGCTTATCTGCAACATCCGTTAGAATCTACCTTACTCTAATAAAGGTTATACTCAATTATGCAGGTAAAATGAATTATGTGAATTATCCGGTTCACCCTTTTGTCCTTTTCAAAATGCCGGTCAGCAATGTCAGAGAACTGGATCTGACCGTAGAAGAATTAAAAAGTATACGTGATGTAAAGCTATTCAAGACAACACAAGTGATGGTTCGGGATATTTTTATGCTTACTTATTATTTAGGCGGCATCAATCTAAGGGATTTGATGGAGTATGATTTCAAAAACCGGAACCATATGCGGTATGTACGCCATAAAACCCGGAATAGCAAAAAAAGTGAAAACGAAATTGCCTTCACCATTCAGCCAGAGGCACAGGAAATCATTAATAAGTATATAACGGATAACGGGAAATTAGTATTTGGTAGATACTCGTCTTATGAAAAAGTATATAGCTTAGTTTTTAGACATATATATAAGGTGGCAAATCTGGCGGGAATTAATAGGAAAGTATCATATTACTCTGCCAGGAAGACATTTGCCCAACATGGATATGATATGGGAATTGAAATAGAAAAAATAGAGTATTGTATAGGACATAGTATGAAAAATAATCGACCTATATTCAATTATATACGAATCATGCAAGAGCATGCAGATAAAGTCTTCAGGGCTATCCTCGATCAGTTAATTAAATGACAAACGATGTTATCCAGTTTAATGTTTTTTACAAGAAGTAAATATCAAACCGGAGGGGGATATTTAGGGTACCTCAGTCGTATATCCAGGGTACTTCAGTCGTATACTGAGATACCCTAAATATACGACTGAGATAGCCCCTATTTGTATGCACTCATAATCATACTGTTACGTTTTACGACTCAACCGATAATAAATTCAGATAAATTAGCGAAAAAACATCTCATTCATTTCTGTACGGATTTGAATTAAATGATGATTTACTGAGTATCTGTACCATTATAAACTAGAATCAAGAAATTAGTGCGCGAACTACAGTCACTTTCCCAACCCAATTTAAAACCATTTTGTTGTATCAGTTAATTTAAAAGACCCTCCGCATTTATGCTTCAGGCAGCTTCCCCCTTAATTATCAAGTTAACTTTTGTTTAACTTAATATTTAAAGTATGAAAAACAGCAAGAATTTAAGTCTGTTGAGTCGTCTGGGTAAACTCCAGCGGCTGTTTCTCGTGGCTTTGTTCTCGGTATTGGCTATAGGAGCTGCCGCACAAAGCAAAACCGTTTCGGGTACTGTAATTGATCAAGCCGGTGAACCGGTTATTGGTGCCAATGTTCTGGTTAAAGGCACTACTAATGGTGTGATTACTGACTTGGATGGTCGATTTACTCTTTCCAATGTACCTACTAATGGTACGATTTCTATTTCTTTTATAGGTTATAAAGACCAAGAAATTTCTGTTGCAGGAAAAACAAATTTCCAGGTGACATTGCAGGAAGATAATGCAATGTTGGATGAAGTAGTGGTAGTAGGTTACGGTGTTCAGAAGAAGAGTGACGTGACGGGTGCTTTGACCAGCGTAGGGGCGGAAGAATTGTCCAGTCGCCCGGTTAGTAATGCTTTTGAGGCATTGCAAGGTAAAGCTGCCGGTGTAGACATTACGACGAGCGAGCGTCCCGGTACACTCGGTAGTGTTCTTATCCGTGGTACCCGTTCTCTTTCTGCTACTAATTCACCTCTTTATGTGGTAGACGGCGTACCTTTGATGTCCTCGTCCGGTATTGAAACCCTCAATCCCCGCGATATAGAGTCTATCGACATTCTTAAGGATGCTTCCGCTACTGCAATTTATGGTTCACGCGGTGCCAATGGCGTAATTCTCGTTACGACTAAATCCGGTAAGGCAGGCCAATTCAGCCTTAATTACTCCGGTTCGGTAACTGTCTCTAATCTTGTCGATAAATCGCCCTCTATGAGTGCTGCCGATTTTATCCAGTTCAAACGTTGGGCTGCTTACAATGCAGGCCAGTATCTGGATGCTAATGGTAACTCTGTTTATCCGACAACTCCCAATCAATATGCTGATGATAAACTTTTCTTGACTGCCCTTGATGGTAATACCACTCATGATAACGTAATGCGTGGCTGGGCAGGTGGCTCTTGGGATGCTTCGAAAGTGATTGATTATGATTGGACCGGTGATGTCCTTCAAACCGGAATTTCTCAGGAACACACTCTCAGCGCATCGGGGGGTACAGAACAAATGAGCGCCTACGCTTCATTCGGCTACCTTAACAACAAGGGTACTCAAAAAGGACAGGAATATCAACGCTATACGGGTCGCCTCGGTGTAAATATCACGCCTGTGAAATGGTTTAATGTAACAGCTTCAATGAATGCTACCCGTACATTGCAAGATTATGGCGTTTCTACTTTAGGCGGACGGTCGGGCTCTGTTCCCGATGCCATCTATGGCGCGGCAAAAGGTATGTTCCGCATGTCTCCTATGTACGATGCCGATGGCAATAAGATTACTCATCCCGGTGGTGAATCGTCTATTTATTCAATTGCCGACGAAGTGTCCCATAATGTTTCAAAGCGTGAAACTTATCGTGTTCTTGGTGCTTTTGGCGCTACCCTTGACATTGGTGAAATATTCAAACCTTTAAAGGGACTTCAATACAAAATCCAATTCGGCCCTGACTTCCGTTATTATCGCCAAGGTGACTTTATAGATGGCTTCTCATCTTATAAGGTTGGATCAAGTGGGGAGGAAGGTAATAATTATGCCCGTAAACAGGAACAGCGTGATTTCTCATGGACTTTTGATAACATGATTATCTACAACCGTCAATTCGGTAAGCATAAGATTGGTGCCACTTTACTCCAGTCAGCCTCATCATGGAATATTGAAAGTACTTCTTTGAGCGCAAATGCTTTGGAAAAAGATTCTTATCTGTGGAATGCCTTTGGTACAGTTGATAAGAACAATGCCACCCAAGCTCTTGGTTTTGGTACCGGACTTACTGAGCGTCAGCTCGAATCGTATATGGTTCGTTTAAACTATGGTTTCAATGATCGTTACCTTTTGACTGTATCCGGTCGTTGGGATGGTGCTTCTCAGCTTGCCGAAGGTCACAAGTGGGATTTCTTCCCCTCTGCAGCTCTCGGCTGGCGTATTCAGGAAGAAGAGTTCATGCGTGATATCCGATGGATCGACAACCTGAAACTTCGTGTTGGCGTAGGTACTACAGGTAATGCAGGTGTGAGCCCTTATACTACTAAGGGGGATATTACATCCATCTTCGTTCCCGGTATGGGTGGCGTTAACATTCCTGCCTATACAACTAACGAACCTTATTATGTGGATATGGGCAAAAATGGTGTAACAATGGCTAATCCCCTCCTCGGTTGGGAAAAGACGACGCAATGGAACATCGGTCTTGACTTTGGCGTCCTTAACAACCGTATCAGCGGTCAGATTGACTTCTATACCTCTAAGACTAAGGATCTTCTTATGTCGATGTCAATCCCCTCCCTTACCGGTTTCAGTTCTACAATGGCAAATGTAGGTAAGACTTCAAACAAGGGTATTGAAGTTTCCATCAATGCAATTCCTGTTCTGTTAAGTAATGGCTTTTCTTGGGAAAGCAACCTTAATATGGCTTATCAGAAAGATAAGATTGAAGAACTTGCTTATGGCAAGAACGATATGGTTGACAACGCATGGTTTATCGGAGAGCAGATAAGCGTTTTCTATGATTATAAAGCTATTGGTCTTTGGCAGGATACTGAGGAAGATCGTGCGGAAATGGCCAAGTGGAATGAAAACGGATATAAATTTGAACCCGGTATGGTACGTATGGAGGATATGAATGGTGACTACAAGCTTGATCCTAATGACGACCGTGTGCTTATTGGCAATAAAAACCCTAACTGGACTATGGGGTGGAGCAATACTTTTACATACAAAGGCATTGAGCTTGGCTGCCAGATAATAGGCCGTCTTGGTTATACTTTCAGTACCGGAGGTGAGGCTCTTAGCGCAACTGCCAACCAGCGCGAGGTTGATTATTGGACTCCCGAAAATACAGGCGCATCTTATCAGAAACCTATTCTTGCGATGGCTGCAGGTGGTTCCGGTGATTCCTATAGCAAATATATCGGATTCCAGAAAGCTTCTTTCTTGAAGATGCGTAATATTTCTCTCGGTTATAATGTTCCGAAAAATATATGCAAGCGATTCTCTTTGCAGAATCTTAAGATTTATGCACAATGCATTAATCCATTCAGTATCTATGACTCTGTTGAAGGTTTTGACCTTGATACAGGTAAAACATATTTCAACCGTAGCTTCTCATTTGGTCTTGAAATAGGTTTCTAAATCTGATTGCAATAAAATAACTTTAATAAATTAGAATAATGAAAATTAGGAATTATATAATTGGTACTCTTTTAGGTGCACTCACCTTCAATGGTGCAACCTCTTGTTCAAGTGACTTTCTTAAGGAAGAATTGACTACAAAATTCTCTACAGAATATTTTGAGACTGCTGAAGGTCTTGAAGCTCTGACTGTTTCGCTCTATGGACACCTTCGTTGGCGCTTTGCTTATGACTGGGCAAATGCTTTTACCATTCTCGGTACAGATGAATGGACAGAAGGTAACTCTCAGGATAATCCGATGTGGAATACCTATGATAATCGTCTTTCTCCAGCTGTTCAAACAGTGAATGGTAATACTTGCACTGCAGGCGCATGGTGGGATGAAATGTATTTTGGTATCGCTTCTGCAAATACTATTATAGCAAATGCCGATAAGATTAGTGACGAAACTGTACGTAATCGTTGTCTTGCCCATGCATATCTTTCACGTGGTCTTGATTATTATACTTTGACGGCCCATTATGGAGCTGTTGTTCTTCAGACAGAACCTGCCGTAGGTGTTGTCCGTACGTTTGAACGTGCTACTCCTGAACAGTGTTGGGAGCAGGTTATCAGTGACTTCCGCAATGCTTATAATTATTTTGAAGGTGAAATCTTTACTTATGGTCATGGTATGACGTGGACAAAGGCTACTGCTGCTCACTGGTTGGCCAAGGCATTGCTGTTCCGTTGTTCGGAGCGTAACAGTTCTTGGAATCAATCGTATATCCAGTCGGATCTTCAGGAAGCTATTGATGCTTGTTCTTATGTAATCGGGGCACGTAGCCTTGAGAGCAATTATAGCAATCTTTTTGCAAATTGGACTGATGTCGATTGTGCTGCAGAGGAATCAGACGAAATTCTTATGGCTGCCACTTGGAATAGTTCTACTACTTCTGCCGGGCGTTATGGAAACCAGGCTCTTCATATGTTTAATAGCCAATTTTCTAACTATTCTGGAGGTTATGTAGCTCGTGGTATGGTGACCGGTGGTAAGGATTTTCAGCGTTGTGTCCCTACAGAATATACTTTTGCTGTTTTTGACCATGTGAATGATGCCCGTCTTTGGAAGTCATTCCGCACTGTATACGGTAATAATGGTAAGGCAAATGGTGATAATGGTGTTACACTGGGTGATCCAGCTATCGTTATGATTTTGAATACGAAAGATAATCACTCTTATGATAATTATAAATTTGGTTCTGCAAATCAGGCTCCGACTTTCCGTGATGAGGCCGGTCGTCTTCCCGAATGGTCAAAAACTGCTCGTCAGACTCCTACCTCCGGTGGACTTACATCCAAAGTTGGGCAGTGGATACCGAATGTTTCGGTTCTCTATCAGAATGGAGAGTATGTAGCTCCCAAATTCAAAACGAATGACAACACCGCACATTGCAACTTCTTTGCATCTCTTAATAAGACTGTATCCGGTGCCATTAACAGTGATGGTTCACAAAATAGTTACCGTGATGTGACTATGGCTCGCGTTGCTGAGACTTATCTTGTCCGTGCGGAATGTTATGTTCGTCAGGGTGAATACGGCAAAGCTATGGCTGATATCAATGTGATTCGTGCCCGTGCGCAGTGGAAACAGGGTGAGAACCGTTCTTATTATACGGATGGCTGTGCTGCTTTCAAGAATAACTCTTTGTATAATGAGGATAAGTATCTCAATACCAACCTTGATATGAATACTTATTATTTGTCAAATCCGGATATTGCTCCTACTACGGAACCCTCTGATTTGACACTTAAGTCATTCCCTGCTAATCTTCCTGCTGAAGATGAAGCTATTCTTTCAAAACTTAATGCAACCACCGAGTATGATCGTGCTCTTAACTTCATCCTCAATGAACATACCCGTGAACTGGCAGGTGAATGGATGCGTTGGGAAAATCTCTCGCGTACCAAAACTTTGGCTCGCCGTTATACCGCTTTCCATCCACAAGCTTCTCTTGGTAACTTTGTGGAGGAAAAGCACATGCTTCGTCCTATTCCGCAATCATTTATTGATGGTCTGCTCAATGAGGATGGTACAAACTTATCTGATGAACAGAAAAAGGCTTGGCAGAATCCGGGCTACTAAATAATAGTGTATAGTTTATAATTTAAAGAGAGGCTGCTTTATGATGCTGTTTGATTTGTTGTAAAGTAGCCTTTTCAGAAAACTCACTTTGAACAAAATTATTATGAAAAAGATTGTAGGCTTTTTGTTAGTTCTAATGGCATTGTTTACTTCATGTCAACAGGATGTGATTCTTGAAGAGAATGATGGTGTGCAGACACGTTCTGCAAGTAGCAATGCGTTCACTTTTATAGATGAATGCTATATGGTATGGAATGATGATGTCTATATGTTGGATTATGAACTGGTTGGTTCATCGGATGTTCCTTTGGATAAACCGGTAGAGATACTGTGCAGGGTATGGTATACAAATGGTTTGCAGGAGGATATGATTTTCGCGCGAGTTCCTGCAGGAGTGAAATACTTTTGTGATGAGAATTCTACATTGGGGGAGAGAATAGCAACAAATGGTTACATTATTTCCAATGTAATGTATGTAGGTTATAATTATTCAGGAACTATGGATATTGTAGGACTTGAAAATATGGATACTTATCCGTGGGATAGACCGTAAGAGCCATCTACTTCATCCAATCCATCTACATCTGTTCTACATGCAGAATGAACGAAAGGTAGTTATGATATCGGTGGTGAGTTAAAAGAACTGAACTATTTCAATGTTGAAGGTGGCGTGGGACGTAGTTATACACTTGTTTCTAAAGGTTGTTTCCTGATGGAGGTAGTCATGACAAATGATAGTAACGAGGGACAGACATGCTTGGCAGCAGATTTTGCCATTTAACATTCGAAATGGAATGTAACGCCATATTCTAAGGCTACTGAATAATTCTAATGCCATCTTCTGTTACAAGTGTGATGATTCCGGCTGGTGGTAGCAAAACCATCTATTTCCAGACAAACGAATTATTCTATGAGGGAGAAGGAGGCTTTGATTATGATATTACTCTCCCATATCATGTTCAGTTGATGTATAAGAACAATGTCGTATGTGACGACGATGTAAATGTAGACTATAATGAATATAACCAAGGTTGGTGGTAAATCCTAATCGTAGAAAGAGTTGGTGTCGGTTTTGGCTTTAGGTTAGATTGTTTTTATAGAGATTGTCTCTCCATTGATAAGAGAGGCAATCTTTTTTTGCTAAGGTTCACTCCCTTTAGCCGGAAAATAATAAATGAGTTAGTTGCGTCTACTCCTCATCAGCATGACTTCGGTAGAAATGACTATCGACTCAATACAATATTCTAAAGAATCGTCTACAGATATCGTTGATAAACTGCTTCTAACCGACATTATGTTTTTGTCTTAGCCTGATATAGGTAGATACATTTATTAGTTTGTAAATGTGCCTACCTATATCAGGCTAAGACAGTAACGGCTTTTACATCGAGGAGTAAATAAATATATTGGTGGTATGGACTTCCAACATTGCCACCCTACAGAGTACGCTTACTCTATCTTCGACAATGTGAATGACTCACGTATGTGGAAAACATTTAAAACAGTTTACGGATTGAATAATATTGCATCAAGAAAAGACGCTGTGGTAACCGCAAACGGCGTTACAGTCGATCAAGTTCCTACATTAGGTGACCAAGGTATTATCTTTATTCTTAATAAGAAAAGTGACGCACATCGTGATGTCATTATGGCGCGTACCGGTGAGACATATCTGATTAAAGCTGAAGCTCAAGTACGCTTAGGCAATTTCCCGGATGCCATTTCTACCATAAATCAACTCCGTTCACGTGCTGAGTGGAAGGACGGTGAGAATCGTGAATATTATACAGACGGTTCCATGGCTTTCTTAAAAAGTGCAGGCGGCGATACGGACAATTCAACTGCGCTGAGCACTTTAGGTAAATGCAAAGATGCAAATGGAACTAAAATCAATAACACGGAGGCATTTAAGGCTTCTTTCCTGCAAAAGAATACTTACTATCTTTCAACAGGTATAGAACGTACCACAGTTGCTTCCAGCCTGC
Source organism: uncultured Bacteroides sp. (assembly GCA_947071285.1). Lineage (GTDB taxonomy): Bacteria > Bacteroidota > Bacteroidia > Bacteroidales > Bacteroidaceae > Bacteroides. Next base: position 18,650 of record CAMTFK010000005.1, on the reverse strand, counting down.
AAATCGCAAGCTATTCGGCATTACCGGATGAAGATGAGGCAATCCTCTCGGCTATGGGGGTAAGTGGTGACAAAGCCCGCTTGATTAACTTCATATTGAATGAACGTACCCGTGAATGCTTGGGTGAATGGAACCGATGGGAAGAGTTGAGCCGTACCAAAACACTCATTCAACGTGCCAAACTGTTTAATCCTGAAGCTACGACGAATATAGCAGACAAACATCTGCTTCGCCCTATTCCACAAACATTCTTAGACCAACTTCAACATGAAGACGGTACTAATTTGAGTGATGAAGAGAAAGCTGCAATGCAGAATCCGGGCTATTAATGGAATAGATTATTGCATTCAATAAATTAGTAAAGGAGTACTGAATTCAGGTACTCCTTTATTTTCACACTATAATTTCCTATTTATTATGAAGATATTCAATTTGTTTATATGCTTCTTTATACTATTCGTGCTGGTAACAGGATGCAAACAGCAAAAAGTCATACGCTATGAACTGGTGGATGGTAATCCCGAAATAGATTATATAGATTTCTTAAACGACACTCTATGCAGATTTGTCGCACCGGGACCATTAATTCTGACGTGCCATTATGCAAAACAGGGAAATACCTATATAATACAGATTAACAATATGGTGAGCGCACGACTGTGTAAAATAGGAGAAGGCAAACTTCAAGGTGAACCTCCTTTTTTTGAAGGTATATGGACAGTAAAGGAGAAGCTGCTGCATTAGAAAAGTAATGGCAAGAGAACAAACGAACTTTTTAAATATGTTGTTTTTAACTGATATCACTGACTTTACATTGGCGACAAACTTGGGAATAATGCTTTTCCTCTCTTTCAATGGTCGAAAGGCTTAATAAATATATGCTCCTAATAGTTATCAGATTCATATATATATAGCTTACTTTGTACAACTAATAACACACTAAAGAACTTTCCGTTAATCTTAATAGAAAAGCGCATCTACTTATTCTGTTATGCACATTCTGTATCCTTTCTCCGGTGTATACGCAGCAACCTCTTTCTGATGAATTCAAAAAAGCGGCGGGAGATTATGCAGCTCTTTATACCAGTAAAGTAGAAGTGAGCTACAGTCCTTACTATTATATAAATCATCCTTATTGGGATACGGATGAATTTCAGGAAGGGGCAGTTTGCTATGATGGATCACTGTATACCGATATGCAGGAGCTTTCTTTATCTGTAGTGAGGAAAGACTGTGTGTTGCCTGCTTTTCCAACTTTCGGCTATTCATTAAAAGCAGATAATGCTTCTGATAATCATCTTATTGCCGAATATGAGGGACATATCGTAGTCGGGAGGTTGATAGGAGCGTCTGCCGATTCTGTGGATGCCCGGTTGTCTTGTGTGGTAAGGACATCCGGATTTTTGACGGACAATCACAACCTGACGGTACTTATGCCTTTTATACTTCGGGAATAACGGATATGCAAGAAATTGTTTTGTCGGCTTTGCCGGAATACTGCCCGCAAAACTTCCGAAATTTCGTATGGCATATAATGAGGATGCATTCTGGAACAATTGCATGATTTTTATCCTTCAATCAGTTACAACCTGGATGAATACGTCCGTTTTAATACGGTGCGTGAAGCATTCATTGCTTAGTCAGCCAGCATTCTTCTTCTATACTCGGTCGGTGTGAAGCCTGTATTCTTCTTGAAGGATTTGTTGAAATGGGATATTGTATCGAAACCACATTCGGTGCTGATTTGGGAGATATTCATATTGTCTAAAGAGAGTAGCTTGCAGGCATATCCAATGCGCATGTCCAGTATGTAGTTTTTCAGAGTTTTACCAGTTTTGCTCTTAAAGAAACGGCAGAAGGAGGCAGGAGACATAGCAGCCAGACAGGAGATTTCATTTAAATCCATATGGCGCGTATAGTGTTGGTTCAGGTAGGCCAGGATTTTGTCTATCCGGGAGTTGCCGCGTATCTGGTCCATCTGCTCCGACGGAGGGAGAATGACTTTGGAACTTATATCAGACATCTCTTTAAATAGTTGTAGGATAGATAGAATCTGATCCATGCCGGACTCCAAAGGAATACTTTCCAGCAACTCAAGTGCCTTACCGGAACATCCGGCAGGAAAGTATATGCCTCTCTGTGAATCATCCAGTAGCTTTTTTATTTTGGTGAACTGGATGTAGTGCCGTATGGAATACTGCATAAAGTCCTGTTCAAATTGTATGATGGTGCCTTGGGTCCGGAGGTTGCTGTCGGCGGCATGATAGATGTCGTCGCTCTTCATGTAGTGGGGGAGGTTGGAACCAATCAGAATGAAATCCCCATCTTTAAAGTTTTCCATGTTGTTTCCGATGAAACTGGTTCCTGTACCTTCTTTAAAGTAGATGATTTCATATTCGGCATGGAAATGCCACGGGTATGTAAAGTGAGCATAGTCATAGAAACGGGCTTTGATGGGCGACGACTCTGAAATGGGGAGTTGCTCATTTATCATTCTTCGGGTGGCTGGCTTCATAAGTGGCAAATTTAGAGTTATTCTTTGCAAAGATAGGAAAAATAGTCCGTGAATCAATTCGCTATTTTTGCAAAAGAATAATCAAATCAGGAGTTAAAGGAGTTATAGAAGTTATCAGCCTGCAAGCAGGCTTAGGAGTTAAGCCGATAGTGTTGCCAAGCATAAGCAGACTAAAGCATAAAGCAGACTATCGGCTTTAACTCCTCTACTCCTCTAACTTCTCTAACTCCTGATTCACATGAATAAATAAAGAACGAAAATGGAAAAGACTTGGAGATGGTTTGGTAAGAAGGACAAGATTACGCTGGATATGCTGAGGCAGATAGGCGTAGAAGGTATTGTAACCGCTTTGCATGATGTGCCGAATGGCGAAATTTGGACCGAGGAAGCTATCAATGATTTGAAGAAATATATTGAATCCTATGGCTTGCGCTGGTCTGTGGTGGAGAGTTTGCCGGTTTGCGAGGCAATCAAATATGCAGGGCCGGAGCGTGACCAATTGATAGAAAACTATAAAGTCAGTCTGGCAAACCTGGGCAAATGTGGCGTGAAGACTATCTGCTATAACTTCATGCCCGTTATCGACTGGATACGTACGGACTTGCAACATCCTTGGGCTGACGGCACCTCATCCCTCTATTTCGACCGTGTCCGTTTTGCTTACTTCGACCTCCGCATACTCTGCCGTGAAGGAGCTGAGAAAGACTATTCCCCCGAAGAACTGGCGAAAGTGGTGGAGCTGGACAAAACAATCACCGAAGCGGAGAAAGACGACCTCATCGACACGATTATCGTGAAGACACAAGGTTTCGTAAACGGTAATATTAAGGAAGGGGATAAGAATCCGGTGAACATCTTCAAGAAACTGCTGGCTCTGTACGAAGGCATCGACCGTGACGCACTTCGTGAAAACATGCGCTATTTCCTTTCTGCCATCATGCCCGTATGCGAAGAGTATGGTGTGAATATGTGTGTGCATCCCGATGACCCACCGTTCCAGGTGTTAGGCTTGCCCCGCATTGTGACGAATGAAGAAGACATCGCCTGGTTCCTGAATGCAGTGGATAACCCGCACAACGGACTGACTTTCTGCGCAGGTTCACTCAGCGCAGGCGAGCATAACGATACCCGTGAGTTGGCGAAGAAGTTTGCAAAGCGCACTCATTTCGTGCATCTGCGCAGTACGGCTGCCATGCCGGGCGGCAACTTCATCGAAAGCTCCCACCTGGAAGGACGCGGACATTTGATTGACCTTATCCGCATCTTTGAGAAAGAGAATCCGGGACTGCCCATGCGCGTAGACCATGGCCGGATGATGCTGGGTGATGAAGATAAAGGATACAATCCCGGATACTCATTCCACGGCCGCATGCTGGCACTGGCACAGGTAGAGGGAATGATGGCAGTAATTAATAGTTGATAATTAATAATTAAAAGTTATGATGAACGAACAATTCAGTATTGCAGGCAAGGTGGCAGTAATCACCGGTGCCGGTGGTGTATTGGGTGGCAGCATTGCCAAGTGTTTTATGGAACAAGGTGCTAAAGTTGTAGCGGTCGATATTCGTCAGGAACAACTGGACAAGCGCGTAGAAGAACTGAAAACTTACGGTGAAGATGTTATCGGCATTGTAGGTAATGTATTGGATATTGCCAGCCTCGAAAAGCTGGCCGATGATATCGTTGCTAAATGGGGACGTGTTGACATCCTGTTGAATATTGCCGGCGGCAACATGCCGGGTGCTACCCTTGCACCCGACCAGAACTTCTTCGATATGGACATCGCGTGCTGGGATAAAGTGACCAGTCTGAATATGAACGGGACCGTTTACCCGTCTCTGGTATTCAGCAAAGTGATGGCTAAACAGGGTAAAGGCTGCATTGTGAATGTATCTTCCATGGCAGCTTATAGCGCCATCACCCGTGTGCCGGGCTATTCGGCAGCAAAGACGGCCGTTGCCAACTTCACTCAATGGCTGGCAAGCGAACTTGCATTGAAGTATGGAGACGGCATCCGCGTGAATGCCATCGCTCCGGGTTTCTTCATCGGCGACCAGAACCGTGCAGTCCTCATCAACCCCGATGGCTCACTGACGGACCGCAGTAAGAAAGTACTGGCTAAGACCCCGATGAAACGTTTCGGTGACATCAACGAGTTGAACGGTGCCGTACAATTCCTGTGCAGCGATGCCGCCAGCTTCGTGACGGGAGCGTTACTGCCGATTGATGGTGGTTTCAGTGCATTCAGCGGAGTATAAGAACTGTTGCCGGAATACACCGGAGAACGGGCTATTATAAAAACAGGCAGATGAAGTTGAATCTTTATCTGCCTGTTTAAGTATCTACCCTATGTATGGTCAATACTGAAGTATGAAGCTTTCCGCCACTTTCAGAAACCGTTCATGCCCTTTCTTATTCAGATGTGCCGTATCCTTGTTTCCCTGGAAATATATTTTCCTGAAAGTATCGTTATCGGCATAGATACTCCCTTTCCTGGCACAGTCGAAAATGGGAATACTGTAATTGCCGCAGACTTCAATCATTGCATCTACTATTTTCTCCGAATTGCTTCCTTTGAAGTCCTTGCAGTTCCACCGGGTGAAAAAGAATATCTTGGCTGTGGGATATTTCTCAACAAGTCCTTCACAAAGTATTCCCAGTCTGTCTTTAAAGTTGCCTATGCCTCCGATGGAGTCCAGCTTGAAGGAATCATTGTGCCCGCCAATTACGATGACATAGTCTAAACTGTCCGGCATTTCCTTATACCTTAAATACATGGCTTCTCCCCAGCGGGGACTGGAATAGGCTATGCTGCTTCCGTTTCTTCCGTAATTGAAATACTCCATGCCATGTTTCCGGGCGAAAGCATAGTGCCAGGTATTTTCTACGGGTTCTTTATGGTTTCTGACGTAGCTGTCTCCAATGACGCCTATGCGTTTACCTTTAAGTTCATCTGATGACGAACCGGTAGTTGCCGGCTGTGCATAGCTGACGATGGCAGACAGGCAACAGCCCGTAAATAGTAGTTTCTTCAGGATTGATTTCATTCTCATACTTATCGGATTTTTATGGTTAGTATTGTAGGTTTCTTGCCACAGGACTGGCAAGCTACTGCCAATGCAGTGGCAAAGTCTTGCCAGTCCTGTGGCAAAAGTTTGCCACTGCATTGGCAAAGACTTGGCAATGTATCTGCAACAATAAGGCCTGCCTATTGCTTCAGTGCGAATATGAATACCCCTGCCGTAGGAATATCTGTTGTCCCTATCAGAGCTTTCGCCCCTGCCGGAAGCGTAAACGAGTAAGGCTTGTCACTGTAATTAAGCACGATGCCCAATCCGTTGCGATACTCCATTGTCACGCCATAGGGCAAGTCCATGACGGGGATATTCAGTTCAGCATACAGCTTTTTCAATACATCCTTTTCCAGAGTGCCGTCCGTGCTGTCGATGCCCACATACGTGATGCTGCCTTTGCCGAGTTTGCGGGTGCTGATTGCAGGTTTTCCTTCGTAGAACTCTTCGATATACTTGCCCCATGTACGGCTATCTTTGCCCGGTTTCAGTATTTCACCCCAAGTGTTCCAGGTGTATTCCTTACCGTCCATGACGTACTTTCCCGGTTCTTCGGGGAGGAGGAGGTCGTAGAATTCCATTTCATTGCCTGTCAGTTCGTCAATCATGGAGCCGAAGGGAGCTTCGGGCAGACGGCCGTAACGGTCTTTTTGTGCGGTGCGGCAGGTGAGCACCAGGTTTCCGCCTTGCTTCACGTATTCAGTCCAGCGGTCCACGAGTGCTTTGTCCGCCATCTGATAGGCAGGGGCAATCACTACGGGGTATTGCGACAAGTCTTTGCTTTCGTTGATGATGTCCACCGGGGCGCCGAAGCTTTTCAGGGTGCGATAATACTTTTCGACGTGGGCCATTGTGTTCCAGGTGCGGTTCTGTTTCTGCCGCTCGATGCTCCATGCATTCTCGTGGTTGAAGAGGATGGCGGTGCGGCGTGCCCGGTAATCGGCAGGCTTCACATCACGGGCTTTTGCCTGGGGGCGCAGTTGTTTGATTTCCTTGATGAACTGTTCAAACTCCCGTCCGCCGGGGGTGACGGTGGTACCGTCTGTGTTTACAATGCCGTAGTGGTATTGCTCTGTTCCGTAGAGCGGCTGGCGGTAGCGGTAGGTGCATGTAAAGTCGCTTCCACCGGCAAAAACACTCCACAGCCATAAGCGTACGGCTCCGGGCAGGGGTTGCGGGTTGATGCTTCCCCAGTTCACTTGTCCCGGCTGGAGTTCCATTACTCCGTAGGTGCCTTGCACGGGACGGAAGAAGTCGTTAGCGAAGGCGATGCGCAACGGATTGCCCACACGGTATCCGCGACGGCCGATGCCTTCGTTGTCGCCATAGACCATGTAGCGGGTATAGCTCACAAAGTCAAGGTTGGGGCTTCCGCCGATATGTCCTTCATCATAATTGGGGATGTAGTTTGTGGTCACCCATTGGTTGCGGGCATGCTTCTTGATGAGCAGGCATTGCTCGTTCAGGAAGTCATTCGTCTGCCCGGCGGCAAAGCGGCGATAATCCAGAATCTGGTGATGGTTCATGAACATCTGGGCGGTTTTGGGAAGGGTAATCTCATCGAAAGACGAGTAAACCTCGCTCCAGAAGGCGGTGCCCCAGGCATCGTTCACTTCCTTAATATTGTTGTGGTACTTATTTCTCAGGAACTGGCGGAAAGCCACTTCGGCAGCAGGATTATAGTCAAACTGCACGGCAGGTTCGTTGTCGAGCTGCCAACCGATGATGCGCGGGTCGTTGCCATAATGCTGCGCCAGCTTCTCTATCATCTTATAAGACAGTTCCCGGTAAACGGGAGAAGCAAACGAGGCATGTTGGCGTGCGCCGTGGTCGAGGACGGTTCCGTCTTCCTGCTTAATCAGGATTTCCGGATACTTGCGGCTCAACCAGACGGGTGGGGTGGCGGTGGAAGTACACATGATAACTTTCAGTTGATACTTATCGGCCAGGGCAACCGCTTTGTCAAGCCAGGCAAAGTCATACTTTCCCTCTTCCGGTTCCAGTTGTGCCCAGGCAAACTCGGCGAAGTGTGTGAACTCGAAGCCCAGTTCGTGCATTTGTTTGAAATCGCGTTCCCACTGGCTCTCGTCCCAGTGTTCGGGATAGTAGTAAGCACCGGTCAGGGTGAGGTCTTTGTCGTTGAACCATGCAGGTTGTGCAAAGAGCATTCCGGTTGTCAGACAGGCGCAGAGTAAGATGAAAATCTGTTTCTTCATGGGTATTTTACTTGATAGGTTTATATATAGGCAAAGGTACGGGACGGGGCGAAAACAGCCTATGGAAAATAGTACAAATCTATGCAATATAGAGCCTTTTTAGATGAATTTCCATGTAAATGTACATGTTTCCATTCGTTGGGATAGTGAAAAGGCCTATTTTCGCAGCATAATTAATAAACGGAACATAATGAATACTATGAAGAGAAATCTTACTATCATATTATTGTTGCTCCTTGTGCTGGCAGAGATGAAAGCGCAGGTGCTTCCTTTCCGTTTATCCAAAGGGGCAGGCACTTTCCGCCTGGGCATAGTGGCAGGCGACAAGAGCCGCTGGCTGGACGAATGTGAACTGGAAAAAACGGGAGACCGGACATACATAATAAAGGATGCATTGTTAGGAATAGGTAAAATTAGGTTAATGATATGCCCTCTCACAGATACTAAAGGGTTGTTAGTGGAGGTTTCCGGCTCCCGTTTACCAGAAAATCTGTCTTTGTGCTGGGCCTTTGGGGCTTGCAACGAAGACGAAGCCCTCTCAGGACAAGGCGCTGCAATCTCTCCCGAAGCCTGTCGGGACAATGTATTCAGCGATGAAGAAAATGCTTTTACGGTGTACTATGGCGCAAGCATGGCCTTGCGCGTCACGCAGGGGATAGCGCCCGTCGGTTCGGAACTCCGCCTGTCGGATGCCCGTCGGCAGACGTCGCCACTCGAGTTGTATCACTCCGGAAAGAAAACGGATGCTCCTGTCATTTCCTCCCTTTATTCCTGGAATACGAAGGAGAAATGCTACTTCTGTTTCTATAAACAGAATGCCGGGGCGGATTATAATTACTTCATGTTGCCGCAACTATTTGAAAAGGAGAGTAAGAGATGAAACGTTTAGTTGTATTCATATCGGTCTGTTGCTGGATGCTTGTGATGCAGGCAGCCATCCATAATGTGAAAGATTATGGTGCCCGGGCTGACGGGGTGACCATCGACTCGCCCGCCATCAACCGTGCTATTTCTGCGGCTTCTGCCGGAGGCGGCGGAACGGTGTATGTTCCTGCGGGTGAATATGCCTGTTACTCCATCCGTCTTGCCAGCCACGTTCATTTATATTTGGAACAAGGTGCGCGCATCATAGCCGCTTCACCCACTCCCGACGGGGGATATGATGAGGCGGAACCCAATGAGCATAACCGTTATCAGGACTTCGGCCACAGCCATTGGAAGAACTCTCTCATCTGGGGAATCGGCCTGGAAGATGTAACCATCAGCGGACCGGGACTTATTTACGGTCGCGGACTGACCCGTGAAGAGAGCCGCCTGCCGGGAGTGGGGAATAAGGCCATCAGCCTGAAACTTTGTAAGAATATCACTTTGAAAGACTTCTCGATGTTGCGTTGCGGGCACTTCGCCCTGTTGGCTACGGGAGTGGATAATCTGAGCATCATCAACCTGAAAGTGGATACCAACCGTGACGGGTTTGATATAGATTGTTGCAAGAACGTGCGTATCACCGGGTGCAGTGTTAATTCTCCCTGGGATGATGCCATCGTATTGAAAGCCTCTTATGCCCTCGGCAGTTTCAGGGATACGGAGAATGTGACTATTTCCGACTGTTACGTCAGCGGCTACGACCGTGGCACTATGCTGGATGCCACCTGGCAACGTGATGAGCCTCAGGCTCCCGACCACGGCTATGTGACGGGACGTATCAAGCTCGGCACAGAATCCAGTGGCGGTTTCAAGAATATCGCCATTACAAATTGCATATTTGAGCGTTGCCGTGGTCTTGCCCTTGAAACGGTGGATGGAGGACAACTGGAAGATATTGTCATCAGTAACATTACGATGCGGGATATTGTGAATGCTCCTTTCTTCCTGCGCCTCGGTAAGCGTATGCGCAGCCCCGAAGGTACTCCGGTGGGGTCAATGAAACGCATTCTTATCAGCAACGTCAATGTGTTTAATGCTGATTCCCGCTATTCGTCCATAATCAGCGGCGTACCGGGAGCATTGATTGAAGATGTGACATTCAGCAATATCCATATTTACCATCAGGGAGGGTATAGTGCGGAGGACGGTCAGCGCATCCCGCCCGAGAATGAAAAGACTTATCCGGAGCCGTGGATGTTTGGTACTATTCCGGCAAAGGGCTTTTATATCCGTCATGCCCGTGGCGTGACTTTAAACGACATACACTTCCATTACAAACTGGCGGACGGCCGGCCTTTGCTGGTGACGGATGATGCCGACGGGTTGGTATGTCGGAATATAACAGTGAACGGTAAAGAATATAAGAATTAATAAATTTATAACCACACCATGAAAAAGAAACTATTAGGAGTTTTCCTCTTTATGAGCCTCATATGCGGGAGCGCTGTTGCACAAGAGCTACCCGACAAGAAAGAGACGCTCAAGAATCTGGTAAAAGTGAATGATTACTTTATGAAGAAGTATGCGGACTATCGTACTCCGTCTTACAATGGCATCATACGTCCCAGTAATATCTGGACACGTGGCGTGTATTATGAGGGATTGATGGCGTTGTACTCCATCTTTCCCCGTGAAGAATATTACGATTACACTTATCAATGGGCCGACTACCACAAATGGGGAATGCGCAACGGAAACACCACCCGTAATGCAGACGACCAGTGTTGCGGACAGGTTTACATAGATTTGTATAACATGTCTTCCTGTCCGGAGAAGATCAGGAAAATCAGGGCCAGCATCGATATGGTAGTCAACACCCCGCAGGTGAATGACTGGACTTGGGTGGATGCCATACAAATGGCAATGCCCATCTATGCCAAGCTGGGTAAGTTGACAGGAGAGCAGAAATATAATGATAAGATGTGGGAAATGTACAGCTATTCCCGCAACGTGCATGGCAAGAACGGACTCTTCAATCCGAAAGACGGATTGTGGTGGAGAGACGCCGACTTTGTGCCTCCTTACAAGGAACCGAATGGAGAGGATTGTTATTGGAGCCGTGGCAACGGTTGGGCATACGCTGCATTGGTTCGCGTTCTGGAAGAAATTCCGGCAGACGAACTGCATCGTGCGGATTACATCAACGACTTCCTTGCAATGAGCAAGGCTTTGAAGAAATGCCAACGCAAAGATGGCTTCTGGAATGTGAGCCTGCATGATGAAACGAACTTCGGCGGAAAAGAGACAAGCGGCACGGCGCTGTTTGTTTATGGTATGGCCTGGGGCGTGCGCAAGGGGCTGCTGGACAAGAAAGAATATCTGCCGGTATTGCTGAAAGCCTGGAATGCAATGGTTCAGGATGCTGTTCATCCGAATGGTTGCCTGGGTTATGTGCAGGGAACAGGGAAAGAACCGAAAGACGGCCAGCCAGTGACCTATGATAAAGTACCTGATTTCGAAGATTACGGCGTAGGTTGCTTCCTGTTGGCAGGAGCGGAAGTTTATAAATTGAATTGATTAGTAACAGATTTCATAGATTATAGTATAATTGATCGGATGAATCAATTAGGAGGAAGGAGGGGCTGTGAAGTCGTTCCTTTTCTTTTTCTTTGCGTAATTTAGTGCTATGCGCTAAATTATTATCAGTAAAACGAAAATAACTAATACAAAATTATATGAGACAAATTGCAGTATTAATGATTTTAGGATTGTCGGTTGCTTTGAGTGCGAGCGCACAAAGCTATAAATTCGACTTCACACCTGGTAAGAAAGTAAAAGACGGATACGTCAAAGTAACACCCACTGACCGTTATGACGAAGCGAAAGGATATGGGTATGATTTGTCAGCTTCTCCCGATGGCAAGAGTAAAGCTCCTTTCTTCTTCTCGGTTGCCGTGCCCGATGGTAACTATCACGTTACAGCCGTTATCGGTAGTAAACGCAGTGCAGGAGAGACCACTCTGCGTGGAGAGTCCCGCCGCCTCTTCTTCGAGAATGTAAAGACAAAGAAGGGAGAATTATCTTCCTGTTCCTTTACGATTAACAAACGCGATATACATATCTCGGAGAAAGAAGATGTACGCATCAAGCCCCGTGAACGCAGCAAACTGAACTGGGATGGTAAACTGACTTTGGAATTCAACGGAGATGCTCCTCAATTGACTGAGTTAATCATCGACCGCGTGGAAAACGTTCCTACTATTTTCTTATGCGGCAACTCCACCGTAGTGGATCAGGACAACGAACCCTGGGCAAGTTGGGGACAAATGGTTACCCGCTTCTTCACCGACAGCGTTTGCTTTGCCAATTATGCCGAATCCGGTGAATCAGCCAATACCTTCATAGGTGCCGGACGCTTGAAGAAAGCGCTGACGCAGATGAAACCGGGAGATTATATCTTTATGGAGTTCGGTCATAACGACCAGAAACAGAAAGGTCCCGGTAAAGGTGCTTTCTACTCCTTTATGACAAGTCTGAAAACGTTTGTAGATGAGGCCCGTGCCCGTGGTGTACAGCCGGTATTGGTAACACCTACCCAGCGTCGCAGTTTCGATGAGAATGGCAAGATAAAGGACACCCATCTTGACTTCCCCGATGCAGTGCGTTGGCTGGCAGAAAAAGAGAATATTCCTTTGGTGGATTTGCATGCTATGACCCGCACTTTATATGAAGCAATGGGAGTGGACGAATCCAAACATGCTTTCGTGCACTATCCTGCCAATACTTATCCGGGGCAGAATAAACCTTTGGCAGATAACACCCATTTTAACCCGTATGGTGCTTACCAGATAGCCAAATGTGTAATTGAAGGAATGAAGAAAGCGGAACTACCCTTTGTAAAGTTCCTACGGACTGATTATGAAGGATATACCCCCGCCCAACCGGATGCCCGTGAAAGCTTTAAGTGGAACGATTGTCCGTTTACGGAAATTGAGAAGCCGGATGGTAATTAAGAAATTGGAAATTCATTATATGTATGAGGTTGTGTCACTTCACTTTGACACAACCTCATATTATGGTGCAACTCTATTTTATCAGTCTTTCCGCATCCGGTATTACAATCTCTCCCCTGTGGAGCGTCAGTAGTCCTTCTTCCTGCATACCGTTCAAAGCCTTCGATACGCTCAACCGTGTGTCATTGATAGTATCGGCAAGCTCTTCCATCTTTATTTTCAATATCTTTTCTCCCGAAGGGCGTTCAATGTGCGAAAGAATAAAATTCGCAATACGTGCTTCTAGTTTATCAGGCACCTTGGTCCACAAACGGTTGTAGCAGGTCTGTGCCCGGTTACTGATGATATTCATATAGTTTAAGCGGAAGATTTCATATCTGAACAAATCATTCATCACAAATGCCTTGCTGATAGTTACGGTACGTACTTCTGTGCGTGCTACGTGGGTGGATACATAGCAAGTGTTCATACCGAACAAAGCCTGTGGCTCAATCAGGTAAGGTGCCTGAAAGAACTCCGTAAAGGTGTAAGAATTATCTGTAGATGAGGTAGATGAAGCGATTTCTCCGTTTAAGATAAATACCAACTGCCCACATGCCGCACCTTTTTTTACTAAAACATCTCCAGCTCTGTGCTTGGTGAAATGTAATTTTACTTTTCCCAATATACTGGTGAAGTCCTCGTGAGCGAGACCTTGAAACAGTGGCAATTGGAGCAGGGTGTCATACATCGTTTCCATATCTTTATCAACTTCTTGTTTGAAAACAAATGTAGGCATAATAGCTATCTGCCGTAAACACTTAGCCTTTCTTTTTGTTTTTTTTATTATTTCTTAAACGTGCTATTCATTCAGGTAATTAAATCTTGCGGAATGCATAAAAATCGATTATCTTTGCAAAAAAAAAGGAGGAACGTATGTTTGCAGCATTCAATTTACAACAAATGATAAGTGCTTTTATCGTATTATTTGCAGTTATCGACATTATTGGTTCTATTCCTATTATTATTAATCTGAAGGAAAAAGGAAAGGATGTGAACGCATTGAAGGCGACGTTGATATCCTTCGCCTTGTTGATCGGCTTCTTCTATGCCGGAGACATGATGTTGAAGTTGTTTCATGTAGATATCGAGTCGTTTGCCGTTGCCGGTGCATTCGTTATCTTCCTGATGTCTCTGGAAATGATTCTGGATGTGGAAATATTCAAGAATCAGGGACCTATCAAGGAAGCTACTTTGGTTCCTTTGGTTTTCCCGTTGCTGGCCGGTGCCGGCGCATTCACTACTTTGCTGTCTCTTCGCGCGGAGTATGCCAGTGTCAACATCATTATTGCTTTGGTGCTGAATATGTTGTGGGTGTATTTTGTTGTCAGTATGACGGGACGTGTGGAACGTTTCCTCGGCAAAGGCGGCATTTATATCATTCGTAAGTTCTTCGGGATCATTCTGTTGGCTATATCCGTGAGATTGTTCATGGCAAACATTACGTTGCTGGTGGAGGCGCTACATAAGTAGCGCCTGCCAGGCATGCCTTAATCGGTTATTGTCACTTTCACTTTTTTATCCTTCACAAGGATGTAATATTCACCGTTATCCAGGAAACGTTCTCCATTGGAGTTGACGAAGCTCAAATCACGCATCGGGTCTACTTCGAAGCGAAATGTGTGTGTCTCGCCTGCTTTAATCAGTTGCTTATCAAAATGTTTAAGTTCCTTGACCGGACGTGTGATCAGACAGAACGGGTCGGAAATATACCAGTGTACCACTTCCGCACCGTCGCGCTTCCCAGTGTTGGTTACGGGAACTTCGACTGTGGTTTTCTCATTACGCTTGATATCAGCTTTTGAGACTTTGATGTCACCGTAGCTGAATGTTGTATAGCTCAGACCATATCCGAATTCATATAGTGGAGTAGAAGGGATGTCCTGATACTTGCCACTATTGGGGCGTGCACTCTTACGCTGGTTGTAATAGAGAGGGATTTGTCCGGTGGAACGGGGGAATGTGATGGATAGTTTGCCCGATGGATTGACACGTCCTGATAATACACCGGCCAAAGGCTTGCCGCCCGGCACCCCCGGTTGCCACATTTCTACAATAGCATCACAAAGAGGCTCAACTTTGGCAAGTCCCAGCGGACGACCGTTTGATAGTACTAATACAATGGGTTTCCCGGCTTTTTTCATTTCAGTAATGAATTGTTCCTGTATGGCGGGCAGTTCGATGATGGAACGTGAAGTGTTCTCGCCACTCCAGCTTCTTTTTTCACCCATACACAACAGGACGATGTCGGCTTTCCGGGCTGTTTCCAAAGCTTCGCTGAATTTGGAAGTGTCTTCACCGTCGAAGTCGCAGCCATCTGCATAAACTAAATTGGCCTTACCGGCAAATTCCTTGTCCAGAGCTTCGTTGATGCGGAGAACATTCTCAGCGTGCCCGTGGCCGGACCAGGAGCCCAAGAGTTCTGTGTTGTTCTTAACCATAGGGCCCATAACGGCAATGGTCTGCTTACTGCTGGTGGCAAGGGGCAGAACGTTGCTTTGATTCTTTAATAAAACGATAGTCTCTTCTGCCAATTGTTCGGCAGTAGCCAGGCTTTGAGGCAACAGGAAACGTTCTTGCTCTGTGGTTTCCTTTATATAAGGAGTGTCGAATAAACCGAGACGGAACTTGACACGAAGTATGCGTTTCACAGCATCGTCAATCTGTGCCATGGTTATTTTGCCTTCTTCTACCAGTTCAGCCATATGTTTATCGTAACAATGTCCCATCATATCCATTTCTACTCCGGCACCGAAAGCTTGGCGGGCAGCCTCTTTGCGGTTTGGGGCAGAACCCTGGTCAATTAATTGCGGAACGGCCCCCCAGTCGGATACGACGAAACCATCATGTTTCCATTGTTTCTTCAGAATGTCGGTCAAAGTGTAATAGTTGGCACTGCCGGGAACGCCGCTGATGTCATTGAAAGAGCTCATCAGGGTGGCTGCACCGGCTTTTACTCCGGCTTCATACGGAGGGATATAGGTGTCCCATAAAGTCTGATTGGATATTTCGCTATACACATAATCCCGTCCGGCTTCAGATGCACCGTAGCCGATGTAATGTTTCAAACAGGAAGCCACTCGTTTGCTGTCGGACATATCCTCACCCTGATAACCTTTGATGGAAGCTACACCAAATGCGGCATTGGTATAAGGGTCTTCGCCATACCCTTCGGCTACACGTCCCCAGCGTCCGTCGCGTGCAACGTCAATCATGGGAGAGAAGGTCCAATCCACGCCGGACATCCGGGCTTCTTGGGCGGCAACAGCGCAGGCATCTTCCACTAAATTCAGGTTCCAGGAACAAGCTTGTGCCAGCGAAATAGGATAAACGGTGCGAAAACCATGAATGACATCGTATCCGAAAATAATGGGAATACCGAGACGTGACTCTTCCATAGCCTTTTTTTTGCGGCATTGCGCAGTTGGGTATCTGCGTCGAAGTAGATGACGGAGCCTATTTCTGCGGGGATACCTTTGACCTCTTCTCCTACATTGTTCGCATTATTATTTCGCCCTAATGTATATTGGCTTAATTGCTGGATTTTTTCTTCCAAGGTCATTCTGCCAACCAGGTCATTCACACGCTTTTCAATGGGAGCTTTAGTACTCTTGTAGACGGGTTGTGGCTTATCGGCAGCCGTTGCCCCGCTTAGCCAGCCACCCAGAAGGATACAACTGATAAATGTAAGTTTCTTCATACTATTATTATTAGATCGGCGTGAATTTACCGCTTTTTACGTTAATATCCAAACTTCTCAGGCAAAGGGGGAACACTTGTCATATCCATTGGTTGAATTTCCTTTTCTCTCTATATTCTTCTCTATATACTTGATGTTTTTTCGCAGCAAATTCGGTTATTTCTCGTAAAATGATATATTTAACCGAATTTGAACCGAATATGTACCGAGTTTATATCGAGTTTGTATTGAACTTATAATATGCTTTCTCTCTATTTTTATTGTATTTTGGATATATATTTGGAAAATATGCAGAAATGCTATATCTTTGCACCCAAATTAGGAACGATCATGAAACATTTATGTACATATAATCTTCTCACACGGTCGCCGCAGAATGAACAAAACTGCTGCTGTAGCGTCGTGCATGTACATTGGTTTAGTGGTTTCATCTAAATAATTCTATAAATCATTTTCTATTTTTAGCCGGATGTCTTGATACTGGCTATCCGTTTTCCAGTTACTCATATTTTGTAATTGCGGTTGTTGTTGCGTTCTTGCCTGGCAATAAGTTTCTCTGGCAGGTAGGGCAGGCAAGTGCGCCGCGCATTATCTAAACCAGAATTAATATGTTTCAAATAGTTGGTCTGATGCTCTTGGGCATGGTTATCGGTTATGGCTTTCGCCGCATTTCGCTTTTGCGCAAAGTGGAGGTATCTATATCGTATACGGTATTTTTGCTGTTGTTTGTTTTGGGTGTTACCATAGGTTCCAATAAACTGATTGTAGACAACCTCTTTTCTTTTGGTTGGCAAGCGGTGTTGCTGGCTTTGTCTGCTACGGTAGGCAGTATTTTAGCTTCATGGATTGTATTAAAGTTGTTTTTCACTTCTAAAAAGAAAAAGGTATGAAAGATAGTTTGATTGTATTAGGAGTTTTTGTAGGTGGATGCCTGCTGGGAGTCTTGGGGTATTTTCCGGTGGATCTGAAGACAGGTAATATGTCTATATATATATTGTATGCATTGATGTTTCAGATAGGCATCAGCATCGGTTCGAATAAGGAGTTGAAGAGTATGATTTCGCAGCTCCGGCTGAAATTCTTGCTGATACCGTTGGCAACGATCAGTGGAACATTGATTTTTTCCGCGTTAGCCAGTCTGCTGCTCAGTCGTTGGAGTATCTTCGACTGTATGGCGGTGGGAAGTGGATTTGCTTATTATTCCTTGTCGTCTGTGCTGATTACACAATTCAAAGAAGCTTCAATCGGGCTTCAACTGGCTACGGAATTGGGCACTATTGCTTTACTGGCAAATATATTCAGGGAAATGATGGCTCTGCTGGGCGCGCCGTTGCTGGCACGATATTTCGGACGGTTGGCACCGATCTCTGCTGCAGGTGTCAATTCGATGGATGTGATATTGCCCGTCATTACCCGCTATTCGGGGAAAGACATGGTTCCCATAGCCATATTTCATGGTTTGCTCATTGATATGAGTGTGCCGTTCTTTGTTTCTATGTTTTGCCGATTATGACGGTTGCGACTCTTCTGCTCCACATGTTTCTTCCGCCTCACATATTTCATCCTCTTCGCCGGGCTCCTCATCAGACGTTTCTTCTTCGTCCGCAAACGGGTCCGGTCGTTGAGGTCCGTATCCCATAAATGCCAGAGAGCAGATGGTGCCTGCTATGGCTCCACTGAGGTGTCCTTCCCATGAAGTCGTTTCTTTGGCAAAGAATGGGAACATATTCCAGACCAGTCCGCCATAGAGAAAGGTTACTAATAAAGATATGGCAATCAGTGGTACATGCTTTCGCAAGATGCCGCTGAAAAACAGGAAGAATGCAAGTCCGTAGATGATTCCACTGGCTCCGATGTGCCACCCCGGTTTACCTATAAGAAAGGTAAGAGCGCCGCAACCTATCCAGATAGCAAAGAATATATAGGAAGCTATGTGCCTGTAAAAGTAGAACAGACACCACGACAAGAAGAATAGCGGCAATGTGTTTGCCAGCAGATGCCTCCAACTGCCATGCACCAATGGGTGTGCAAAAATGCCAAATACTCCCCTTTGTTCCATGGGATACACACCTAATTTCCTGAAATCCCAGTCCATGCCAACTTCGAGGAACTTTAGTAAATAAAGAATAAAAAGAAGGAATAACGGTATAACCGCTGCCAGAGCTATCCGGCGTATATCATGCTTCATATTTTCGTAGGGTCTTCTTTAATTATTGTACAATGCTACAA
>CAMTFK010000004.1 GCA_947071285.1 uncultured Bacteroides sp. | reverse complement strand
AGTAGCTAAAAACAGTCTGTGTATTTACAAAATCACAACCTTTCTCATAATATACAGTCCCTTCGGGAAGTTTACTTCTAATGCCCTCAAGGATGGTGACAGACTTAGTCGGGAAACCGTTATAGTTTGCCCAAAGCATCACGGAGTCATTGGCATTAGGACCCAGCACGGCAACTTTACGAACAGATTTACTCAACGGCAAGATATTATTCTTGTTAGTCAGCAACACCATACTCTTACGTGCCATCTCCAAAGCCTTGGCTACATGTTCTTTTGACTCTACAACCGAATATGGTATTTCAGACCACGAAACAAGTGTATTATCATCAAACATGCCCAACTGGAAACGAGCGCGCAATAAACGGAAAACCGATTCATTGATTTTTTCTTCTGATATCAGTCCTTTCCGTACCGCTTCATTTAAAGAAGAATAACTGCCGCCACATTCCAGGTCTGTCCCTGAAACAACAGCGTCAGCCGAAGCTGCAGCAGCCGTAGGGTGGGTTTCATGATGATTAGGATAGTAGAAATCTCCGATAGCTCCACAATCTGAAACCACAATATCATCATATCCCCAGTCCTCGCGCAGGATACGAATCAATAATTGCTTGTTAGAGCAACACGGTTCTCCTTCATAGCGGTTATAGGCGCACATCACCTCTTTTACTTTTCCTTCCGTCACCAGAGTTTTAAAAGCAGGCAAGTAGGTTTCCCATAAATCGCGCTGGGAAATATTCTTGGCATCAAAACTATGCCTGTTCCATTCCGGACCACTGTGCACGGCATAGTGCTTGGCACAAGCATGTGTCTTATCATATTTTCCAGTGCCATCACCCTGCAAACCTTTCACTACGGCCAATCCCATCAGAGATGTCAGATACGGGTCTTCTCCATAAGTTTCCATGCCTCGCCCCCAACGCGGATCACGGTATATATTGATATTCGGAGTCCAAAACGTCAATCCTTTGTAACCATCCCGTTCACCCTTACGTTGAAAATCATGGTATTTGGCACGGGCTTCATCCGATACGATGCTGAAAGTTTCATGAACCGCCTGATTATCAAAAGTGGCGGCAAGTCCTATCGCCTGAGGAAAAACAGTTGCTTTTCCGGCGCGTGCCACTCCGTGCAGTGCTTCATTCCACCAGTCATATGCTGGTATTCCAAGGCGCTCAATGGCTGGCGAGCCATTTTTCATTTGGCTGATTTTCTCTTCCAGAGTCATACGTTTCAACAAGTCCCATGCCCGTTCGGAAGGTGATAAATCCGGGTTTCTGTAGGGTTCATTTTGTGCTGTAACCACCAGGGCTACAGCACTCAAACAAAAGGATATCAGAATTTTCTTGACCATAGTATTTTGATTGTATCAGTAAAATCAGAATCGTATCAAACTATTCGTTGCTTGCTATTTCAATAATTCATTTATCATGTTCACTAACAGCTTTCCAGCTATCGGGTCGGTATCAGCCTTCTCCGTACACATGGTAGAAACTGTAGCCAATCCCTTTCCATCCTTTATCTGCAATAAGGTTAAACCTCGCATCGAATCGATTTTACGAATACGGTCTTCCGGCTTTCCACCATCGATATAGGCATGAATCTTCATCTGCCCTGCCAATTCTATCAGGTTTTCATTCCGGTTTACTTTCAGGGTAGCATTGCAAGCCAAAGGAATTTCTCTCTTATTATTATTGAAATAACGCAGTTCCAATACGTCGATACCATCAAACACCGGTGCATCAT
This sequence comes from uncultured Bacteroides sp., assembly GCA_947071285.1. Classification (GTDB taxonomy): domain Bacteria; phylum Bacteroidota; class Bacteroidia; order Bacteroidales; family Bacteroidaceae; genus Bacteroides. Next base: position 48,614 of record CAMTFK010000004.1, on the reverse strand, counting down.
TGCGTTCCATATTCACGATATCACCCTCTGTCGGGATAATCCAACTCGTGATATGTTCAGGATAAATGGTCTTCGCAACTTCTTTACTATTCAGTAAAAGCAACTTTCCTCCCTTTGACTGATAAGAGCGAAGCATTTCTTTTTCTTCGTCCGTACACTCGGTCAATCCGGAAATAATGCAAAGGTCAGCTTTCAGTTTCGGATTCATCATTTCTTTTATAGTAGAAACCGCCTGATAGTTTATATGAAGGAAATCAAATTTATCTTTCATACCCTCTTTATCCAAAAGAAGCACTTTTTTACCTTCTGCTACTTGGTTTATGTTCCAGTCTTTACGGGCTAACAGCAGGTTATATTCATTTTCCGATACCGGTAAACCATTCTCAGTCAACTTCAATACCAATTTAGCTTTCACCTTGTCGGCTGGCAAGTTAACCGGTAATTGGATATTCGGTTCAATATAGTAGCGTCCATAATGCTTCACAGCCGGGAGTTCCTCACTACCCCAAACCAGTTTCTTTCCGGTTTCATCCTGTACTTCCCAACGCAATAAAGTAGGTTTCAGGGCTGTACCATCCTCGCGGTCATTCACTACATAAATACGTGTCGGCAGCTTATCTCCACCATAAAGATTACGTCCCCACAACTCAGCACTTACCAACACAGGTTGCAAAGCACGCTTCAAGGCGTAATACGTAGGATATGGCTCAATCTTCTGATAATCATAAACCTGACGGAACCAAGTGAGTAGGGCAAAATGCATGATACCCGATGCCTGATCGTTGGAACGGCGGAGCGCTTCAGCCAATTCTCCGGTAATGAACGCCTGCACGTTAAGGAATGATTTAGGATCTGAGAAGTCATAACATTCATAGCCAATCAGGGATTGAGGGTTCTGATGAATCAACTGATAAGAACGGGTCGGATGTCCGGTTTCATTATTCGGGTATCCGGTTGACATCTCCTGGCTGATAAGCGGACGTTCGGGCATCTTAAACCTCTGCTGGAATTCTCCGTTGAAGAACCGGAAGAGTGAGAAATCATACCAGTTATAATAAGCATGCATATCATCGATGTCGCCATCATCTATGCTATTCATAAAGTCAGCACCATACTTTTCCTTTTTGCCCTTTGCCTGATAGTTGGAGTCGAAGCAAATGGGGCGTGTAGGATCAATGCGACGCATTTCTTTTACCACATCCGAAATCACACGGTATTTCTCCTTAGCACGTTCCAGGTCATTATCATTATCGTAGAACTTCATTTCATTATTCACCGTCCAGAAAAGCAGTGAAGGATGGTTACGATACTTTTTCAGCAAGGTGAGAAATTCTTCCTTCCACATCTCAATCAGTTTTGCATCAGGAAGCGGAGTAGAATGAATCATCAGCCAGGGCCAAGTACCTTCAAAGCTAACGCCAATACCATTTTTATCAGCAGCTCCCATCCAAAGTTTATTCCACGGAGTGGTGTGGGTACGGGTGACATCTATGTTGCCAGCTTTCATCAACTGCATGAAAGTATTAGCCAGATTCAAGTCGTTCGGAGCAAGGGCAAACGGAATGTGATTGCCACCACGCAACCAGTAGCGATTGCCGTTCAGAAAGAACAACCCTTCCTTCACTTCAAAAGTACGGAAGCCGGAAGTCTCTGCCAGACAGTCTAATTCAACACCTTTGGCAGTAACCAGCCTAAAGCGGAAATCGTATAGATTAGGATGATGAGGTGTCCAGAGACGAGGTTTAAGTCCATTCACACTGTAAGTAAACATCTTTTCTTCATCAGCATTCAGCACCAGTTTTTGCAAAGAAAGACTGCTGTAAAGCACAGAACCGGTCTCTTTGTCCACAATGTCAGTATAGAGATCAAACTGATTCTTCTTACCGCTATGATTCTTTACCGTCAGGTCAAAAGTAGCTCCCTCCAGAGTAGGTTTAATAAAGACATCTTCCACCTTCACCGGGTTGGTGATAGTAAGTTTTACCGGCTGCCAGATACCTGCAGGCTCATCACCATAAAATCCATGTGCTATATCTTTCAGGATGTTGTTCTTCACAGCAACCTTTCCGTCTTCTTTTTCACTTTCGCGAACAGAAGAATAGAAGAAATCAATAGCTGCACTACCGTTTTCAGAAGCACTTCCATCCGCCCTACGGGTCACTTTCACTACTACCAGATTTTTGCCGGGTTTCAGCAATTTGCTTCCATCAACCTGTATTTCACCATACATGCCGATATGCGAACCTGCCAGCTCTCCATTAATATAAATCTCTGCTACCTTTGAAACAGCATCAAAAGTCAGAGTCATATTTTTGCCTTCAACGCCAGTCGGTAGCTCTATCCACTGACGATACCAAGCAGCGTTCGTTTTTCTATAATCAAATGTATAACCCTCGCAACGATCGGTTTCCTGCTGGTAATAGGTATCCGAAACACCTTTTGGCTGAGGCCCTGTAGGTGAGGGCATGGTTTCTCCATGTAACCAGATACGGATTGGATTCCAGAAATTAGGCACAGACATTACATGCCAATTCTTATCGTCCGTAGCCGTGGATACTGCTTTCTCTTTATCGTCCAACTGATATCCGGGCATAAAGAGCCAATTACCATCCAGTGAAATATCCGTGCGTCCTTCCTCCAGTCTATTCACTTTCACAGACGCATAATTTGCTCTTTCAAGCTGGCGCTTGCTTTCTTTCTCTTGTGGTGTTGCCACCTTACGATATTCTGCAACTTTCACATTTTTCAATGCATCTTCTTCCAACGGAGTAACAACGAGGTCGTCAAACTCAGTTTCAATCCAACCGCCTCCCAAAGTCACAGGACCGGAAGGTGCCAAGTTGCTATTTTTATCTGTGATATCCATCCGCGGTTCCTTCTCATCATTCAAGAAAACGCGAATACGGCTGCCGCAGACTTCTACCTTTAACTGATACCATTGACCCGGTACCGGATGAAATCCTAACGGACGAACGCCCATAAACTCATCCGTACCCATATACCCCATGCGCATCAGGTATAAATCATCTTGCAATCCTCCTTTTATACCGACTACATAACGATCAAAACGATTATTAGCACGAAATCCTGCCCAGATTTGAACTTGTTCCGCTTCTTGGGGAGCGCGCGCTTTAAAGGACATAGTATAGTTCTTCCACTCAGGATTACCGAAACAAGCATAAGAACCTTTTGAACGGAACACCCCGTCTGCAATGCTGCATTCACCCCGTCCCACTGTTTTCAGTATTTCTCCCTGATTGGAGAAATTATTTTTCCATTCAGATTGCGCATATCCGGATGATGAAATCAAAAGGCATGCGGCAGTCCAAAAGGCTGTATAGAAATTCTTCATGATATTAAAATATAATATTATTTTCTGCAAATGTAGCTTCGACTCATTAACAGAAAGTGAAATAAATAATTAATTAGACATTAAAAAGCAATTAATCGTAGCTGGTACCATTACAATTCATCAAATAAACTTTTAAATTATGTTATGCTGCCATGATAATCAGCTTCGGGATAAGGTACATATTCCCTAATCAGATTTGTAACCGATAAATAGAACAAAATGAACCGCTCCGTATCAGGTATATACCCTCCTCGTACCTGCTTCGTACCCGCTTCGCTATTTTTATATCTGTATAGAAGCGAAGGAAGTACGAATCGGGTATCTCACAAAAGAGCTTCTGACCAAAAGTTATATTGAAATGCGGGTCAAAAAAGAAGGAGAGCACTTATTACGGAAACAAATACCCTCCTTACTTACCTACCTACTTATTTAGTCAATTCAATTTCAGATCGATTTTCTTAATATCAGTAAAGTTATATTTCTTGTAAGTGTCGTTACAGCACGCTCCTACTCTTACCCAATAGGTATTGGAATATTTAATAGCAGCTTTAGAAGTTAACTCAATAGTTGTGCCCTCCTGATCATTAGTTATTTTCACAGAACCGGGAGTATAATTTCCGTCAGATTCTGTTCCACAATACTGCGTATGCGAAATATACAATTGCATATTGTTTACATCAGGCATAGCAATTCCTTCTTTTGCTATTCTCTTAAATTTCACTGCACATTTCAAAAAATTATCAGAAGTCAAGTATGGTTCCGTCACCCATTCTACTTCCAGATAGGGGGTAACAGTAAAGTTACGTTCTGCCATTTTCCCGTTCTTCAGTTCCACCGTTTCTCCTTCTGCATCATAAGGATAGAATGCTCCTTCCAACGGAATCATACGGTAAGTACCTGCAAACAGTTTAGAATTGGAATATGAACCGTCCTGCCTCATATTGAGGTTCTGATTCGTCACAACGATCGATTCATCACCACCCGCATAACTCAATTCCGTAATCTGTATCTTCATACTTCCCTGTCCCATAGCTGTTTGCAGAGGTTTACCATTATGGTCTACGACCTGCCCGAAGACACCAGCTTCCGGTGCATCATAATTATCCTTTTCACACGATGAAAAGCCTAAAACTAATGCAGTAACTAACAGCAAATTAAATATCTTTTTCATACTATTTTCCTTTTTCTAATTAATACTGATTATTTTGCTCAAGTAACGGATTTACCTTACGTTCACCATCAGGAATCTTATCATAGTAATTTTTAGTAGCAAATGTCAATGAGTTATTAGCTCTTTCACAAACACGGGTATCAAAAATATACTTACCCACCGGATTACCAGCTTCATTCACTGTTGCGCCTTTGGCAAACAAGAATGGAGACAGCATTCTGCGGCGATATTGATAAATCTGTGAATCGAAAGTAAACCAACGACGCAGATCCCAATAAATCTTATGCTCGAAAGCCAATTCCTTATAACGTTCTACGCGAATAATATGCATACCTTCATTCGGAGCAAATACAAACGAACGGATACCTTGACCACGTTCAATGCCATCACGTGATACACTAGATAATTCTGCAGGACTGGTCAGCAACTCAGCACCAGCTCTTGAACGTATCTTATTGATACATTCGTAAGCGTCCTGTTGCATATCTTTTCCATCGATACTAGTAACACCATTCTGGTAAAGTTCCAATGCAGCTTCAGCACGATTCAATAATATTTCGGCATAACGAATATCAATCCAAGATTGTGTTGAACTGTGCAACTGTGTTTCGGCAATTGTCCAGTTCAAATTCAGCCATTTAGCTCCATGAAAGCCTGTCAGTGTATTGCTCGTTCCACCATTAGCCGGACCATCCATTCCACTCTTATTAAGTTTCGCACCTGTAGAAGTCTCATAAGGCTTTTGTTCTTTTATATTCTCGGCTGTTGTCAAAACGTTATTCTTGAACCAATCATTACTTGTATAATTGGCGGTAGTCTGTCCATCATCCTTTATAAACTTGGCAATAGGTGTAGACGGATCAATTTCCTCCTTTATTATACCAAAACGAATATCCAGTTCAACTCCTTTATAAGTATGTCCAGGTAATAAGATAGAGCCCCTTAAACGAGGTTCTGCATTGTCTAATAAGTCTTTAACATCATTGTAAACAATATAATTACCATCGTCATCCGTTGTTTTCAAGTATCCTGTTGCAGGATCAATAGGCAGACCATCAAACAGTTCTACCCAATCCAATGTTACATTATAACGGTCACCATAAGTTGCTGTCATACGAGGCGGACAATATACAGCATCAAAACTATGAACAAAGTCATTTTTACTATACTGACGGATAAGAATAGATTCATCACTCTTATCAGCATTCGCAAATATCTCACGGAAGTTGGCTTCTTTATCAGAGTTACCTTCATATAATTTATAACCACCTTCTTCTACAATCTTGGATGCTTTATAAGCCTGCATAAAATAATCATTGGCTCTCCCTGCAGGAATACCAGTAAGCATCTTGCCACTTTCACTTCCTGAATAATTAAATGTTTGTCCATAACGGGCAACAGAGCCAGCATACAAAGCAACACGCGACTTGAAAGCTGCTGCTACATAAGTATTATTTGCACGGCCTGCCACTTTGGTTTTACCTAAATTCTCAATGGCATAATCTAAATCTGAAAGAATAAAGTCTATACACTCTTCATGACTACTACGCGCTACCCACAATGCCTTCTCATCATCAGTCATTTCCTGTGGTGTTTCCAAAATAGGTACACCGCCATAGCGTTTTACCATCGCAAAATAAACATAAGCCCGAATAAACTTTGCTTCAGCAATCCATGATTCAGCACCTTTCAGCTTTCCCACATATGCAGGCAGATTAGCAATCAGATCATTAGCCTGGCGAATCGTTTTGTAACCCATACTCCAATATCCCTTTTGGGGAATATAAATACCTGTATTGTTACGATTTACAGTTTCACCCGTGCTGAGCATATCCCAAATAATGCAATTCCAGTTATAAAAACCATTGTAATCACCATCATTTGACATATTAAAATCTTCCATCGGCAACTGACTATACAAACCTGCCATATAGGCTGTAATACCACCTTCATTATATATATCTTCTCCCGACAGAATATTCTTAGGAGGAATATCCAAATCCTGGCATCCTACAAACAGACCTCCTATAGCAACACACATCAATATATTTCTTAGCTTTTTCATACGATAATCTCCTTTTACTTAAAATGTAACACTTGCACCAAAGTTATATGTTCTATTCAACGGATACATATATCCATAGAGTTCAGCCGGTCTTTCCGGATCGACACCTTTCACACCTGTTATAGTGAACAAGTTATATCCATTCATATAAATTCTCAAATTCTTTATACCTACGAATGACAAACAATTCTTTGGTAAAGTGTAACCTATTTCAGCCGTCTTCAAACGCAAATAAGTACCTTTCTGAATAGAGAATTCAGAATTAACATCCGGAGTTGTACCACCATATGAATAATATCCTGAAATCCATTGGCAAGAAGGATCGTAGGGATCTTGCTTTGTATCAACTGGACGCCATCTGTCCAAGAACATATCCAAAGCATTACCATTAAATTGCAAGGGGGCTGACAACTGTTCACCATAAGATACATAGGACATTGCAGCACCTTGGAAAGTCATATTAACATCAAAACCTTTCCATTGAGCAGAAAGAGTTAAACCAAAGTTCATCAACGGATAATTTTTCTTATCCTGGAAATTAGCAGCAGTAGAATTAGTAGTTGTAGCAATAGGATATCTATCCATATCATCAATTGTACCATCACCATTCCAGTCTTCATAAATATAATCACCAGGAAGAGTTGCATTACCAGCAAATATATGAGAGTTAGCAATTTGTTCCCATGAGGTATAGCGACCGTCTGCCCCATAACCAAACCAAATGTCATTATAACGATTAGTTAAGTTATTTCTCCAGTTATCATATGAGTTACCCGACGGGGTGCGTTCTTTGTAACGCCACATGGAACGAGTAATAGCAATGTTTCCAGAAACACTATAATTAACCTGCCCCACACGATTGCGATGTCTTAGTTCAACTTCAAAACCTTTTGTACGGTCACTCTCCAAATTCTCTTTAGGCATTGCAGCACCGAATGTTCCTGGAATAGTAGCAATACGATTAGCCATCAGGTTATCACGGTCACGCTGAAATAAATCAAAAGAAACACCTAATAGGCCATTCCACAGATCAGCATCAATTCCCACATTCAGAGTCTTAACAGTGTACCACGTAATATTAGGATTGGCTACCGCACGGAAACCTAATGAATTCATGAATGAGCCATTGAAAAAATATCCTTTCGGAGTTTTATTAAATTTATCACCACTGGTATTCGGGTAATCATATCCGGAAATAAATTGATAATCAGCAACAGAATCATCACCCATCTTACCATAAGAACCGCGAAGTTTCAGGTTGTTAACAAACGGCAATTTATCTTTTATGAAAGTTTCTTCACTCATACGCCACCCCACAGAAGCACTGGGGAAAAAGCCCCAACGGCTATGTGACGGGAATTTGGAAGAACCGTCATAACGAAAGGCGAATTCTAACAAATAACGTCCTTTATAATCATAATTAAATCTACCAACCAACGCCTGAGAAGCACTTTCTGTCAATCCATTTGCATTAGCTGTACCAACTTGATTAGCTGAATTACCTGCAAATAAATAAGGCAAAGGAATAGAGAAATCACGAGCTGCACGAATGTTATCACCTACACTGTGTGCTTCTTCAAACAGCAACAATCCAGATACATTATGATTAGATGCAAAAGTATTCTCATAGCTTACAGAAGCTTGCCACAAAGTAGTCCATGAATTACCATAATAGCGTTCCAGATTAGTCGGTGACTGCATAGCATAAGCAGTATACGTATTAGTTGCTTCACTATAAGTATACTCATTATATTCTTTCTTATATATGGTATTATCAGCTATAGAAGTATCATAACTGAACATGCCTTTCACCTTCAGACCTTTTACAAATGGCACAGCATATTCAAGTTCCATCGTAGACTGGAAGATTTTATTTGTTGTCTTATTATAACCGGAAACATCAGGATCTGTTGCTGCCAGAAGATTCAACTGGTCAGATGACATCTTTTGGAAATATTCCGGATTATCATTAGCATACAATTTCTCATTAGGACTTGCACGCCACAAAGCTTTATAAACCTCCCAAGTTGATAAGTACTGACGTTGTTTACTATCAATAATGCCATTTATTTTAATTGAAGCTTTTAAATTCTTAGCTACTTCTGCATTCAAATTTGCACGAAGATTATAACGGTTATAATCCATTGCTTTTGACTTGAAGAAGCCTTCCTGATCCGTATAACCGAAGTTTACATAATAATCAGTTTTTTCACTTCCACCACTCAATGAAACATTATGTTGCTGCTGGGGAGCTGAATTACGAATTACCGCATCATACCAATCAGTAGATTTCAATGTTCCATTCAGATACTCTTCAATCTGCTCATCTGAATAAGTAAGCTGCGGATTTGTCAGATTACGCATTGACTTTTCATTAAATAGTCTCATACGGTCTACAGCACCTACAGGCTCCAACATTTCTGCCGGAGTTTGAATACCATAATACATATTGTATTCAATCTTTGGCTTATTCTTTTCACCTTTCTTTGTAGTAATCAAAACAACGCCATTAGCCGCACGTACACCATATATAGCAGCCGAAGCATCTTTCAAAACAGAAATTGATTCAATTTCATTCGGGTCCATACGTTGCAAATTACCACGAGGAACACCATCAACTACAATCAATGGAGAACCAAAACCACGGATATCAAACTGGTTAGTGAATTCACCCGGCTCAGATGTTTTTTGAATTACACGAACGCCAGGAACTTTACCAGTCAACATGTTCTGAGCATTCTGGCTTTTAGTAGCAACCAGTTCTTCATTAGTAATAGCAGACACAGCCCCTGTTAGATTCACTCTTTTCTGAGTACCGTATCCTACTACCACGACTTCATCCAGCTGTTCTGCATCTTCTTTTAAAGTAATTTTATAGCTGGTTTTGTTATCAACTGCCACTTTTTTATTCACATAACCAATGTAAGAAACTTCCAACGTTGTTCCTTGGGGAACTGTTAGAGTAAAATTTCCATCAATATCAGTTATTGTACCTAATGACTTATTTCCAACTACCGTCACATTAGCGCCAATAATTGCTTCACCCAATTCGTCAACAACCTGCCCGGATATACTTCGGGAAGTTTGTGCACGCATCGGAGTAAGCACCATCAAGAACATCATTAGCACACACCAATAAGTGTATTTGCTAACTTTCACAAAATTAGATTTGTTTTTCATGTGTTTCATAATCTCACTTTTAAAATTGTTTTTCATAAAAAATAACATATCCTTTAAATCAAATAAGTAGGAAGGATGTGTCTTGGGTTAACTTGTATCTTTCATATGCATTTCTTTTAAAGTTATGTATTCTTTCAATTTACTTATCTTTTTTAAATTGTTATCCTAAATACAATCTTGTATTTTATTCTTAAAAAAAGAACTTATTATCGAACCTATTATTATCGTTTTGATATGGCAAAATTACATGCCTAAGATTAAAAATTGAGTGATATCACGCTTATCTGGTGCTTAATTTTGAATTAAATTAAAAGATTAATCGCTTCTTTGTTAATACATAGAATGATTGGGGAACAAACTTATGATCCAACTTTATCCATTGGAAGAATTTATTCATTTTGGAGCTATTTTGAATTCAACATTTTCAGAACTCTACTCCTGCATCTTAAAGCAATCTTTACATCATTCAACCAGTCATATTGACCGACAGGATATGTATTCACCAATAAATTCATATCCTCCGAAACTTGTTCTATCTTTTTCAGAGATAAAAAAATACGTTCCTTCAAACCTTCAGGGTGAAACTGCTTAGCTCTGACATAGATTCTGGAACCATAATACGCCGTGCATACAGCTTCATGCAAACATGCAGTCAAATAAGTACGATAAAATAGCTGGTATAAATCATTATATGCCGCAGATTCTAATAAAGGCTTTACCTTTTCTATTTCAGCGACTGCTTCGGAAGCAAGTTTAACTCCATACTGTTTTTCCGTTAGAATATAATTATAATATACACTATCCATTTTTTCATCAGGTTCTATCCATTGATTATCAAAAACGGTCTTCACTTCAACAGCTAACGGAGATGATAATGACTTAAAGTGTACAGGAGCAATATGATTTATAATATCTTTCCAATAATGAAATGTTCTATTTATGTTATGTTCAACATGAACCATAGGCGGATCAATCCACCTTCCAGACACATGCCTGCTATATCCCCATTTATTATTTTCATAATTTAGAGAGGAATGATCTGTTAGATTTGTTCCTAAGGTATAAAAAACAGATGTAACTATATCATATGCACTTTGAAACGCTTTTCTAATGGGTAATAAAGCATCCTCACCATACCTCGACGTAATAAATTCATTATAGATTTGGATTGGAGATACAGTTTGTTCTTCCGTCATCCGCTTCAGTGCATACAACTGAATTTCATTAGCTGTTCCTACTATGCTGGTGTCCCCATAACGATCCGTCCTTGCAACATATCCGGTAACATTGGGACAGTTAATATAACTACCCCATCTTTTCATTGTATATTCAGGCCATGTGTTAGCAACAACACCTTGCCCACTGTATTCATTACCAGAATCAAACTCTACAATTGTAGGTCTATTCATCTTTCTGATATAGGAGTTATCCGGATGTGTCAGAAAGAAATCATGAGGGGTTTCTTTCATCATTAAAATGACCTTATCACTCTTTATATGCTCTATACATCCAACAGTACTCTTATACTCTTCTTCCGAATAAGCAAAAGTACGAATATAGAGTTTCTTTCCTCTTTCACCAATAACGACATCGGAAATAGCATTTACAACAGCTGCCAGTTTTTCCTCAGGGGTTTTCATATTCATTGAGTACTGCTTTTCCGCATAAGCTCCAGTTTCAATAAATGTTAGCACAAGTCCATCTGCTTCAGGAGCCCTGTTGAGCATCCGGCGATAGTCATCTTTAAACCATTCCCAGAATTTAGGATTATCCAGATTTATTGTACCATTAGGTCCTGTTCTAAAACACAATGGATAATAATCCAGAGAATATAAGCTATGATCCCAAAGCAACACTTCATCAATACCTTCTAAATGTGCAAGACGAATGAGTTTATTAACCTGTTCACATACCTTTTCTTCTTTAATGGCCTTTAAATCATGGATGATCTCATGGGACAACTGAAGCTGATTGATATTATACTCTTTTGCTGTTTTTATTGTCCGGATAGCACGTTCCATATTGTCAGACAGAATAATCCATCCCCTAACACTTCCATCTGCAAAAAGATTTGCAAAGAAAGATAAGAAAAAGAAACTAACTATTATAAATCTCCTGAAACTCATTTCAATATAACTTTTATTTCTTTACCACTATATCTTATCCTCTTTATCACATCTTTACCTTTGAGTTTAATAATAAGGTCCCTGTCCTTTACTGCATAGTCGCCAGTGCGTTTTCCAACTATAAATTCCTTTGTACGATCATTCCACTTAAACGGAATAGTACTATAATTGCCATTTTTATATTTCAATGTTTCACCATCATCTTCATATAAATCGAAGCTTGCATTTTCCCCACCAAAGACATGAATTTCAAGCGGAACATCAACATTAATATTTTTCTCAACAGAAGTATAATAGGGGATGATAGAACCAGACTTCACAAACAAAGGCATTTTATCCAGAGGTGCATCTGCTGTGATTGTAGTCCCTCCTTGGTAGATTGCACCAGTCCAGAAATCTACCCAAGTATATCCTTGTGGCAAATATACAGAACGGGAAGTTGCTCCTGCCTCCAAAACGGGGCAAACCAAGAGAGCAGGTCCATACATAAACTGATCTTTACAGTCTAATACATTTTGATCATAAGCAAAATCAAAAGCCAGTAAGCGCATTGGTGTATAATTTTCGTGAGTGACCTTACCTGATAGAGTATAAATATAAGGCAAAAGCCGGTATCGCAACTTTATAAGATCAGTACAAATACGTTGTACTTCTGGTCCGTATGCCCATAACTCATTCGGTGCTTTCGTATCTCCCGGATAACGACGTCCATGGCAACGAAAAACGGGACAGAATGTTCCATACTGAAACCAACGTACAAACAATTCCTGATAATCTTTTTTAGAAGGGTCTCCTCCTGAATAACCACCAATGTCTGTAGTCCAATAGGGGATTCCTGTTGCTGTAAAGTTTAATCCTGCTGCTACCTGTGTTTGTAATTCGGCAAATGTCGTTGGAATATCACCAGACCATACAGCCGTTCCCCACTTTTGTTGGGAAGCCCACGCGCAACGGGTCAACATATAAGGACGGATACCGGGACGAGCTTTGGTTATTCCTTCATAAAAATGTGATGCATGAACCAAAGGGTATACATTTCGTACCTTCTGAGCTGGTCCGGCATAAGTATTAAGTGGCAAGTATGAGGCTACATGGTCAGGTTCCGGTCCATCTAAAAACCAGCCATCGATATTCAAGTCCACTAAAGAAGAAACCTTATCCCAATACATTTTGGCTGCATTCGGATTAAAAGTATCATATATATAGCCGTCAATAGCTTTGGCTCCTTCCAATATATACCCTTTTTGTGACATTTCATTATAATTAGGGATACCCGATTTGAAGCAGGGCCACATTGTCAAAACTACCTTCATATCATAAACGTTATGGAGACTGTCCAGCATTGAAGGAACATCAGGGAATAAAGTTTCATCAAACCTATGTGAACCTGTTCCGTACTTACCCCAATAATGATAATCTATAAAGATAGTACTTGCAGGAATATCCTCTTCCTTCATCTTTTTAGCTATCTCCATCACCTCTTTTTGCGTAGCATAACGGTTACGGCTTTGGTGATAACCTAAAGCCCAATCGGGCAACATCGGAGCCCCTCCCGTCAAAGAACGATATGCAGCTACCAAATTATCCATTTTATCACCTACAAAAAGATAATAGTTAACGATCTTACCGTAATCAGAAGCCAAACTCATACCGGTACTATTGTCTGTATAAATAGTCCGGGAAGGATTATCCCAAAACAATCCCCAACCACCAGTAGAATAAATAACCGGTACCGCAGCTTGCGTATTAAACTGGACCAGTTCCCGCTTGGCATTCCGCAAGTTCATTAAGTTATCTCTGAACTGCCCCAAACCATATAAAGCTTCTTCATCCCGTAACTGGAACTTACAATATGCATTGACAGAATCTCCACACATATTCATTCTCGCTTTTTCCGGAAACTCTTTCAGTAAGATTTTTCCAGCCTCATCAAGCAGACTAATATACCCTTTATTCTTATTCACAGTAACAACTAAACGGGAAGAACGTAATACAATATCTTCCTGAGTATCCTCCACTTTAAACTCTGCCACTTTTGCCTGTTGCGTTACGGCAAAACTTTTATATTCTCTTATTTCATTCTCAGAGCCGAACATCACATGTACACTTCCTATATTATAAGGTTGCAAATACAGAGTTCCACCTGAAGTATGAATCCACAAAGCCTGCTGTTTCTTTTCCCAGGAAAGAACTGTTTGTGGTTGTCCTTCCTTGGCTACAACTTGTAAGACATTAGGATGTACTACATCCTGATAATTCTCACCCAAAGAGACATCGCTAAAAATCCCTTTGCTCCCTTTTTCTGCTATGATTCTAATGCGGTCAAAATCAAATTTACCCGATAAAGTATACTCAGCATTTTCCAAATCAGGAACAGAAGCTGCGGTAGGACTATAAAAAACATATGCCTTATCAGCCTTTTCGGAAAAATCGATACGTACTACAACCAACTGAGGCTCCTGCGTCTGTTTGACTTCAACAAATAGTTTTTCACTATTGCCTTTCTCAATTGAAAGGCCTAAACGCGAGTTCCCTTTTTCTTTCAACGCCAGAAAACTACACCAAACTGTTCTATTCACACCGTTCAATTGCACATCTCTATACATACTCACCTTTTTAGAAGAGGCATCTAAATGCCAACACATTTCAGGCGCAGCAACAGATGCTATCTTCAGACTTCCTTTTTCTTGCTTTATAGAGGTCATATCCCCTTTCCAGGAATCCTTAAAAAAAGGCTGTTTCTGGGCATATACAATAGAAACTGTACAAAACAAAAAACTGATAATCAAAATTATATTTTTCATGATCGATTATTATTAATTACACTTACTTACAACTCCATTCTCTATAAGAGCGATATATCCCAGCAATGCCCCCCAATGATAGAACTTATCACTTCGCACAACATCATCACCTTCACCAGTGAGGGCATTGTAATTTTCAAAGACATATCCATGTGATAACCAGGATTTCAATAATAATTTTTGGGATTTTTCGGCAAAGGCATGTCTCACTTCCGGAAATTCATAGTTATTCAATCCTAAGTATACCAGAAAATTCAATGGTGCCCAAATGCGTCCCCGCCAATATTCATTATCTTTAAATGCAGGATCATTTTTAGGTACAGAAGGAATTACGTACTCCCCCCAGAACTCATCAGTGTTCAGCAAATGCTCTTTTATCATCCTCTCAGCCTGATTCTTTGTAGGTACTTTTGCCAGCAATGGATAAAAGCAAGTGGGTGAAGTGCGATAATTAAATTTCAGATCTCTGGTAGAACGATTATAGTAAAATCCAGTCTTATCATCCCACAACCCTGCTAAATTATTGCGATAATATTCCGCGCGTTTTCTAAGTTCAGTTACATCTTTTTTATACCCGAGTTCTTCCGCTATTAAAGCCAGATAGTCACAATCCATTACATACAAAGAAGACATGCCTACATCATGTTGTTCCAACAAATGTTTTTGCTTATTAAAAGGAACTCCATCATACATTGGAGAATTATCCAATCCTGATTCCAAAACAGCGCCATAGTGACAATCCGTATCAAACTCAGACCTGAAATAAGTAACCTTTTCATAAGGATTACTACCTAAGCATAATAATCCTCCATCCTCTCTATTCCGGCTCCACCAGCGATTCCAGGTTAGTAATTCTTTATATAATAACTCCAAGAACCATTTTTCCTGATATTGTTTATATATTGTCCAGACAGCCAAAGAGCCAACAGGAGGCTGAGAACGATCTCTTGATTTAAAATTATTGCTATAAAAACAGTTAGGTACAAATCCACTTTCTGTTATCGCCTTAGTTATCTCTACAGCATTTGCATAGGCTAACTCTTTATTGCCAACAGCAAGCATCATCGATGCAAAGTAAGTATCCCAACAGAACAGTGTAAAACCACCAAAATCTTCACTGGCAAACCATTCGGAACTCCAAATCCGACTTACAGGAGTAATCACTCTTCTAATGCCAGGATCATAGACATTATCCCAAGCTAAAACACTTTGCATAGCATTATAGCAATCATAATTTTCACCAAATTGTTTCTGATTAGAATTAATAAAATCCCGGGCACGCTCATTAATGAAAGCAATTGCCTCATCCAATTCCATATTTTCTCCGCAACAGATAGCAACCGGAGTATCTAAAGACAGAATAAACTCCCTTCCTTTTTTTTCCAGAAGTTCACCCTCTATATAAGTTTTGATTTCAACAACTTTATCACGTGATGCCAATGTAAATCCTAAACTATCCACGCTAAGTGTATTGCCCCGTTTCCAAAGACTTTCAGGGATAACCACCAATCGTCCTCCTTTCTTCGTCTCAGCCAGTGGTCTGATTAGAATTACATTTTTAAGTCCCATAGCAGCACTTTCTACCTGTAACTTATATCCTTTCCAATCTATAGTCATTTTTGTATAAGCTCCATCAAATGAATGAGGTCCCGGCTGCAATAATGGCGCCCCTTTAGCTCTATCTCCGATTCTGAATTTCCTTACGCGACTTCCATCTGTATCCATCATATTCAAGTCAACAGCAAAACCATAAGGAAGAAATACATGAGTCAGCACACTACGGGTATCCCAGGTGTTCCAACCGGAAGCCAATCGTTTTTGCAAACTCTCATATAATTCTTCAGGAGTGTTACCTGAAATGGCCTTAATAGGATAGATAAACAGACCTAATAAAAACAATCCGATCAACAAGTACTTTTTCATAGTTTAAAGACTAAATTAGACATCAGTTTAACTTCTCATATGGAAGATTTCAGGAATACTTCCACGAATGCAAAATAAAAGCCTTAGTCTTAAAAAACAGAGCTATCCTTTATTAATTGGACATTAAAAAAGCGCTTAATTGTTATGATTAAGCGCTTTTTCTTATTTTTATAAATTATCATTTATATAAATTGCATAAGGGAACCTTATATTCCTCTCCTAATGAATCTCTATACTCTTTGCAGAAACGGTCATATACACTCTTTGCAATGCCCTTTTTACCTTGTACAAAAAGAATAGAGCATTTAGCAGCCAAAGCTTCTTCATTCAGAGGATCATGTAAGAACAAGATATCAGCAATACGCAGTACTGTATCATAATTATTGCGTTGTACATCCAACAAATTCCTCAGCAAATCAATAGAAAGACTGGAATAAGAATCTTTAAATTCATCCAACCAATCAACAATGGTATTTGACAGCAACGGACCATACAATAAGATCTCCAATATCTGATTCAAAAGTTTATCATCTCCATGCTCGCCATTTTCCTTAAATTGACGAATACAAGCCAGCGCCATCCGATAATCACAAAACACTCCCTCACACCATCTGATACACAGAAATCCCGCATCACTGACAACTTCCACATCACCTACTTTTTCTAACAATACACGCAACTTACGCAAAGTCACATTACGGTTATTGCGAGCAGACTCCTCTTCTTTGTCCGACCACAGAATATCGGTAGCTTTTTTAGTCAAGATACCTTGCTTGTTCTTTTCCGTATAGAGCACCAGCAATATAAGCAAGCTTTTCAATCGGGGTGTAAAAGCTCCTGTTATGTCATTACCATCTTTATCACGAACATTAAATGTGCCCAACAAAGAGATTGCCGAGCGACTGCGATCAAAATACTTTTCTACCACAGCAACCTCCTCTGCCGTTTCATTAACAGAGAGAACCGCCACCTGAGTGTTATTTTCTTTTGTATCTTCAAGTTCGACTTTCTTCCTGCTGCATTTTATCCGGTAAAAAAGGAATACTGCTCCTCCCAATAACAGGATACCACATGCCCACCATAACCACACCGAAGCAGAATCTTTATTCACCGTCTGCGCAATTTCATTATCATTCAGCAAAGGAGTATTGATAGAATAAATAGCCACATCATGTGTACGGTCACTCAAAATCTTATCCATCACCAGATACAGTTTATGATGGGTAGGCGACGAATAAAAACTAAAATCGCAATCCTGATAAACTAAATCATTATGAATAGGTTTCGATATCTCCACCCAAGCAGAATCATTCATAAAAACTTTCCAAAGACTTCCTCCGCCTTTCATACTAACAGCATAAAAAGAACTGTCCGAAGGTTCAAAGTACATGGAAGATGCCATCAACAATACATCCGTAGCCTGTTTTTTCTTCCATACACTACGAGACTTTCCCGTTTTCAGATTAATGGTACACAACTCATAATAAAAATGAGCATTGAATTCTTGCTTTCCCTGTTTATTTCCACGACCACCAAAAATATACAGTTCATCGCCTACTATAGCTGCTGCAGATGAGTAACGAGGAGAAATAACAGGGGTATATGCAACTTCTTCAACCTGTTTCATACCCACTTTCAACCGATATAGGTTATTCCTATATTGGTAGAATCCATATCCTCCCCAAAAATAAAATGAAGAATCAGATGGATTAAACGTACGTGCGTGGTTGTAGTAACGAGGCTCATCCAAATGTCTTTCATTCAGACTCCATTTCCCCTCGTCGACAGACAAAGCTGAAACCAATTTTTCATGCAAAGAATAAGACAATAACTGATTAGTCAGTGTATCATAAACCATGTGATCTGTATATTCCATAGCCGGATACCCCTCCACAATAGAGACCTCGTTCCGGTTACCGGAAATACCATTTAATATGTCTATTTTATTTTGTCGCACAAGATAGAACAAGGCATCACGGGCATTAAAAGCGACATCCAAACGACCTGATGTTTTCTCTGTATATATTTTCCGCCATTCAATATGATTATCAATCAGCCATGAGGGATAGGTTGCTAATGCCACAGCCCCTTCAACTTCATCAAGACAAACATCACCATTATGCTTCCACAGCTTCCAATATCTTATCAGTTCTCCATCGCGGGTAATCTTTATATCCCTAATATCCATAGGAACTACATCTGCTGAGAAATATGGAGATTTTCCAAACGAAACTGTAATATCTTTGGTACCACGCAATGGCACTACCATCGTAGTGTCCCTACTGTCATATTTCAAATCAATTTGATTCTCCTTTATATTAAGGTGTAAAGACACAGGCACCCATTTACCTTTTTCAATATTGGTATTAATAGCAAACATTCCCTCATTGAAAACGAGAGCCGGAAAATTCCTGTTATTATCACCTGCAGCAAAAACAAAATGAAGAAATTGATTTTCATTCGTGCATAAATGAAGAATAGCCCCGAAGTCAGGTTCATTACGAACCCACATTTGAAAATCAATAATAAACTCATTCTCCACATGAAAAGGAGAGTTCCCATCAAGAGACAAAGAGGTGCGTTCATTGCCTGGCACAGAATGAGATTTGAAATGAAGGCCATAATCTGTAGAAGCCAACACCTTCAAATTTCCCAATGAGAAGAAACATAATATCCAAATTAGCAATTTACTTTTCATAGTATCTCGTTAAAGAACACTCTGCAAAGGTATAAAAAAATCCCCCATAACAAATAAAGGACACGAGAATTTGGAATCTGAATTCAATTAAACCGATATTATGCGCAAATTAATAACAAATTAATCAGAGAAGTAATATCTCTGGTTTACTTTTGTTGCAAAGGACAAAAAGCTTGTTCTATCATCAAATTAAAACAGTATTATGGAAAAACTTTTTTTTAGTCACATGAAAGTAAAATCGTTGATTACTTTTTTACTATTAACACACTTTTTATCTGTCTCCACATTCGTAGGAGCCAAAGTACAATTACCTTCCGTACTTAGCAACAACATGGTATTGCAGCAACAAACAGATGTAAAACTATGGGGAAAAGCCAAAGAAAACTCATCTGTTACCGTAAAAACATCATGGAATAACAGAACCTATAAAACAACTGCAGACAAACAAGGAAAATGGTTATTAAATGTCTCCACACCAACAGCCGGAGGCCCCTATGAAATTACATTCAGCGATGGAGAGGCCTTAACATTGAAAAATATATTAATAGGCGAAGTCTGGTTCTGCTCCGGACAATCGAACATGGAAATGCCCATGAGCGGTTTCGACCGCCAACCCACTCAGGGCACAAATGATATCATAGCCAAAGCGAAAGCCTCTACCCCAATTCGCATCTACAACACCGATTCTAAAGATGGAAGATGGGTACGGCAATATAGCAAAACGCCACAGGAAGATTGTAAAGGTGAGTGGTTAGAGAATACTCCAGTCAACGTATCCCACACAAGTGCAGCAGCTTACTTTTTCGCCCGATATATTCAGGAAGTTTTAGAAGTACCGGTTGGCATTATTGTATCTTCTCTTGGAGGGTCAAAAGTAGAAGCATGGATGAGTCGGGAAGCCATAAGCCCATTTAAAAGTATTGACTTAGCCATACTCGACAATGATGAACCTGTAAAAAACATCACAGCTACCCCATGTGTACTCTACAATGGGAAAATAGCTCCTTTCACGAATTTCACCATTAAAGGTTTTCTTTGGTATCAAGGCGAAAGTAACCGTGACAATGCTGATTTATACCAAAGTCTGATGCCTGCTTTTGTCAAAGACTTACGCAGCAAATGGAATATAGGAGAATTTCCTTTTTACTTTGTAGAGATTGCTCCCTTCAATTATGAAGGTGCTAATAGCACCTCAGCCGCCCGCATGCGTGAAGTCCAGCAACAAAATATGAAGGATATCCCTAACAGCGGAATGGTCACCACTCTGGATATAGGTCATCCGGTCTTCATCCACCCGACAGATAAAGAAACGGTAGGTAATCGTCTGGCTCTTTGGGCACTTGCACAAACCTATGGACGAAAAGGATTCGGTTACGCCACTCCTATTTATAAATCCATGGAAATATCAGGTAACAAAATATACATCAATGTGGATAACGCACAGCGTGGTCTTTGTCCTATGTGGACCCCGCTCGAAGGATTTGAAATTGCCGGTGAAGACAAAGTTTTCTACCCGGCCCATGCTGAAATAGAAACCAAAACTACCCGACTTGCCGTATCATGCGATAAAGTACAGCATCCGGTAGCCGTCCGATATGCTTATAAGAATTATACCCAAGCAAGCGTATTCAACATCTATGGTATCCCCGTAGCTCCCTTCAGAACAGACAATTGGTAGAACACTGATTAATAAAACAAAAGGAATGGACATGAGAAAAAGAATACTCTTATTAATATGCATACTGTGTACCTTAGTGCACAGCATAGCAGCCCAAACTGAGAAGCACTCCAAACCGGAGTTCCTAACCAAGGCGTTCGTACATCCTGGCATGGCACAAAGCAAACAGGACCTTGACTACATGCGCGAAATGGTAGTAAAAGGCATACAACCCTGGAAAACCGCTTTTGAGAATTTAAAGAAAAACACTTCTTTAGATTTTATCCCCAAACCATTTGCCGAAATATCAGTAGGTCCCTATGGAGCAAACAGTATAGGCGGACGTGAGTTTTCCGAAAGTGCAGAAACAGCCTATAACCATGCATTAATGTGGTATATAACCAAAGACAAAGCCTATGCGCGTAAAGCCATTGAAATCTTGAATGCGTGGAGCTATGTTCTCCGAGGATTCGATGCAAACAATGCCAAGCTGAATGTAGGTCTATTCGGATATTACTATCTCAATACTGCTGAAATTCTGAAACATACCGATTCCGGCTGGGCATCCAAAGACCTGCAACAATTCACACAAATGCTCCTTACAGTCCTTTATCCCACTATCAAAGACTTCTTCACCGAAGCTAATGGTAACTGGGATGCATCCATGATTAGTACCATCATGTGTATCGGTGTTTTTACTGATAACCATGAAATATTCAACCGAGCAGTAGAAAGATTCTACCGGGGAGAAGGCAACTCCGGCATCACCCGCTATCTCTATCCGAGTGGACAATGCCAAGAAACTACCCGGGACTGGGGACATGTACAATTAGGTATAGGTGAATTTGCCAAAGCTGCACAAACTGCCGACACGCAAGGATTAGATTTTTATAGTGTGGCTGATGACAGACTGGCACAGGGCTTCGAATATACAGCACGTTTCATGTTAGGAGAACATATTGATTTATTCGGAGTCTTTACAGACAGAGATAACGACAAATTCAGGGATATCTATGAATCCATATATCAGCATTACAAAAACACCAAAGGCCTATTATTGCCATATACCGAGAAAGCAATAAAACAACACACACGCCCGAAGTCATCAGTAGGTTTTCTGACGGCAGTCAAAGCTCCGCTTCCCAATGCTCCGGCAAAAACATCTCTTTATACAGGTTTCGATAAATTCCTGAAGCCAACAGTAATCGGAGCATTAAAAGGCAAATCAAGAAACCTTCCTGCCAACAGTATCTTTGTAAAACCGGGAGAATCCATACAAGAAGCCATAGACGCTAACCATAAGAGTGGCAAGTGGATTATTTTGGAGGCAGGAGTACATACATTGGAGGCTCCTCTAAAGATATATAGTGGCACCCTCCTTGCCGGTCAGGGACGCGAAACCATTATCTTCCCGACCCCACAAACAGGAACTGCAATCATTAATGGAGAAGAGATTCTCGCTGATGTTACTATTCGCGACCTTCTGATAGAAGGAGCCACTAAAGTAATCGAAAATGCCGATCCCAATCACGACCGTCGTAGCCGCTCATACATGAACGCTCCCAGCCGGGAAGGCATCATTTTCAAATCAAAAGAGAAAGACGGCATACAGAACATTACATTTGAAAATATTACCGTACAGAATTTCACCAAAAACGGAGTAGCCATAGTTGGTGGAAAGAATATTCGCATTAACCAATGTGATTTCAGTGATAATGGTGCCAGCGTAGTGCCAGGTGCCGGTTTCCATCACAATCTTCATTTGTCATACATCACAAATTGTGATATAATAAGTAGTCGCTTCGATACCTCCCCCTACGGAAACGGCATAAATGCTACTTTCTGTCAGAATGTGAAAGTTATCAACTCAGAAATGGCTCGTAACGGACTCTCAGGCATACGATGTGCAGAAAGTAGCCGGATAACCATCAACAACAGTCTTGCTGAAGGTAACAACGAGCACGGAATATTCATCGAGAAGCAAATGAACCCATGTAAAGACATTACAATCCATCAGAACACCGTACAAAATAACAGATATTGCGGTATTGATGCCCAAACAGCCATCCAACTAAATAACAAAGATAACAGAAGCCTTCATAACGGTAGAGAATAGTGAATAAAAACAATCCAGTGTCATGCCAACGCATGCACTGGATTGTAGCACTGAACTTATCGAAAAAAGAACCTATTAAAAACTATTTTCCTTCAATCTATATTTTCTATTTTGCTTCGGGATTTACAAACAACACTTTCAACGAAGGAAGGAATTCATTTCTGTTATCACATCTGAAGTTGCCACTGAATTCATTCTTATCTCTTTCTCCGATTTTGATGCTTACTTTATTCCAACCTTGTAATAAAGGCAATTCTTTATAAGTAGCCTCGTGTCTGTTTTGTCCGGCAGCAGCATATGCCTTATCATTAATGGCAAGCTGGCAATCTTTGGCTTTCACTACCAAAGTCAGTTTAGGCATGTTAGGCTCAATCAATAAGTCATCCAATGGGCGGGGACTAAACACATAGATATCCAATGTCCATCCATCAGCCGTTTTCACTAACTTATCTTTTACAGCAGCCGGGAATACCAATTGATTATCACGCAAGAAGAATACTTCGTTTGATTTTACTTCAATCTCCCGGCAGTCAATTCCAGCATTCTTCAATATCGCTCCCAATGTATTATATCCCTTTTCTGAATTCGTAAATTCTTTCAGTGTACTGATATAAAAGCAGGAAGCACTATTCTGATATTTCACAAATACGGGAGTAGCGGCTGTACATTCATACTCACTACGTACCGTACCGGCAGTTTTGATTTCTTCCGGACGCTTATTCCAAGCTCTCCAATCGGTCTTACAAGCATTCAGCAATACATCTCCTTCTTCCACTAAAGCACCCTTCAAAGAATATTCCGAAGCATCTGCCCGCTGAAGTTCACAGAAATAGAAATCAGAGTTATTCAATCCACGAATCCATGACTTCTGAACCGGCAGGTAAGAAGAACGTTTCAGGTTATCCAGTGTCACCGGAAGAGGCAGTATCTCATTATATGCATTTACAGTTTCAGGAGTCAAGCCCCATATCCACACGTCAGCACCTTTGGCAATGTTAGCCAACATACTCTTCTTTTCAGCAGCAGTCAAGGTGTAAATACCGTCTACGATATAAATCATCCGTGCAGGAGCAGTCACTTTAGCGGCAAACTTCACACCTTGTGCATCCATGATGCCCTTTAACTTACTATCCTCTCCTCCTATGAAAATAACTTCCTTATATTTTTCAGCAGGAGCCGCCTCAGGAGCTTCATATTGCTTTTTGTCAACCTCAGCATAAGCCGACCAAGCCGGATGTCCCGGTGCATTAGCCGCACGCATGGCATCATACATTGGCCACGGGTCGTACAATGGCAGGTTAGGATCATATCCCGGGTTGAACGTAGTGCAATAAGGCCCTACACGTTCCGGCTGTACGCCCGGTACACCTTCTTTGTATTCTGTGAAGAAAATACCATCTTTGTTGATATCCGGTTCCGTAGTTAAGTCTCTCTTACCCAATGGCAGAGGTTTCAGAGAATACCATGCCATATTAAAGACCGTGTTGTAAGAAGCATTCATGGAGCGTTGGTTGGCAAGCAGATGATAACATTCATTTGCCAGTCCTTCCATACGGCCCAGTTGAGATTCATAAGCTCTTTCACCATTATATTTGGCTACTTGCTCCGGCGTACCGTAGTAAGCCATACTATGTTCACCGATACCCCAAGGCTTACCGATTTCCACCCAATGCTTCATTGAGCCCATATCACCATAGTGACCTACCGTAACCGGCAATATACCGTCTCCGTCATCCTCACCATCAGCAGAAATCCAGGGACGCGTAGGGTCGTTGGCACGAACAATATCCCTCCAATCTTCCCAAGCCTTTTTCTGAAGAGGCATCAATTCCGGTCTGTTATATACATGTAGTATTACAGGCTTATTTTCATTACTGATACTCCAGCCGAATACAGAAGCATGGTTGCGGTCTCTGAGCACAAAGCGTCTCAAATGTTCTTTGGATGCTTCCCAGAAAAGGTCAGAGTCCAGTTTCGGGCCACCGTCACTTGCCCAGTTGGCAGTTTCATTCAGTACACAGATACCCATTTCGTCAGCTACATCCAGATAAAAACGGGGGTAGATTTGTGCATGAGGACGAACTGCATTTCCATTCATACCCTTAATGGCAGTAAACCAAGCCCATGCATATCTACGCGTCATCTGCGGAATTCCCATGAAGTGCCAGGAGTCACCTCTCAACTGATAAGGTTTGCCGTTCAGATATTGCGTAGTACCTTGCAAAGTCCATTCACGCCATCCGAAACGCTCATATTTGACGTCCAGAGTTTGTTTCTTTGCCTGCAATGAAAGTAATACGGCATAAAGATTAGGTTGTTCGGGTGTCCAGAAGTTCAATTCACCGGATACCGGAACCTGCAACACCACCTTTGTTGAAGCATTGGCAGGGACAGCCACTTTCACGGGAGCCACTTTCAGCGCTTCCTGTCCCAGTTCCCAGGCAGGCACCGGAGCAGAGTTCACGTCTGTTCCCGCTAAATTCAGCCATTCATTAATATTACCTTGAATCTGCAAGTCAGCTTTCTTCTCCGTATTATTCTGTACGGTTACTTCCAGTTCGAGCATATTCTTCGAAACAAGCGGTTTCACGTATACATCTTCCACGTGTACTTTGGGCAAAGCCAGCATATATACATCCTGCCAGATACCCACAATGTGATAACCCCACATGGAACCTGCGGGAATAATGCGGCGACCGATAGTAGAATTGTTCTCAAATAGCGACTGGCTACGCACACCCACCCATACTTCGGCAGTTTCACCGGCAGCCACCTTATCCGTAATGTCTACGCTGAACGGAAGGAAGATATCAAAATTCTCACCTACTTTCTCTTTATTCACATATACTTCCGTATATCCGGATACAGCTTCAAAATAAAGTTTTATCTGTTGCCCGTCCCAATCAGCAGGAACGGCTATCTTCTTCTTCATCCATGCCATTTTCACTTGCTCCCATTCTTTCGGGTAAGATGGATAGTTACGATGGTCGGGACCTTCCAGGTCTCTGTTAGCAAAAGAGTTGATATTCCATGGAGAAGGAATCTTGATGCGCGTTTGGCTCCATGCATTTTCTTGTGGAAGCGGCAATTCCGGTGCAACACCTTTACCTTGCACATATCCCTGCGGCAAAGCCACAGGTTGGAAATCCCAGAATCCATTCAGGCAAATCTCTTTCCTATACTCTTTTTCGGTCTTGTTCACAAGGCCCTCACTTGGTGCAAATGCGAAATCATACACCAATTTCCCATCGCTTGACGCACTCTGCCCCACTACCTTTCCGGGTAGTGTAAATAAGGCCGACAGCAAGCATACTAAAATTGCATTTCGTTTCATTAAGAATACTATTTATTTGGTATTAGACATATTTATGTTCTGTCTGCAAAGTAAACGGCAGGACATTAAAAAGGTGGTCGAAACAGAATTAATATAGACTTAAAAACACATTAATCATCCATATTTCAGGTAATTTACACGATAAGATGGTTTTTTCTTTGAATTTCGTACCTTTGTCCTATGTACTAACAACCATGAGCGCGGACAAATTTAATATAAATCTTCAAGCATATGGCAACTTACACACATTTCGGAAAGCAGGCAGATGTATTCAAACATTTGATATTTTGTGAGGTTCTTCAAAACGAAAAACCTTCAGTCTATGTGGAGACAAATTCAGCCTCCGCCATTTACCGGATGGAACATACGCCGGAACAACAATACGGTATTTATCACTTTCTGGAAAATGCAGATAGAGAAGAAGCACTAAAGAATTCCACTTATTATAAATTAGAAAGCCCGGAGATGGCAAAAGGGAATTATTTAGGCTC
The DNA here is from genome assembly GCA_947071285.1 of uncultured Bacteroides sp. Classification (GTDB taxonomy): domain Bacteria; phylum Bacteroidota; class Bacteroidia; order Bacteroidales; family Bacteroidaceae; genus Bacteroides. Next base: position 21,697 of record CAMTFK010000004.1, on the reverse strand, counting down.
TCCTGCTTTAGCCATGAACATATTGGGAGAACAAACCCGGCAATATCAATTCTTTGATATAGAAAAGGAGGCTTTAGAAAACGTGAGTCGCTATGCTGATAGAATGAAGCTAAATACTGCTGTCCAGACCTGCAATTCTGATTCACTGACAGGAGTAATGGAGCTCTTACCCTCACTCCCTGCATCTTCTTTCGTCCACATCGACCCTTATGAGATTGATAAAAAAGGAACGTCCGGAACTACGTATCTCGATATATTAGTAAAAGCTACACAAGCAGGCATGAGGTGCCTGTTGTGGTATGGTTTTATGACCGGAGATGACAAGACTCATCTCAATCAATATATCGCCGGCAAACTGAAAGAAGCAGGTATCCGTGAATACACTTGCGTGGAACTGACCATGAATTCAATCAGGAAAGATACAATAATCTGCAATCCGGGGATAGTAGGCAGTGGCATTTTAGCTACAAACCTGTCACAGAAATCAAATACATTGATTCTTGAATCTAGCAAAAGATTAGTCAATCTCTACCAACATGCCGAATATAAAAGTTATGATGGAAGTTTATATAGAGAAGTATTGCGGAAGTTCCGGACAGGATAGTGGCTCCGTTCCACAAAAAACTCTTTTGGAGAGCATCAATCCAGTCTCACTCGACAGTTACCTTAAAACGGCATTTTTCTGCGCCACCCAAAACGGTTTCAATTATTTCCACGCTGATTTTTTTATCGGGTAACAAATTTCCGATAATATACAATACGCTCTGGCGCGAACATTCGCAATGTGATACGTCTTTTACTTTTCCGCTTGCCACGTCCGGACAGACACATGCCGGGTAACCAATTTCATAAACATGTCCCTCTTCAATTGTCTTTGCGAAAAGCCATTCTGTATTCCCATATCGTTTGTACTGTTCGTCTAAACAGCAACCACATTCTTCAAATTGCTTTCTTTGCATTGGCAATACCGTATCCTTGACACAATGTATCGCCTTGTCTTTATAATCTATCATATTCACTTAGCTTCATTTTAAGATATCTACCTTTTTCTATTTGCAGCAATTATTATCAATGCTTGTGGTAAAAAAAGCCAGAAACCAGAAATAGGCTCTGCAATACATCCTACCACAGTAAATACCAAAATACAGTATCCCAAAAACAGAGGTGCAGGTTTATGCTCTTTTTGGATATAGTATTGGAGTGTTTGCCCCCAGAGAACAAGTATAATCCCACACACTAAAAACCAAAGGGCGAAAGCACGGTTGTAATTATCACCTGTGGAGTTTATGAATCCATCTTTTATCATGTCTGCAAATTCCTCTTTTCCAAGCAGTAGTGCATAAATCGTGTGGATTATTCCTGTTATAACAAGAAATGTTCCACTATATTTCCAAAGTTTCATATTCTTATTTTTTTTAACTTCTGGTTAAATTCATCATTATCACATTTACCAAATAGCAAAGACATTCCATAGGGGGGGATATATACAAGGTCTGGGGCCTTACTGAATTGTCCACGTAAATTTTACCTTGAACTTTTTGTTCAATCACTGCACGAGCAAAGAAACAGTTGTTTCATGTTATTCTGTGCTGCAAAGTTAAAAATCGGACAGTTTATTTCGGCAGATTACCCGATAACCACATATTAGTCAATAATATAACAATTAGCAATTTAGTTATAGTCTCTTCATATATGGCAAAAAAAAGGCTATCTATCCCAGACAGCCAATCTTTGTTAACCTTAAATCTAATACTATGAAAAACACATTGCAAAGATACGGACTTTAGGGATATCTCCAAATTTTCAGGGGCAAACGGAGAGTTTTATAACATGGTTTAATAGAATTATGGAAGTCGTTAACTACCCGGCGTTCTAATGTTAACAATTAACATAACTCAGGCTATATATTTAAGAAATACATCAGCCTCATTCATCTTTCTCACTTTCTACCTCCAACTCCTTAATTTCTTTATTCAGGAAGACAGAGAGAATTGTTCTCAAAACAACTATCCCTCCTAAAATGCCCAATTCGTTCAGAGTAGGTTCCAATACAGTCTTTAGTATATCCGATGCTATGAGGAATTCAAGTCCCAACAATAAGTAAGTTCCGAAGGTAGCACGCAACCTCCGGATATTGGTCGTTGAATATTTGCCTGTAAATCTCTTGAATTCATTGCTAAGAAAGGATATGATGCCAATTAGTGCTCCGTAGGTGACAATGAGAAGACTTGTCACACTGATTATCGTTGCCAGTGTATTTAAGAAGGTAGTAAGCATGTCGATTGTCTTTTTTTAATATAACATTACGGTTCACTTAAATGTTTAAACTTCTAACAGTCTTCCCCTTCAAAAGAATAAAAACACCCGATCAGCAAATTTATTTCCTGTTTTACTTGTATGTTTCCAACCGGTAACATATATTTGTTCCCAGTTAGTAACATACAATCATATGACAGCAAAGAACATCACTCCGGAAAGGGACAGGGAAACAACGGAAAAGCGTATACTGGACACCATCGGCCAGATGATAAGCGAAAACGGATTTGAGAAAATAGGAATCAATGCCGTTGCCACCCAGTCCGGTGTATCCAAGATATTGATATACCGCTATTTTGGTTCGGTAGAAGGGCTCATGGCTACCTATATCCGCCAGCATGATTTCTGGATTAACTTTCCACAAGGACTCCCGGAACGCAATAAACTGCCGGAGTACCTGAAGCAGATGTTTAGAAGCCAGATAGAGCAACTACGCAGTAACCCCACGCTGCGGAGGCTACACCGTTGGGAACTCTCTTCCGACAACGAAATAATCGTGAAGCTAAGGGAGCAACGCGAAAATGCCGGCATGCAGCGTATAAAAAGAATCAGCGAACTGACAGGCTATCCATTAAAAGAACTCGAAGTGCTGGCCTCCGTCCTAACAGCATCCATCACCTACCTTGTGATGCTGGAAGAATTCTGCCCGGTTTACAACGGAATCCCCCTGAACAATAACTCAGGATGGGAACAAATCACCCAAGGAATAGACTCTCTTATTGATAAGGTTTTCCAAGTGTAATGCATAAAAGGCAGATATAAGTATCCGGATCACTTATGCCTGCAATGTTCCCACTTGGTAACAAACTCATTTTATAGTAACAATCAAATGAATTAAAGATGAAGAAAATGATTATGACATGGATTTGTTTATCGCTTTTCTCTCTCTGTTCCTGTCAGAAAGAGCTGATTGAATATGAAGCAGGAGATGTAAAAGTATGCATCGAAGAAGGTGAAGAATGGCTGCACGACTTCCCGTTATTCCTGGGAATCAAGAAAAAGAATCCACCCCAGATTGCCATCTGGATGGAAGATATGAAAGGGAATTACCTGTCCACCATCTATGCCAGCCACAAAATTGCAACCCAGTCCTGGCAAAGTTCAGGAGGCAACAGAAGAAAAGAAGCTCTGCCTCACTGGTGCCATGCGCGGGGCATACAGTATAAGGACGGACTTTACCTGCCAACTAAAGAGGAGCCGCTCACAGATGGAATATCCGGAGCAACTCCCCGTGGTAGTTTCGACGTAAAGTTACATCCATCCGACAAGCTGAAACTGTTCAGGATTAAAGTGGAAATCAACCATTCGACGGATTTCAACGACTCCTATACCAAGGCAGCCAAAGAGGGCGAACCGGGTTATTCGGGTGGCAAAGAGGGGAGCGGACAACCGGCGGTGGTTTATTCAGCAGATGTGGACTTATCGTCCGGACGGAAAGTATTCGAAGCCGTTCTACTTGGGCATAGCAGCCCCGATGGCAGTTCCGGTGACTTGGAAACCGATACCTCTGCACTGACTACTGCTCTCCATATTGTAAAACGCATAACTGTAAATGTACAATGAAAAAAATAATCTTTATACTCCTGTTGTTTCTGGCAAATCCCATTGTGAAGGGCCAGATTGCAGACCGTTTCACCTACATGACCACCATCGGAACGGGAATTTCTATGGATACCCCTTCTACCACTCCATTCGCCTGGCAAGTGGCAGGGCACTACAAGCTATCAGAACGCTTCTCTGCGGGCATCGGCACCGGATTATCTGTCTATGAGAAAGCGCTGATACCCCTCTTCGCCGACGCCAGATTTCAACTGACTAAACCAAGAAGATTTGTCCCCTATCTGCAATGCGGCATCGGATATGCTTTCGCTCCCGGTGAAGACGCCAATGGTGGTTTCTTCTTTCATCCATCCGTAGGTGTACAGTATAAAACGCGTGGTAAAACGACGCTTCTGTTAAGCATAGGATATGAAATCCAAAATCTGGAACGGTTGAAAAAGTATGAGAACAGCCACTATGCGGCAGAATTCCGGGAGAAGCTACACCACAACCTGATTTCAATCAAATTGGGGCTTATGCTTTAAAAAAGTCCTCCCTATGGGACAAAAAGACATCAATCTGAATAATATTCCATTCGAAGAAAGTAAGATTTCGCCTACTTTTGCACAAAACATAGCATAAAGTAATAGGAAAATGAATAGACACACTTTTTGCAGCTACTTGATTTTGGGAGTTGCATTCGCATTCTGTCTGCCGATGCAAGCCCAGAACAAGGTGGCTGCACCCATGAAGGACGTCAACCAGGTAATTGACAATACACTGGATAGTTTGAACAAAGCACGGACAGCACGTCCGATAGCCGGTTCCAGCCGCAAAGGCAATAATCCGGTTTTGTTTTTAGTAGGCAACTCCACCATGCGCACCGGTACCCTGGGCAACGGTAACAATGGTCAATGGGGTTGGGGATATTATGCCGGAGACCACTTTGACCAGAACCGGATAACGGTAGAGAACCATGCGTTGGGCGGAACAAGCAGCCGCACATTCTACAAGCATCTATGGCCGGATGTCATCAAAGGAGTGCGCCCGGGCGACTGGGTGATTATCGAATTGGGACACAACGACAATGGTCCTTACGATAGCGGACGTGCACGCGCCTCCATTCCCGGAATTGGCAAAGACAGCCTGAACGTAACCATTCAGGAAACCGGAGTAAAAGAAACGGTATATAGCTATGGCGAGTACATGCGCCGTTTTGTGCAGGAAGTGAAAGCGAAAGGCGCCCACCCCATCCTGTTCTCACTGACGCCCCGCAATGCCTGGGAAGATAAAGACAGCACGATTGTGACACGTGTCAACAAGACATTCGGACTATGGGCAAAGCAAATAGCCGAAGAACAACAAGTGCCCTTTATCGACCTGAACGACATCACCGCACGTAAGTTCGAGAAATTCGGTAAAGAGAAGGTGAAATATATGTTCTATCTGGACCGCATCCATACCAGTGCTTTCGGCGCTAAAGTGAACGCAGCGTCCGCCGCCGAAGGTATTCGGGAGTGCGCAGGCCTGGAACTGGCAAACTATCTGAAACCGATGGAGAAAGACACGCTCACCGGTGCCAGCCGGAAAGAAGGTTGTCCGGTAGTGTTCACCATCGGAGACAGCACGGTGAAGAATAAAGATAACGATAAAGACGGCATGTGGGGCTGGGGCAGCGTGATAGCCGACGAGTTCAACCTGAAAAAGGTGACTGTTGAGAACCATGCCATGGCAGGACGCAGCGCACGCACATTCTTGGACGAAGGCCGTTGGGACAAGGTTTATGATGCCCTGCAACCGGGTGATTTCGTACTTATCCAGTTTGGACATAATGACGGAGGAGACATCAACGTAGGCAAAGCGCGCGGCGAACTGCACGGTTCGGGAAACGAAAGCAAGGTTTTCCTGATGGAAAAAACAGGAAAATATCAGGTGATTTACAGCTTTGGCTGGTATCTGCGCAAGTTTATTATGGATGCACAGGAAAAGGGGGCCATCCCCATCGTACTGAGTCACACACCCCGCAACAAGTGGAAAGACGGGGAAATTGAACGCAATACGAACAGTTATGGCAAGTGGACGCGCGAGGCGGCAGAAATGACCGGTGCTTACTTCATTGATTTGAATAAACTATCAGCTGATAAGCTACAGAAAATGGGCCCCAAGAAGACACCCGCTTTCTACAACACCGACCACACGCACACCTCACTAAAGGGTGCACGCATGAATGCCCGGAGTATTGCAGAAGGGATAAAGGCTACTGATTGCCCGTTGAAGAAGTACTTGAAGTAAGCAAGGCATCCACCACTGAGGCATCTACTTTGAAAGCCGTTCCATGACGTGTTCCCTTCGGGAAAGAAACCCGGTCGGACACGTCTTCCCATGTTTTCCCGTCGTCCAATGAGCGGACCGCCCCGTAACGATGGTCGCGATATTTATCGAAGTAAACATAAAGCGCATCATCCACATAGAGCGGAGCGGGACCTTCCGCCCAGTAATCACCGGTGATGGGAGCAGATACTTCAACCGGAAATCCATCCCTGATATTCTTTGTACGCGTAATCCGCAGGTTCTTTTCCGGCGGATTGGAGTTTTCATTCTTCACTACCATAATCAGCTCGTCGCTCTTGGGCACCTTCACAATAGCGGCGTCGATGACGCTGAAATCAGGATTGAAGAACATCTTGGTTTCGGAGAAAGTACGGAAATCTTTTGTTGTCACACAGTACATGCGATGGTTCAAACCCTTCTCACTCTCACTGGTAGCCACTTCTTTGTGGCGGCCGGGGATGGTGGTGGCCCAGAAGATATAATAAGTTTGCGACGGTTCATCGTAGAAAAGTTCGGGTGCCCAGCAATTATGCGCCGTGGGTTCGTGCATCATGACGGGAATGGCTTGTTGCTCGCTCCAGTGAATCAGGTCGCGGGAGGAGGCATAGCCGATGATGCGGTCCGTCCAACTGGAAGTCCACACCATGTGGAAGGTTCCGTCGGGCGACTGGCAGATGCTGGGGTCGCGCATCAATTTGTCTTTCCCCACTGCGGGAGTCAAGAAAGAGCGTCCTTCGTTCAGTGGCGTCCAGGTCAGGCCGTCATAACTGTAGGCTAGATGCAGGCCGTCTTCACTGTTACCGGTAAAGTAAGAAAAAAGATAAGCGGGTTTTCCGGCAAAGGCGGTCAACGCCAGACAAAGGGTCAGCGCCAGGCAGGTTATTCTTCTTTTCATGGGTTCATCAAGATTAAAAAGTTTACTTTGCAAATATACCATATCTCCGGGACATACCCAAGCCCCGGGGAAATGCTAAAATAGAAAGGACATGGTTAATTATTCGAAAAGGAGGACTTCATAAGATAAATAATCACTTCTTTTGTTCCCACCAAAAACAAAAACAGCCCCTTACATGAGTAATAAGATAGATATGAAAACGCTTGAAGCCTTGCAACAGGGATGTCACAAGGCATTTGAAGGCGTTTTTCTGGCTTATTACGGTAAAGTGAAGGCGTTTATATACGGATACGTCAAGTCCGAACCGGACGCCGAGGAGTTGGCAGAAGATTTATTTGTAAATCTTTGGGTGAAACACCGGGATATAGACAAGACCAAATCGTTCGATGCTTTTCTGCATACGATGGCAAGGAATTCGGCAATCAACTTTTTGAAGCGTAAATATGTGCAGGAGGCTTATCTGAGCACAGTTCAGGGACAGGAATACGGTTCTACTTCCGAGGAGGAACTGATAGCGAAAGAGTTGGGGTTGCTGATTGACGAGACGGTGGAAAACATGCCGGAGCAACGACGGAAGATTTATGCATTGAGCCGGAACAAGGGATTGAGCAATGAAGAAATAGCCGAACGGCTGCACACTACCAAAAGAAATGTGGAAAGCCAGTTGAGCCTTGCCTTGAAAGAGATACGGAAAACAATCTCGTGTTTCTTTGTCGTATTTTTATAAAATCCTGACAGTATTCTATTCGAGAATGGATGCAAGTAGGCCATTGATGGGCTATGTCCGGAACAGAGACGGGGTGAGTGTAGAAGTGAGTATAGAATCAATGCCGATGATGGGTACAATCAATGCCAATGATTCCTACCATCAATGCCAATGATAGGTATCATCAATGCCAATGATGGTAGGCATCAATGGCATTGATGATAGGCTCAGTCCTAATGACATCATAGATGAAAGTCAAACATTGTATAGCTGAGTTCATTACCATGTGGTAATAAGTCAAGCAGACTATCCTAACTCCCCTCCTCCAGTTGGAGGAGGGGTGCCCAAAGGGCGGGGTGGTAGGTGAGAAAGGAATTCCTTATTCTTTTAATAGGTACTCGGTCGTTTCACCTACCACCTCCCCCCGTTGGGGTACTCCTCCTCCCAGGAGGAGGAGAATTGAGATAGTACTGCCTACCATTTCAGATAGCGTTACTTATCATTCATCTCTTTTCTGTCCCATCAAAAATTAAAAGTACTAATTCCACCCCAACGAGTCATTTTCTCAAAAAATATCAGTTTTCTTATTGAGCTTTCCGCATCTCAACTGTATATATACCAAAAGGCAGTAAAAATGGAAGCAAACTCTATTGTTAGAATCATACGAAAATATTTGTCGGGACGTTTCTCGCCTGAAACAGAGGAAGAGGTTCAGAGATGGATTATCAAAGACAAGTACCCGGAGGAAAAAGAGAAAGCCTCACTCGCCTATTGGAATGAAGTAGAAGCGAAATCCGATACGGACACTTACCTCGCCTTAGAACGGGTGAACAAAAGAATCGGTCATCAAAAGATGCGCCCCCTCCCCTTGCGTCAAAAAATCGGCCGCGTCGCAGCCGTACTCATTCCGCTATTCATCATGGCAGGAGGCTATCTTTACCATACTTCCACCCGGAATCATCTGATTGAGATTTCAGCAGCATACGGTGAGAAGAAGCACCTCCTCCTGCCCGACAGCTCCGAAATATGGCTGAATGCCGGAACCGTTATCAAATACCCCAAACGGTTTTCTGACTCCCAACGCACCGTGCACCTCAACGGCGAAGCCTACTTCTCCGTCAAAAAAGATGCCGCCCACCCGTTCATTGTAAATACTCCGCAGCTCTCCGTCAAAGTATTGGGAACCAAATTCAACGTAAAGGCTTATGCGGACGATAATTCAGTGACTACCACCCTGACAAGCGGCAAGGTAGAAGTCACCTCCCCCACCCAAGCTTCCCGGATATTGAAACCCAACGAACAACTGACCTATGACAAGCGCACCTCCGGCATCAGCATTACGAAAATCCCCGCCAATGACACCGATAGCTGGATCACCGGAAAGCTAATATTCACCCATGCACCTTTCACCGAAATTATCCGGACACTGGAAAGGCGGTACAACGTAACGTTCACCACCTCCGTCAATATCCCCGCCTCCAAGCGCTACACCGTCAGGTTCCTGAAAAACGAGACTCTGGACGAGATATTAACCGTACTGAAAGAAATGATTGGCTTCCGCTACCGGCAGGAGGGCAACGAAATAGAATTAAGTAATAACCCATAAACCCCAGCAGCCTATGAAGAAAAAAGGAACCGGATTGTAGTTTGAGACCCTCAACCCGGTTCTGAGATGTTAATCCTTTTAATTTTTTCAAACTAACAATAAAGTATTAACCCTACAAAGATAATGCAAATTGAGTGCAGAACTTTCATGCTTGCATGAGAAAGTTATGCCGGAATGCAGCTTATCTTATAAAAATGTACCATAATGAATCGAATAAGCATTAATAAGCAAATAAACAAAAACATTATTTTCCTACTCTTCACCCTTCTCTCCCTCGCCGCCACCGCGCAGGATGAAGGGAAAAGAATCACCATACAGAATAAAAACAGTTCACTGAAAGAAGCCTTTGCCCAGATAGAACTGCAAACCGACTACAGCGTGGCCTACGAACTATCCGCCTTAGACGTAAAAAAACAACTCTCCCTTTCCTTCAAGAACCTGAGCATAGACAAAGCATTATCCCAAATCCTGAAAGGTACCCGCTATACCTACAAAATAACAGGCTACCACATCATCATCACCCCGGTGGACGAGCAACAACCGCCTGCCAAAGAAAAGACACAAAAACTAACTCAAAGCATAAGAGGCGTCGTTATCGACTCCAAAACCAACATGCCGATAGAATTTGTCACCGTAAGAATCATGGGTAGCGGTTCGCTGGGCACCACCACCGACAGTTTAGGCCGATTTCGGATAGACCACGTTCCGGTGGGGCGCTGCAACCTGCAAGCATCTTTTGTGGGCTACAACGCAAGCATCCTCAACGAAATCCCCGTGACTTCCTCCAAAGAAGTGTACCTTGAAATCCCACTCGACGAGAATGTTCACTCACTGGACGAGATTGTCATTCACCCCGAAGTCCGTAAAGACAAGCCCCTGAACACCATGGCCATCACCGGCGGACGCATGATTAGCATGGAAGAAGCCGGCCGCTTTGCCAACGGTTTCGACGACCCCGCCCGACTGACCACCGCATTTGCAGGCGTGACAGGCAGCGTCGGGACAAACGCGATAGCCATCAGAGGAAACTCCCCCCAGTTCACGCAGTGGAGGCTGGAAGGTGTCGAAATACCCAATCCCACCCACTTTGCCGACGTCTCCGGTCTGGGCGGCGGCTTCCTGTCCGCCCTGAGCACACAGGTCGTGGGCAACTCCGATTTCTACAACGGCGCTTTCCCTGCCGAATACAGCAATGCCTTATCGGGCGTTTTCGACATGCACATCCGCAACGGAAACAATCAGAAGTATGAGCATACCTTCCAGTTAGGAATTATGGGTATCGACCTGGCATCCGAAGGTCCCCTCAGCAAGAAGCAAGGCAGTTCCTACATCTTCAATTACCGCTTCTCCACCACTTCCTTGGCTACCGGAAACGATATAAACATGAAATACCAGGACCTTGCCTTCAAGCTGAACTTCCCGACAAAGAGGGCCGGCACTTTCTCCCTATGGGGAATCGGTCTGATAGACCGCTACAAACCCGAAGCCGAGGAACGGGAGAAATGGGAAACACAAGCCGACCGCCAGTCGGGCGAAACCACCTTGGACAAAGCCGCCGCAGGCATGACTCACAAATATCTCATCAATGAAGATACTTATATCCGTTCGTCACTCGCCGCCACCTATTCACAAGACCACACGACAGCCAATCAGCAGACGGAAGATGACCGGATAGTCCCCGTAGGAGACATCCGGAATTCCAAATGGGACGTTGTTTTCAACTCTTATCTGAACAAGAAATTCAGCCCCAACCACGTGAACAGGACGGGCATCACCCTCACGGGACTCAAATATGACCTGGACTATAAAGTCAGCCCCTACTTCGGACTGGACATCCCTATGGAACAAATCTCAAAAGGCAACGGAGAAAGCGCCGTACTCTCGGCATACAGCAGTTCTGTCATCAATTTAAGCAATCGTCTCACCGCCAGTCTGGGCCTCACCGCCCAATACTTCACCCTCAACAAGAACTGGTCCGTAGAGCCCCGGGCAGCCATCAAATGGTCTTTCCTTCCGAAGCACTCCCTGGCAGCAGCCTACGGACTGCACAGCCGCCGGGAGAAACTGGATTATTACTTCGTGGAACGCACCGTCAACGGCAAAACCGAATCCAACAAATATCTGGATTTTGCCAAAGCCCATCACTTCGGACTTACATATGACTGGAACATCAACCCGTACATGCACCTGAAGATAGAGCCCTATTACCAATATCTGTTCCGCATCCCCGTCGAAGAGCATTCTTCCTTTTCCATCATCAACCACCAGGACTTCTATCTGGAAAGGCTACTCAAGAACAAAGGTTCCGGCAGAAACTATGGTATCGACATCACTCTGGAGCAATACATGAAAGACGGCTTCTATTATATGATAACAGCTTCCCTATTCAAATCCCGCTATAAAGGAGGAGACAACATCTGGCGCAATACGCGGCTGGACAAGAATTACCTGCTGAACATCCTTGCCGGAAAAGAATGGATGGTGGGCCGGCTGAAACAGAATGTACTCAGCCTCAACGGACGCATCTACTTCCAAGGAGGCGACCGCTACACCCCGGTAGACAGAAAACAAAGCATGATAGAGCATGACATCGTATTCGACGAAACAAAAGCATACAGCGAAAAGTTCTCCCCAACCATCAACGGGGATATTTCTTTCAGCTACCGGATTAACAAGAAAAAGGTGTCGCACGAGTTTGCCATCAAGCTGCTGAACGTAGGCATGCGCACCGGAATGCATTTCTATGAATATAATGAGAAGACCAACAAAATCAAGAAGGTGGATGGCACAGGCTTAATCCCCAATATAAGCTATAAAATATATTTTTAATGACAAAGAGCACTCCATCACTGGCTATACAACGCACAAAAGTTGTATATAATACCCATATTAACCCCTTAAAAATTGTATATTAACTAAATTAACAACAGAAAAGAACTATCTTCGCAGCCTATTGCTCAATATATGATATTTTTAAATGACTGATACGCAGAATCATAATTTCCATTCACCGGAAGAATTGTTGGCCCGGCTTGAGAAAAATGAACAACGGCTCACGGCTGCAAAGCAAAAGGCTACAAAGGCCATGACAGATCGGAAGATTGTTTTAGATAACCTGAACATTGGCATGGTCTATCTGAACAAAGAATTCGTAGTACAGTGGGAATCACTGAATCTCTATTCCCACATCATTGGAGAAGATACCTACAAAGAAGGGAAACTGTGCTATCAGACAGTATTCCACCGGGACACCCCCTGCGAGAATTGTCCGGTGAAAAGGATATTCGAGTCAAAGTCGCAAGAATATCACTCACTGGAACGCAGCGGGCGTATCCTGGAAGTGACAGCCAACCCTGTATTCAACGAAGATAATGAAATAGAGGGAGGCGTACTGAAACTGGAAGATATAACGGAACGCATCAGGCAGGAAAAAGAGATTGCCCGCCTGAATATCCTGATGGATGCTATTCTCAATAACATTCCGGTATATCTTTTTGTGAAAGACCCCAATAATGATTTCCGGTATGTGTATTGGAACAAGGCATTGGTCAGCGGCACCGGAATAACGGCAGCCAAAGTGCTGGGACGCAAAGATGAAGAAATATTCAGTGACTCGCTGGACGTGGAAAGGTTTTCAAAGAACGATAAAACATTGATGGACACCCGGGAGGAACTGCATGTTGTAGAAAAGTTCACTACGACAAATGGCGAAAAACGCGTGGCCAGCTCCATCAAGACGCTCATTCCATCGAGTACCGGAGGCCTGCCGCTTATCCTCGGCATTTCCTGGGACATCACGGAATTAAAAAAAACGGAACAGGAATTAATCATTGCCAAAGAAAAAGCAGAAGAAAGCAACCGCCTCAAAACAGCGTTCCTTGCCAATATGAGCCATGAGATACGTACGCCTCTCAATGCTATTGTCGGGTTCTCGGATCTGATGACCGAAACAGAGGAAATAGAGGAAAAACAGGAGTACATAAAGATCATCAAGAAGAACAATGATATATTGCTGCAACTCATTACGGATATTCTCGATCTCTCAAAAATAGAAGCGGAAGTACTTGATTTCAACCTATCAACGACTGATGTCAATAAGGTTTGTGAAGAGGTGGTGACAAGCTGCACCATGCGCTGGGATTCACCGGTGCCCATTATCCTCGAAAAAAGTCTTCCCGAGTGTTATATCTATTCTGATAAGAACAGGATATACCAAGTACTTACCAACATGATAAACAACGCATCGAAGTTTACACAGGAAGGAGAAATACGGGTAGGATATCACGTACTCGATAACAACACCATCCGCTTTTACGTTCAGGATACCGGAATAGGAATCAAGGAGAAGCATATCCCCACCATCTTCGACCGTTTTGTAAAACTCAACTCCTTTGCGCAGGGAACCGGACTGGGGCTTGCCATTTGCAAGAATATCATAGAGCAGTTGCACGGAGAAATTGGTGTCGAATCGAAATGGGGGGAAGGTTCCTGTTTCTGGTTTACATTGCCTTACGACAAGAAAATAGTACTAAAAACTTCATAAATGACTTATTAGTTTCAATATATGAACCAACCCTTCACGGCAAACGTTATATCAATAAGAACTTTAAAACACAACTATCATGGAAAAGTATCTGATTCATAGTAACGAATTGCATTTCATTAATAAGGAACGCATTCACCAGGCGGTAGAGAAAATGGTAGAGTCACTGGATATGGCGGCAGGTTCCACCCGAGGCTTTGACTTGTACACTGTAGTAGAAAGCTACTTCACCGATCTTGAGAAACGAAGGGAAATCAACCATTTACTACATATCGAGAAGAATGAATGTGAAGAAATAGAAGAAGAACTCGGAGTATATGAGATGTAAAAAGAATAACAATATTCGTAGTAAGTAATAACAATAAATGAAGAGGAGCATCACAGTAAGTGTAATGCTCCTCTTCATTTATATGACTATCAGTCCTTCGCCTGATGTACCGTCAGTTGTGGGAAAGGGAAGCCGATGCCCTCCTTATTAAATACGGAGTAAATGTTTTTGTTCATATCAAAATAAACTCCCCAGTAGTCCTCACTCTTCACCCAGGCACGGATGATGACATTCACACTGCTTGCATCGAGCGCATGAAGGGCGACGAAAGGTGCAGGGTCACCAAGTATCCGTTTATCTTCGGCAATGATGCGGCGGGTGGTTTCTTCTACTTTATCAAAGTTTTCGCCATACTCTACGCCAATCACCCACTCTACGCGGCGGGTATTTTCGCGGCTGTAGTTGGTCACCGTACCACTGCTCAATGCACCGTTCGGGATATAAATCACTTTGTTGTCACCGGTCAGCAGAATAGTGTGGAATATCTGGATTTCGCGCACTGTGCCCGTTACGCCTTGGCTTTCAATCAAGTCACCTACTTTATAGGGACGAAGCAATAAGACGATCAGACCACCTGCAAAGTTCTGTAAGTTCCCGGACAATGCCATACCGATAGCCACACCGGCGGATGCCAGCAAGGCGGCAAACGACGTTGTTTCTACTCCTAACTTACCGATAACGGCGATAATCAACAGAATAGTCAGCAGAATATTCACCAGACTCTTTACAAAGCTCTGGATACTGGCGTCCACGTGACGTTTAGCCAGCAAACGCGCCACCATCTTATTAAGGAAAGAAATCAGGAAACGTCCAACGATGAAAATCAGCACAGCACCAATAATATGGCCGCCTGCATTCACTCCCCAATCGATTAATTGCTGAAGAAAGACCTGTAATTTACTGAAACTGTCTTCCACTACTGTTTCAGCGGCAGGAGCCGCTGCTTGTAATAATAACATAATATTGTTCGTTTGATGTTAATAAAAATGTTTTTTGAGGTGGAGCTAATAATCATCCACCGGTTACAAAATTAACAAATATATTCGATTATCGTTCACTCCATTTGCTGGTTTCAATGAAAACGGCTACTTTTGCCCCCGATTTCAACTAAGGGGTGCCCTAATATGACGGGCTGAGATCATACCCATTGACCTGATCCGGGTAGTGCCGGCGGAGGGAAAAGAAGAAAAGTTCCCCTTTTCTGTATTAATCTTTAATAGTTAAAATTGCAATGAGAAAACATGCTATGGCGGCCTGCCTGTTGACGGCGACGCTGAGTGTCTGTGCGCAGACGCATGAAAAGGACAGCTTGCGGGTGATAGACCTGCAGGAAGTAGAAATTATCTCCACCCGTGCCACGGGAACCACTCCGGTGGCGTTTACCAACGTAAGTAAAGAACAGCTTAAGAAGCAGAACTTCGGGCAGGACATTCCCTATCTGTTGTCGTTCACACCGTCTGTACTGACAACGAGTGATGCGGGTGCAGGTATCGGCTACACCAGTATTCGGGTGCGCGGAACAGATGCGACACGCATCAACGTAACCACCAACGGCATACCGATGAACGATGCGGAAAGCCATTCCATATTTTGGGTAAATACTCCCGACCTTGCTTCCTCACTTCAGGACTTGCAGATTCAACGTGGTGCAGGAACTTCCACAAATGGTGCCGGAGCATTCGGGGCCAGTATCAATATGAAGACACAAGGCATTCTGCCCACACCGTATGCAGAGTTCTCAGGCTCTTACGGGTCATTCAACACCCATAAGGAAACGGTAAAGGTAGGCACCGGCCTCATCAATGGGCGATGGGGCTTCGATGCACGTCTGTCTAATATCCACAGTGACGGCTACCGTGACCGTGCCAGCGCTGACTTGAAGTCTTATTTTGTGCAAGGCGGATATTATGGCGACAAGACCACCGTTAAATTCATCACCTTCGGCGGAAAAGAAGAAACATATCATGCCTGGGATGGTCTGGATAAAAAGACACTGGAAAACGACCGTAAGTACAATCCCAACGGTGCCATAGAAGATGCCCAAGAAAATGTAATCGGGTTCTATGACAACCAGATAGATTACTACCGCCAGACGCATTACCAATTATTACTGAACCAGATATTGTCTTCTTCGTGGAAACTGAACATAGCACTGCACTACACTGACGGTTACGGTTACTATGAGGAATACAAAAATCGGCGTACACTGGTGGAGTATGGGTTGACACCATTTGAAACAAACGGCACCACTATAGAGAAGTCGGACCTTGTACGCCGCAAGCTGGTAGACAGTGGTTTCGGTGGCGGTATATTCTCTTTCGATTATAAAGGAGACAAGTTAGATGCCTCCATCGGTGGCGGACTGAATTATTATAAGAATACCCATAGCGGCAAAGTGGTATGGGTGAAGAATTATCTGGGTGAGCTTGCCCCCGATCATGAATATTACCGCAATATCGGACGGAAAACAGATGGCAACATCTACGCAAAGGCAAATTATGAAATACTGGATGGGGTTAGTTTATATGCCGATATGCAATATCGCTATCTGCGCTACAAGATAAACGGCAATAACGACAAATGGGATTGGACAGCCGACCCGGCACACTTGCAACCGCTGAACATTGATGAAGATTTCAGCTTCTTCAATCCTAAAGCCGGTATTTTCTGGAAAATTAATCCCTATAACAATCTTTATGCCTCTTTCAGCGTAGCAAATAAAGAACCGACACGTAACAACTATACCGACAACCTGTTTGCTGCGCAACCCAAATCAGAACGGATGTTCGACTATGAACTGGGCTACACCTTCCGCAAAGGTTGGTTTAATGCAGGTGTCAACCTGTACTATATGGATTATAAGAATCAATTGGTGCTGAATGGACAATTGAACGAAATCGGAGAACCCGTAGCAGAAAACGTGAAAGACAGTTATCGCATGGGTATCGAGTTGATGGCAGGCGCCCGCATCACCAATTGGCTGCGCTGGGATGTCAATGCAACCTGGAGCCGCAACCGCATCAAGAATTACACCGAATATCTGAGTGATGTGAATGAGGATGGGGAAGATATGTATAGTGAAAGCTGGGGCATCTCGCAGACCACCCGCTATATCGGAACCACTCCCATCTCTTTCTCACCGGACTTCATGGCAAACAGCCTTATCTCTTTGGATTATAAAGGTTTTAATGCATCTTTGCAGACGCAATACGTCAGCAAGCAATATTTAAACAATGCCCATCAGGAAGACTGTACACTGGATGCCTACTGTGTAAGCAACCTGAGTCTCGGATATACTTTCAAACTGAAAGGGCTGAAATCTGTTAATGTAGGTGTGACAGTCTATAACCTGTTTGACGAAACCTACGAAAGTAACGGCTATGCATCGGGAAGCGCTGTGTACGAAGGTCACGGTAAGAATCAGATAAAGGATAAAGACAGCAAATTGCTTTATACATTCAATTATGCAGCTTACTATCCCAATGCAGGTATTAACGCGCTGGCACACATTACGCTGAGCTTTTAGTATATGGAGCAAACTCTTGAAATAATCGGAACCATCGTCGGGCTTGTCTACCTTTGGCTGGAATACCGGGCGAGTATCTATCTTTGGATAGCGGGTATCATCATGCCCGCTATCTATATCTTCGTTTATTACGATGCCGGGCTATATGCCGACTTCGGAATCAACATCTACTATCTCGGCGCGGCAGTGTATGGCTGGATGATGTGGAAATACGGCAGCTTTGTCAGAAGAAAACTGCATCTCCGAACGGAAGAAGGTAAACAAGAACTCCCCATCACCCGTATGCCCTTGCGCTATTATCTTCCCCTCGGCATTGTATTCGCCGTTACCTTCATCGGCATTGCCTGGATACTGATAGAATTTACCAACAGCAATGTTCCCTGGCTGGATTCATTCACCACCGCGCTCAGCATCGTCGGCATGTGGATGCTGGCACGCAAATACGTGGAACAATGGTGGGCGTGGATTGTAGTAGACGTCGTCAGCGCCGGACTCTATGTTTATAAAGAACTTAATTTTACAGCAGGACTATACGCCCTTTATACTATAATCGCTATCTTTGGCTACTTCAAATGGAAGAAGATGATGAAAACAGGGATTAGTGATTAACTATTAGTGATTAGTAATGAAAGAAGAATATGATAAGAACCCAGTAGACCTCTGTGTCCTCTGTGGTGAACCGGAAGCAGTAATCCTTGCAAATGGCGATTACCCCACCCACCCTACACCTTCGCAAATGTTAGCGAACGCTCCCTATGTGGTTTGTTGTGATGGCGGTGCAGATGCCTATATAGCACAAGGCCACGTGCCGGACGTAATTATCGGTGACGGCGACTCACTGAGCGAAGAAAACCGCCGGAAGTATAGCCATATCCTTCATCATATCTCCGACCAGGAAACAAACGACCAGACGAAAGCCGTCAATTTCCTCATGGAGCAGGGAAAGAAAAATATCGTCATCGTCGGAGCCACCGGCAAACGGGAAGATCATACATTAGGGAATATCAGCCTTCTTATCGACTATATGCGTGCCGGAGCCAACATCCGTACATTTACTGACTACAGTGTTTTTATCCCTTGCCGCCACACACATACCTTTTCCTGTCAACCGGGAAAGCAAGTCTCCATCATCAACTTCGGCGCCCATGGACTGCGCGGCGAAGGTCTTGTCTACCCTCTCAGCGACTTCACCAACTGGTGGCAAGGCACATTGAACGAATGTACGGGAACGGAATTTACTGTTCACGCAGAAGGAGAATACTTGGTAGTGATAAACTATTAGTGATTGGTGATTAGTGGGCTGCGTTATTATGCCGCATGGCACTAATCACTAATCATTAACCCCTAATCACTATCTTCTCCTCTCCGCCACCTCCACAAAGTACACGCTCAAGCATATCATTCCGATAGCCACTCCCTGTTCCCAGGTGAAACGGTCTTGTCCGGCAATATAAGAAACAACACTGGTCACAATCAGTATCAGATAACCATACATGGCTACTACGGTTGTTTTCAGATATTTCAGTCCGATAGGCATCAGCCAGTAGCTGAGATAGGTGGGGAAAATGAGGATGAAGGTCAATATCAACCACGGCATCCAGTGCCATGTGCCATGAGTAGCGTCGGTGAACAACGGCGCGTCCCATCCGAAGATAGTAGATATCACCAGACCGGACAGCGCCGCGCCCCCAAACACATATTTCATTACGGTCACCAAACCAATCTCTTCCAGCAACTTCTTACTCAGTATCAGGTAAATGGCAAAAACAAACGAACTGAGCAAGCAAAGCATATTACCCGTCAGTGCATCGTGTGCCAGGTCATCACTCCCTTGCGTCAATATACAAAGCAGCGCACCGCCAAAACCGAGGGAGATACCAATGATTTTCATCAGCGTAGCCCGCTCGTGCAGGAAGAAAACAGAGATAAGAAACACCCAGATAGGTTGCAGGGAATTGAAGATGGCACTGCTGACAGGCGTCGTCTTACTGATGCCCAGCAGATAGCAAAACATAAAACCATACATGCCGAATGCCCCCAAGCAAAGTAGCCCGATACGCTGCCGCCGTGTGATAGGCGCTTCTTTCACAAACCAGCCTGTCACCCAGAACGCCACGGCAGCAAAAGTACAACGCACCGTGACGCCCGTCAATGCGCCCATCCACACGGGCAGCAGGTATTTCAGGGCATTCATATTCAATCCCGCCAATATACGCGAGCCTACTAAGCTTAAGTTAGCCTCTAGTTTCTTATCTTTCATTCGGATATCGCAATTTTGGTTTCAAGGACAGAGAACGCAGGGAGAAGAAAAATGTTCAGACCGCATGGATATTCCAAAACTATTCGTATCTTTAGGATGTTCTATGAAAAACAAAGGAGAATAACCCTATGACAAACAACAAAGAAAAATTAACACCGCGTACTCAAGCGCCGGATGCCGCCCAGAGCAAAGAACAAGTGCTCGTATTCTCGCATCAACTGCGTCGGGACATTGAAGCAGCCTGCCGCCAGTTGGATAACAATGAAGGACAGGATAATCTAACAATCATCAAGGAGATAAAAGAATGGACAAAGAAGTGATATGGTCGCCACTCGCCAAAAAAGAGTTGAAAGAAGCATTCCGCATTCTTAATCTGAAAAAGGAGGACAGGCCAAAGAGCAAAGCATTTTACATACAGTTGCAGAACACTTTGTACCGTATCAGTCTCAACCCGTTCTTCGGACAACCTACGGAAGTAGCAAACATACGCTACATTATTCCCCACCCCAGCTATACACTTTTCTACAGGCATAGCATGAAGAAGATAGAAATACTCGTGTTGTGGGATAACAAGCAGAAGCTGGGAGAACTGAAAGTGATACAGCGAAAAGAATAAAGAAGGGGTTTGCGTATTTGTCAAGAGCACATTTACGTAACATTAACGAAGAGGAAAGCCAATGAACACTTTTACTTCTTTTTCCGAAAACAGATGATGCATTTGTCTTCGGTAGATGGTCTGTTTACCCCAAACAGATGATGTGTTTGCCCCATTCAGACGGTCTGTTTTTCTGGATTTCAGGATTGATTATCCCTGATAGCGTGCTGTATTTGAGCCAATTTGCCGCATAAGCATAAAAAAAGAGGAGAAGCAATAGCCTCTCCCCTCAATGGTATATGTTCCGAACTTAAAATCAGTATTACGGTTACAAATATACTGCATCAAAACGCCGAAGTCAAGTATCCGGGCATTTATCTTTCTGTTTTCTAAAAGAAACCCACTTTTTTACAACGACATCAGATACTTCTTGAAGTCTTCAAACTCCTTCGTCAACGGCAGGCTCTTCTTCTCACCTTGCATGAAAGCTTTCAGCTTTGCCGGAATTTCCACCGTCTCACCAATGATACCTTCCACAGTATCCAGAAATTTTGCAGAATGTGCCGTTTCCAGAAAAACACCCGTTTCACCGGGTTTCAAGCCCTCTTTCAAAGCACGGAAACCGCAGGCGCCGTGCGGGTCGAGCAGGTAATGACATTCTTTCCACGTCTCACGCATCGTCTCGGCAATCTGTTCATTAGTATAAGTGGTACCGCTGACCTCGGCAGTAATGGCTTGGTGGCTACCCTCGTAAAGGTCGAGCACACGGGCAAAGTTGCTTGGGTCGCCCACATCCATGGCATTGGCAATGGTGGCGATAGAGGGGCGTGGAGTATAAACTCCAGTTTGCAAATATTGATAGAAGATATCGTTACGGTTATTGGCGGCAATGAAGCGCTTCACTGGCAACCCCATACGTTTGCCAAACAATCCGGCAGTGATATTTCCAAAGTTACCGCTCGGAACACAGATAACGGCATCGTTCGCCTTGCCTATCTTCTTCAGTTGAGCATAAGCATAGAAGTAATAGAAAGCCTGCGGTAAGAATCGTG
>CAMTFK010000003.1 GCA_947071285.1 uncultured Bacteroides sp. | reverse complement strand
GATCTGCGCATGTCTCGTGGGCTCGGAGATGTGTATAAGAGACAGGAGACAATACTTATAATAAAGTGACTTCATTATATAATTCATTTATTTCCATATCTGGTTTTCTACCTATTTATTCTTAGGTTTGAGTCTAATCTTATTCAAGAGTATACAAATCGCTATTATTGAATGAAATTATCTTTTATATGTTATATTGGCACACTTTCTTTCTACCCCTTTTATTACTTATCAAAATATCGCCTCTACAGAGTATATCGGCAAGATAAAAGCGTTTTAAAAACGTTCTTCTTGAACTAGCTATTTCTAAGACTGAGATACTGTTTTTATTTACAAAATTAATGTAAGTGAGAAGTTGTATAAAATGTTTTGATGTGACTGGTTGGAAGGATATGTTTAATAGCTTATTCACATTATAAAATAACGAATATGCCAAATGCAAAAAAAACGCTTTCATTGGTGAATTATTGCATTGTATTTCTTGTATGCTACTTTTGCAATAATTCAAAGTTGGAGGGTACTATCAGAGTATCAACTCTCTATAATGACGCCGCTTTTAATGATAATTTTATGCTATCACCTGTTCCTCCCTTTTGAAGATATTCGAAAGGAGAAAGAATATCATTTTCACTCTTCTATTTGAAAGATACAATTGCTGGTTGTAAATTCTGAAATGCAGAAATTATGAGGCTGCTGGTATTTGTTATGTCTCAACTATGGACTGCATATTTATGATTCCCGGGACAATTTATGAAAAGAATAATTGATTACGTATAGAGGTCTTGTTTTGGCGAATTGGAAAATATAATGGATTGCTGATTCGTGTATTTATTAATTTAATTTGTTTGATTTATGAGAAAATTGTATCGATGTCTATTCCTGCTAAGTACACTTGTCTTGGCTGGGGGAATGTGGAGTTGTTCTGACGACGATGACGAAACTGAAAGTGTTGTTATAACACAAACAAGTACGGATGAAACGAGCGAAGTGTATGCAACTTCTGCTACGTTTAAACTGGCTACTCGAGGGGTGGAGTCTTTTGCCTATCAGGTAGTGGAAGGTGCTGATGCTACTGCTCCCGCAGGAGAAGTGATTTATGCTGAAGCACAGGAAAATAATATGGTTATTTCTGCGGAAGATGGTGATAATGAGGTTACGGTATATGGCTTGGAGGGGAATAAAACTTATACTGTATTTTTTGCATTGAAAAAGGGTGCGGAGTATATTGTAAAGTCGCAGACGATTACTACGCCTGCTTATACACGCCTTATAACAGTTATAGACACAAAACCTTATAGTATAAAAATACATATTGAGATGCCGGAAAATACTTACTATAAGTTATCTTTTGGAGCTCGTGATATGTATCAGGCACAAAAAGATCAATTTGGAATGACTGATGGTGACTATGTGTCATATGGACAATTGTATAAAGGTGCTAAGACTATAAACTTGGTTGATGGTGAATATTTGGAGGAAAATCCGGTACCGGATGAAGATTTTCCTATTCAGGTGTTACCTGGCTATCCTTATGTGATATTGGTGGCAGAATGTGATGCAGATGGCAATGTATTGTGTGAATATGATTATGGTGATGGCGGAGATGATTGGGGACCGATGAAAACTACCCGGTCAGCTACTGCTCCGATGACAGATGGCTATACGGAAGAGTGCTCTGACGCGGCGGTTACGTTTAATGGTAAGTATGCAAAGCAATATGTCTACGGTGGTTCTACATTGGTTGAAAGTAAGATTACCGTTGAAAAAACAAAAATAACGGAACGTTCGGCTACTTTCACGATTACTCCGGATGAAAATGTTGTCACCTATGTTGTAGACGCAATGACAAAGGAAGATTATGATTATTATGTTACGATATGTGGTGAAAGAGGTATACCTACTTTTGAACTTACTAATAATGAAATGTATACAGGCTCTCAGGTTATGTCTACCAATCCAGCTTATCTTCCTTTTGAAAAGGGGAAAACATATAAACTGATTGTTGTAGGCACATACAGTGAAGATTATAGTGTACAAAGTATTCAGATTATAGATTTCACCCCGTTTGAATCTACGAAGCCGGAAGCAAAACTGGAGATTACTGCTAAAGAAGACCCGGATAAAAATCCCTGGATGGTATGGTTTAACATCAAAGCTCCGGATAAAAATTGTTCATATATCAGATATCTGATGAATTATATGAAAGAGTGGACTCCTATGTTAAACTCGGGTACCACTAAAGAGCAACTGATGCAATCATATGGTAATTATGTTACAGAGGCCGAAATCATGAATGCAATTAATAGTAATGATGGTTATGACATCGGCTTCACTTCCTGGGAGCATACAGAGTCAATGCTTATGGTGGCTTCCTTTAATGAAGATGAAAAAATGGCGGTGTATGAAGGGAAGTCTACTTCTTTGCCTGAACCGGATAAAGAACGTGTGGATTCTCCACTTTTCGATGATTTGAAAGGGGATTGGACTGCGACATGCCAGGCCCAATGGCAAGATTATACCGGAACGTATGACCAAAAAGTCTCATTTAAGGTCACTCTTGCTGGCGGACCCGAACAGGGACCTTCTTCTGTGAGTGCAATGGACTCGAAAGATTATGATGCACTTTTCAGTTATTTCAAAGAAAGTGCCATAAAGAATGGTCAGGATGAAGCTACTGCTGAAGCTTATGCGAAAACCAAAGTGGCAGAACTCTTTGATGAGTATAAATCGGAAGCTACACGCTATGCAGGGAAATACAGAGGACAGAACCGTTTGGTTGGTTTGAGATTTGATGCTGCACATGAATATATGAGTGCTTGGGATTTATTCTGTAATCTCGATTATTCGGCTTATGACACTGAAGAGCTATTCTATGATTATGGTCCGAAGCTATTCCTGGAAATCAGTAAGGATGAGAACGGTAAAGATAAACTTGATCTGACAGCCGACCAGAGTTGTGTTGCTCCTGTTTCTGCATGGAAAAATTACGAAGTATTGTTCGTGGGATATAACTCTGCTGTTTATGATAATGCTCCTTTGGGACATTTCCCAGTAACAGTTTCTTCTGATAAGAATACGATCACAATCGGAGGTGTTGAAGCTGACGATGTGATGTGCTATCCTTCTCCAGCTTACTATTCATTTGTTAATCAACCTGTTTTCATTTCAAAGATTACGTCACCAATCACTCTGACAAGAGGTTGGACAGAACCGGAGAAGAAGATGACTCCTACTGCGAAAGCACTTGAGCAAACAACTGTTGGAGTTGAAAAGGTTGCATCTCATAAAGGAAATCGCTTTATGCGTACTAGTTTGCCTTGGACAAAGGATGGATTATTGCCACTGATGCCGGAGACTACTATAAAATCCGTTTCTCTGAAAGAGAATATTCAGAAGAAAGCGGCTGAATTACATGCTAAGATGCCTAAGAAATAATCGTAGGTAATTAAAAAACTATTTAAAGGATACACCGGAATTATTCCGGTGTACCTTTTCTGTTATTAATTAAGAAATACTTGATATGATGAAGAAAATCAGTTTCTTAATGGGGGTATTCTTCGTTTTTTCTACCCTTGTGACTTATGCTCAGGTATTGCCTGATGTAAAAGTCGAAAACACTCGAGGTGAAATAATTTCTACTAAAACATTGGTTGACGGAAAACCTTTCATCCTTTCTTTTTGGGGAGTGACTTGCAAGCCTTGTATCACTGAACTTAACACGCTGAATGAACTATTGGAAGAATGGCGTGAAGAAGTGGATTTTAATATTGTTGCCGTATCTATTGATGATAGCCGTTTTACGGCTCGTGCCCGGTCTATGGCCAAAGGGTTTGGGTGGGATTTTATCTGTTTGTTCGATAAGAACCAGAATCTGAAGCGGGCTATGAACGTATCTCTTACTCCACAGACTTATATTGTGGATGGGAATGGTAAAATTGTATATTCACATTCAGGCTATACTCCCGGTAGTGAACTGGAATTGCTGGAGAAGCTTAAAGAACTACAAGAAAAATGAGAAAATTATATGCAATGTGGATGTTGGCCTGTTTTTCTGTGGCACAGCTCAATGCCCAGGAATCTAATAAAGGGCAGTTGACCGGAAGCCTGGAGAGCACCAGCATCTATTATGTGGAAGATACAGGTCTGGATGCCGGTTCTTCCGTAAGTCCTGATGATCATTTTGGTTCAAACAACTATTTGAAACTGGACTATAGCTATGGTAAATTCTCTGCCGGTATTCAGTTGGAAGGATTCTTACCTGCTTTGCAAGGATATGATTATGCTGTTTACGGTAATGGCAAGCGTACGCTTTTAGGGGCTAAATATGTGAGCTGGCAAGATGAGAATTTTGGTTTTCGTGCTGGTGATATTTACGATCAATATGGTAGTGGACTTGTGTTCCGCAGTTACGAAGATCGGGCTTTAGGCTTTAATAATTCTATTGAAGGTGTGCAGGGGCGTTATGAATATAAAGAGTATGTCCGTTTGAGCGGGCTGTATGGGCGCCCCCGCCTTTATCTGGATTATGCAGACAGTTACGTCCGCGGATTTGATGCCAGTGTTTCACTTTCTTCACTTCTGGGTTTACAGAATATGAATCTGAACGTAGAAGGTAGTTATGTGAATCGTTATGAAGATTTGAAGGAGAATGCCGATTTAATCGATATTCTTACCACCTCCAATCTTGATCTGTTTTCCGGTCGCATTAATTGGGACTGGAACGATTGGACTGCACGTGCTGAATATGTGAGTAAAGGGAAAGATCTGCCTACTTCTGTCAGTGCAAATATGGTGGACGGGAATGCAATCCTGGCGGAACTGGGGTATAGTCATAACCGTTTTAGTATATTGGGTACATTCCGCCGATTGGAACACATGAATACGATGCTTACGTTGATAGGTGAAGGTGCCGGTAATGTATTGAATTACCTGCCTGCCCTGACTCGTCAATACACCTATATGCTGGCAAACCTTAATCCTTATCAGGTGAATGCCGAAGGTGAAACCGGGGGGCAGATTGATGCCTATTACTCTATCCGTGGTGACAAGCAGCGCAATGATTACTGGAATTTCCATGCTAATTTCTCCACATTCTATTCGGATAAGGATTTGACCGGGGAAAGCCGTCTTTTGTGGCGTGATATAAATGCGGATGTAGAACACCAGTGGAATAAACGGTGGAAAACTGCTTTTCTGGTATCCGTGCAGGAATGGAGTCCCAGCCATGGTATGCAGAATGTAACCTACGCTTCAAATATCTTTGTACTGGACAATACGTATAAGTTTAATAAGAAGACGGCCTTGCGTGCAGAGGTACAATATCTCTACTCTACAGATTATGAGAAGGACTGGGTGGCTGCTTTAGTGGAATTGAGCCTGGCTCCCCGCTGGAGCTTCGCCGTAAGTGATATGTGGAATCATGGCACTACGGATAAGCATTATTATAATGCTTCTGTCAGCTATACACAACGTCGCACCCGCTTGCAACTGAGTTATGGGCGTAACCGTGCCGGATTTGTTTGTTCGGGTGGAGTATGTCGTTACCAACCTGCCTATACCGGTGCTAACCTGACGTTAACAACCAGTTTCTGATAACAATATGTAATATTAAAAGAATAATAGAAGAAATGATACATTTAAGTAAATACTTATATTTGGCAGCTATCATTGTAATAGTTGTCTTTTCCGCTTGTAGTGGAAATTCCAATGACGAACCGGAGAACGGTGGAGGTAACGAAACTGGTACTTTGGTATTGCGTACTTCGGCCACTGTAATTGAAGCAAACGGACAGGATGCGGCTGTCTTTACTGTAATGAAGGGCAACTCCGATGTAACGGACAAAGCTGTTATTTATAAAGCTTCGGCAGTTTATGGCAATACTTCCTTCTCTTCCGCTACGGAAGGAAGTTTTCAATTTTTTGCCAGCTATAACGGCGAGATTTCTGATAAGATCACAGTACAAGCTGTAAGTGGCATGCCTTCTTTGCCATCTGATCCAAGTGCGAGCACTTTTGAAGGATTTAAGCAACGCGTATTGGCTGTGCAGGGTACCAGTACAGGATGTGCTTATTGCCCTTATATGATTTCCGGCATCAATATCTTCTCCGAAACAGAACGGGCAGCCAGCACTGTGTTTGTTGCAGTACATACTAATATTAATGAAACAGATCCGATGACTAATGAGGCTTCTCTGGCCATTATCAGTGCTGCGGGAATGAATAGTTTCCCGGCTATGGTGATAAACATGGATAAGAATATGTCTATCGGTTCCAATTACCCCCAGCAGATATCTAATACTATTTCTACAAATGTGAGGCTGGCTTTGGAAGATCCTGCCACTTGTGGAGTTTCAGCAGCCGTAAGCGGAACAGAAGCTTCCGGTAAAGTGAAAGTGCAGGCTAAAATAAAAATAGGGGCAGATGCCGATTACCGTATTGCTGCCTGGCTGCTGGAAGATGGTATTCAACATGCACAAGCTAATTCTACTGATGTTATTTTGGATTCTCCGATGATCCATAATAAAGCTTTGCGTGCTGCTAATTCTACTTCTCCTGCAGCCGGTGTTTTACTGGGTGGACGCACCGGATGGACGAAGGGTGAAAAAGCGGATTTCTTCTGTGAGTTTAATATTGCACAGGCAGGCATCAGTAATTTGAGTAAATGCCATGTTGTGATTGTTGTTTCCAAACCGAACTCAGCGAACCGTTTTATTGTTGACAATGTTATTGATTGCCCTATCAACGGGAGTGTTGCCTTTGAATACAAATAAAAACTTAATTCACCAGATATGCCAAAAATAAAAAATCTCAAATTACTTTTCCTGTTCGCTTTATGCTTGCCTTTCGTGGCAGGCTGTAGCGATGGTGATGAAGAAGCTCCTTACGTGGAAGTTTCGCAATCCTCGTTTACGGAGCTGGATGCCACGGCTACTACATTAACCTTGAAGATAACATCGAACGCCTCTTGGACAGTGACTTCGGATGCTTCTTGGTGTGTGCCTTTAAAAGCTGGTGGTGAAGGAACTGCCGATGTTCAGTTGAACATTGCTGAGAATACGGATAGAGGTACACGTACAGCCAGAATAACCGTTGTAGTGGCAGGTGGTGTGTCGTCTCAAACTGTTACGGTTAGTCAGAAAGTTGTTGTGCCTGATGATAATTATCACTATAAGTTACCTGTTGTTTTTCATGTCATCTATTCCAGTAAAAGTAATACGAAACAGTATGTGAAGACGGGCTGGCTGGAAACGATACTTGCTGATGTGAATAAACTTTATAAAAGCAGTGGCGTGGACTTGAATCTGGAATTTGTGCTGGCTACCGAAGATCCTGATGGCAATAAGATGGAGGAACCTGGTGTACATCGCATACAATGGGCCAATGCTCGGATCAGTTGCAGGGAATTTATGGGATACACTGCTAATACGCCTCAGAAGTATATTGACTTGATGTGGGATCAGGACCGTTATATTAATGTCTGTCTCTATACCTTCACTGAAGAAGGTATATTGGGAATCTCTACTTTCCCTTACACAATTCAACCGGACCATTTAGAAGGCCTAAGTGTGCTGGCGTATGAGGTTGATTATACCAATATCCCTTACCCGCATTGTGTCAGTATCAATAACGATTATATTTATGATCATGATGCGTATTATAGCAGTTCTGATATTGTTGCTACATTGACACATGAATTGGGGCATTATTTAGGACTACGTCATGCATTCTCGGAAAATGATGAGGATCAGACGGGAAGTTCAGACTGGTGCATTGACAGTGACTTCTGTGAAGATACTCCGACATATAATAAGGCAGAGTATGATGACTATCTCCTGAAATATTTGGGAAATAGTGGCACAATGACCCAGGCAGACTATGAGGTTCTGGTGATGCGTAATGACTGTAAACATCCGGGTGTGACTTTCCGTTCGACTAACGTAATGGATTATGCCATTTCTGATGCAGACCAGTTTACGGCAGATCAGGCAACGCGTATGCGTTATGTGATGTTGCGCAGCCCGTTCATTCCGGGACCGAAGATTCGCACTCCGGAACAGCAACAACCGTCCAGTCGTACTCCGATTCATTTTGAAATGAAAGCTTATGAGTAAATGAAAGGGTAGTATCCTTATCAACTGATTCTTGATAATATAGAATTCCCCTTTCGCTAAGTGAAAGGGGAATTCTTGTTTATAATATCCTGATAAGTTTTTAATTATTCCGGATACTCCAGACACGTCACCGTACCATCCATTGTCATAACAATCACCTTTCCTTTCCCTGCATTTGTCAGGGAAGTAATGGCCGAATGAGAAACCTTGTGAGACCATGCGATGCCGCTTCCGTCTGTCTTCACAGCATGGAGCACCCCAAACTCAGTAGGAATGAATACCAGCCGTTCTGTTGTTTCCATCCGGGTAGGAATAAAGTTGCCCTCGTAGGGCATCAGTGTATTCCAAAGAGTGGTATACTCACCATGCGAAACATCTACAGCAGTGATGTTATTCTTGATTCCTTTCACATACATGGTTCTTCCATGGGGAGAAAAACCGAGAGACTCCCGCCCTTTAGCTTCATCCGAAGCCCAGAGAATTTCTCCACTTCCGGGTTGAAATGCACGGATGAAGTAATCAGAACTGAGGACAATGACTTGTTCAGCTCTTTTGTTTTGTTTGGTATAAGGCAGTACCACAGGCCAGCAGGCACCCGGTGAGAAATATCTGCCCCGTTTCGTATCGAATTCCCAGACCTTCTTTCCACTCTTCCGGTCGATGGCATAGAACATGGCTCCCCAAGTTCCTATATATACATGTTCTTTGTCTACAGCAGGGCGTGCTTCTATATAGCCCTGCAAGCCATCACAAGTCCAGTTCACGGTGCCGTCCGCCAGCTTTAGTGAGTAGAATTTGCCGTTGCTGCTACCGATATACACTTCGCCGTCCGAGACCACAGGACAGGCTACAATGGGATAGTTGGTGTTGTATTTCCAGCGCACAGTACCTTTCTTCTTATCCAATGCATAAATGAAACCGTCACAGGAAGAAACGATGACGAGTTTCGGAGTGATGAAAGGAGCGGAGAAAATTTTGTTTCCGGTGGTGTAGGTCCATAACGTTTTTCCGTTGGTAGCATTGAGCGCATGAACCACGCCTGCGGTATTGGTGTAGATGTACAGATTGCCGTCGATGCCGGCTTGCGAGGCTACGTCAGTCACATCTTTGAGTTTCCACATCTCGCCGACCGAGGGATAAGTAGCGTTGATAGCAAAATCAGGGCGATAGTAAACCGTATCCTTTTTCTCATCCAAAGGCACCAGATGGATGGTGTTCCAGGCCGGTTGGGTTTCGGTCTTGATGATACGTTCGCGGAATTCCAGTTGGTCGCCGTGCAGGGTGACGAGATTATATCCACCTATCGGGTCTTCCCTTCTCAGCGAGGAACGACCTATGACGGCGGGAATACCTTCTGCATCATAAGCATGGTTCACGTGCAGATGTCCGCCAAGTATGGCCTGAATGTTGCGGGTTTTGAGAATATCCACTACCTCATACCAGTTGCTCAAATCCTGATTGATAGGAAAGTGATTGATGAAAACAACAGG
The DNA here is from genome assembly GCA_947071285.1 of uncultured Bacteroides sp. Taxonomy (GTDB): domain Bacteria; phylum Bacteroidota; class Bacteroidia; order Bacteroidales; family Bacteroidaceae; genus Bacteroides. The sequence goes on along the minus strand of CAMTFK010000003.1, from coordinate 41,420 downwards.
CTGCTCCGGGGGAGTGGCGCGCACAATGGAATCAAGCCACAGGATTTCTTCGCGCGGAATGTGCGGTGGTCCCATGCGGAGGCTTGGTCCGGCACCACACCCTATGAAGCGTACTCCTTGCCAGTCATGGCAAAAGTGGGATGCCCGGAAAACTTTATCGAACATGGTACAGCCATTCTCGCTCCAGTTCACATCATGGTTGCCGGGGAGCAGGAAATAGGGCTTACGGAAATTCTTCAGAATCTCCTGCAACAGATAGAATTCTTTCGTATCGCCAAATTCCGTGACATCGCCGCTGAGAATGGTGAAGTCCACATCCGGATTGGCATTGATGTCTTCAATGGATTGCCGCAGGTCATCTTCGGCATAGGCGAAAGAATTGAGATGTACATCGCTGAGCCAGGCGAAAGTAAAGGCTCGCTCTTTGCCGTCTTGTCCGTAGGAGAGGACTGACAGCGCCATCACGCAGATGGCCAATAAAACTCTTTTCATAAATCTTTGGGGGTATTTAGTAAGTGTTACCCCCAAAGATAAAGAGTTTTAGTGGTATAACCAGCGTTCATAATCAACTTTTTCGTAGAGTGGTGCGATGGTGACTTCTGTATTCGCATCTTTCTTTCCGAGCAGGAATTTATCTACAAAGGCTTCTACTTCAGGATATTGGCTGGTGGGTAGCTGGCAATGCCCATGTCCGCCTACAATGGAGAAGCCCATCCGGTCGGCGATGCCGAAGGTTTCCCATACCTTGCGGGCGGCGCGGCAGGAGACGTAACCCGATTCGTCTGCCAACCATACATAGTCCGGATTGCCGAGAACCAGTAATGCGCGTGGTGCTATCATGGCACATAGCTCATGATGGTCATACGGCAGTTTCGATACATTTTCCTCTTTATATTGGAACATGCTTTCCTTAAACCAAGCATGGCTGGTTCTGCCCAGGGTTTCCACTTCACCCAGAGTTTCGGAGACACGCCAGGCTGCTGCGCCGCCACCACCCGGTTCCTGAGCGACGGTGAGTGCGATACGTTCGTCGAATGCTCCGGCAAAGAGAGCCATTTTTCCGGCAAAGGAACAGCCGGATATTGCCAGTCGTTTGGTATCTATCTTACTCTTTTTCCCTACAATTTCCAGTCCGTCGATGATGCGGCTCACTCCCCATGACCAGGCACAATAAGCCCCCATGTCCGTGCGGTCGGGATACAGTTTGTTGATGGGTTCGTTGCCGCGTTTTTGGGTGTGCGACATGACCTGTGTGAAGTTGAATGCAATTTGCGCTATGTTGCGACTTGTGAAAATGTCGGGAGGGAGGCTGCCTGTACCCCTGCCTATTCCGATGATAGCGGGGAAGGGGCCTTTACCTTCCGGATAAGTGATTTTTGCTTTAAGAGTGAGTGTTTGTCCGTTCACCGTTACATGTACCCTGAGGGTGTCATCCGTTATGTCGGCGGTAATATCTTTTCGGGATACTGCGGGTTTCTCTCCTATTTCATAATGTTCTATTTCGCGGGCTATCTCAGCACGGCGGCGGCTCCAGTCCTTGAAGTGGGTGGAACGGCCGCTTCCGTCGGACCATTGGAAGGGATCGGTCAGTGTTTTGACTACCGGCAATTCATCAATACCCGGCAGCACGGGAGCGGGATTCTTTATTCCCGTATTCTCTACATTATAAACGAAAGGAATTTTCTGTGCGGACGCAGAAGTGCCCATACCCAGCAGAATAATCAGTGCCAATAAATGTGTTTTCCTGTTCTTCATGTTTCTATTTCTTTTAGAGGTTTACATCTATTGGCAAAGATAGGCGATGTTTCTTTTGCTTGGACAGGAGGGTGTTACAGATACTTTCCATGACGTTACATCATTTGAAAGAATGCATTATTTTCTCTCTGATGTAGAAATGATTCTTGCAGGCATGTTTTATTTCGCCGCCTGCCTATCGGGATGTAGTTTATCAGGCACTTTTTCTTCGTTTAACTATAGTCTCCCTTGCGTTACACTATAGTTATACGCAAGGGAGGCTATAGTTATCCGTATGGATAACTATAGTGTAACGAACTAAGAACAGGCAATGAGGAAAATCTTGTCGGGCAATAAAAGAAGTCTGGACTGCATCCATAAGATTACTTGAATCCTAACTTTTCCAATCCTGCCTGTACGTCTGGATGACTCATAAAGAGCTTCCACAATAATCCGGTGCGATAGTTTTCTATCATTACGGCGATGGGGCCCTGGTCGATGGCAAGGTAGCGTTGCGGATACCAGTTGTCCGTTTCGCTGAATGCGTCGTAGAAGCCATACGGACCGAATACCTTATCGCCCATTCCGTAAAGATGGCGCATAACTTCCAGTGAATATTCCGGAGTATACACAATGGACGAAAGGGCGGCGGTGGGAGAGATAACTCCATAGTCACTCTGTTCGTTCGGAGCGTGTGCGGCATATCCTTTGACGGAGTAGCTGGCAGTCAAGCCCCAGCAATTGGCGCCGAAACCTTTCCAGCCTTTCGGATTGCGAATGCAATAAGCACGGTTGATTAGGGTCAGGTTGCGCATTTCGTTGAAATAACCGGTGCAGTATTCATCTTTCAAGTCCGTCGGGTTCAGCCCGAGGAAAGAGTAATGTGCCCAGAAGAGCGGACCGGCTTCGCAGCCCTGATAGCGCAGGTGGAGTTCGATGTCTTCCACTTTATGCGGTTCTACGATGGCGCCGTTCTCTGCCCACCCTTCATGATAGACGGCAGCAGGAATCCCATGTGTGGGGGATGCGGCTGCAAGGATGTACATGATGAGGCATTCGTTGTAACCATGTACGGGGAAGTTCATCTCCCAACCGTACTCAGGACTCCAATGCCAGTAGAGAACGTTCTGGTCGTTCTGGCGGTAGAAATTCCAGTCTACATCACGCCAGAGGGTATCGATGCGTTTGGCAAGAAGTTGTTCTGCGGCAGAGCCGTTGATATAGTACTGGTGTACGGCAAGAAGTCCTTGCATCAGAAAAGCTGTTTCCACCAGATCGCCACCATTATCTTTTTGTCCGAAAGGTTTTACTTTCCCGGTATCCCCGTACCACCAATGCGGATAAGCACCGTGGAAGCGGTCGGCTTTTTCGAGGAATGAAACGATACGTTCCATGCGGGCGAGGCCTTCGGCACGGGTAACATAACCACGGTCGATGCCTGCAAGCACTGCCATAATGCCGAAGCCACTGCCTCCGGTGGTCACAACATTCTTGTCATTTTCGGGATAAACACCATCCATGTGGATACGTTCGCGTGCCAGTCCGCTGTTGGGCTCGGCACCGTCCCAGAAGTAATTGAACGTTCTCCTTTGCACGGTGTCCATCAGGGCTTCGTCGGTGAGCCGGGCGGCGCTTCCGGGGTTGGGGTTCTTGCAGGCTCCGAAGAGGAGGAGGAAGAGGAGGGGGTATAGGGGGATATGTTTCATATGTGAAGGGGTTAAGAGTGAATGAGGAGATAAGTGATAATTTAGCGGCTTCGCCGCTAAATTAAGTTACGAGCTACGAGCTACCAGTAACGAGTTGCTGCGCTGTACTCGTGGGCGAATAATAATTCGCCCGGCTATCACGCCGAAAGGTACTTGTCACTTGTAGCTCGTAGCTCGTTACTTATCGCGCTTTGCGCGATAAATTCTCATTTTAATGTCAACCGTGCCGTCTTCGTCGCTTGGCTGCTTCCGCCAATCATCAAGTCAAAATCTCCCGGTTCGGCCACATAGTTGAGGTCATAATCATAGAAGTGGAGCAGGTCCGAAGTGATTTTAAAAGATACCGTCTTGCTTTCACCGGCTTTGAGGAAAATCTTCTCGAAGCCTTTCAGCTCTTTGACCGGACGGGTAATGCTTCCTACCAAGTCGCGGATATAAAGCTGTACCACTTCCGCGCCGTCACGCTTTCCGGTATTGGTTATCGTAACCTTGGCGGTAACAGAACCATCCTGTTCCATAGTCGGTGCACTCAAAGAGATGTCGCTGTATTGGAATGTGGTGTACGACAGACCGTAGCCGAATGGATACAACGGGTCATTGTCTACATCCAGATAGTTGGAACGGAACTTTTCAAACCATTTGCCTGCGGGCAACGGACGACCTGTATTCTTGTGAGCATAATAGATAGGTATCTGTCCTACATTCTTCGGGAATGTCATTGTCAGCTTACCGCTCGGATTCACATCACCGAACAACACATCGCCAATCGCATAAGCCGCTTCACTACCGCCAAACCACACATTCAGGATGGCAGGTACGTTTTCCTGTTCCCAGTTCAACGTCAGCGGGCGACCGGTGAATAGAGTCAGCACTACGGGTTTGCCCGTTTTCAGCAATGCTTCCAGCAGGGTGCGCTGCACGTCAGGAAGGTCGAGATTCGTGCGGCTTGAGCTTTCACCGGTCATCTCGGAAGATTCGCCCAGTGCGGCTACGATTACATCGGCGCCGGCAGCTATTTTCAGGGCTTCGTCCAGCAATTCCTTATCCGTACGGTTGTCGCGGTTCAGCGAACGGCCGAACATGGTGGTGCGTTCTTCGTAAGCTGCGTCACTGATAAGATTGCTACCTTTGGCGTAAGTGATGTTTACTTTGCCTGCCATCATTTCTTTCAGGCCCTCGTATACGGAAGGATAATCGTTGAGGCGGGCGGCTACGCTCCAGGTGCCCGGCATATTGCTGCGGGTATTTGCCAAAGGACCGATAACGGCAACAGTTCCTTTCTTTGCCAGTGGCAATACGGGGTTCTGACCTGTTCCGGCAGGTTCATTCTTCAAGAGGACGAAACTTTCGGCAGAAATCTTGCGGGCAACGTCGCGGTGCTCCTTTGTGAAGATGTCGCGTGCAGGACGTTTCAGGTCGCAGTATTTGTAAGGGTCATCGAATAATCCCAATTTGTATTTTGCTTCGAGAATGCGGCGGCAGGCAGTATCCAGAGTTTCCATGCTTATCTTGCCTTCATTGAGAGATTTTTTCAGGGTTCCCGAGAAGCCTTCGCTCACCATATCCAGGTCTACCCCTGCATTGAGAGCACGTGCACTGACGGTTTGCAGGTCACCGATGCCATGCTCCACCATTTCGGCAATGCCGGTGAAGTCGGTTACAACGAAGCCGTTGAAGCCCCATTGTTTACGCAATACGTCCGTCATCAGCCAACGGTTGGCAGTGGCGGGCACACCGTCTACTTCGTTGAAGGAAGCCATTACACTGCCTACACCGGCTTTTACGGCAGCTTCATAAGGATACATATATTCGTTGAACATGCGGTTGCGGCTCATGTCTACTGTGTTGTAGTCGCGCCCGGCTTCGCTGGCTCCGTACAAGGCAAAGTGCTTGACGCATGCCATAATTTCGTCATTGCGTTTCAGTTGTTCATTTACATCCGTACCCTGGAAGCCTAATACCATTGCACGTGCGATGGCGCCTCCCAGAAATGGGTCTTCACCGTTTCCCTCACTGACGCGTCCCCAGCGTGGGTCGCGACTGATGTCTACCATCGGGCTGAATGTCCACATAATACCATCGGCTGAGGCTTCGGTGGCTGCAATACGGGCAGATTTTTCGATGGCTGGCATGTCCCAGGTACAAGATAGTCCCAAGGGAATGGGGAATATGGTTTCGTAGCCATGTATCACGTCCATACCGAATAGCAAGGGGATGCCGAGGCGTGAATGTTCTATCGCCAGTTTCTGTACATCGCGGATTTTTTCTACTCCTTTCAGATTGAGCAGTCCTCCTACAAGTCCTTGTTCTACTTTCTTGGCTACATCGCTGTTCTTGGCCTGTCCAGTTACAATCTCACCGGAAACAGGTAGGTTCAACTGTCCTATTTTCTCTTCCACAGTCATTTTCTTCATCAATGCATCGATGAAACGGTCCATATCCTGCGGAGATTTTTGTGCCTGTACGGCAGCGGCGCTGAGAAACGCCGCCGCTAACAGAACACTTGTCCTTCTGAAAACTTTCTTCATACACTTATATAAATTGAGAATTGAAAATTGAAAATAAAAAAATGGGAGTTGAACATCAAGAGCCGAAACTCTGAACCCTCAACTCCCAATTTTATTAATAGTTCGGATTCTGTACCAATACGCCCTTCGACTTATCTATTTCCGTTTGCGGAATAGGCAGATAAGCGTTCTTATCCTGGTAGGTCTTACCGGCTGCTGCGAGTACTTCTTTGGCAGTGCCCCAACGCACGAGGTCATAGAAACGTCCCGGTTCGAGCGCCAACTCTACACGGCGTTCGTGCATGATGGCTTTGCGCAGTTCAACTTTGTCATTCGTAGTCACCTCAGGCAGAATGTCTGTATCCAGACCGCGGGCATGTGCACGCACCATTTCCAGATATGTCTTGGCTTCGCCCGGCAGATTCTTTTCATTGGCAGCTTCGGCAGCCATCAACAATACGTCTGTGTAGCGGATAAGGCGGATATTTACCCAGAAACCGCCTTTGGTATATTTCAGGCGTAATGACGGCTCAGTATATGCCTTTTTGTTGAAGTAAGCCCCCATAGCTGTGGAAACAGGCGACTCACCATAAGGCTTATTGGTATTGGCTTCCGTGATAGGTTCATCAATGCTGCGGCGGAAGTAGAGCAGGGTAGCATCCTTACGCGGGTCGCCCGGTTCGAAGGCTTTGCCCAGTTCGCTGGTAGCCATGTGCCATCCCCAGCCTAAGTTCCACTCACCGGAGCCACGTACGCCCTGAACTTCACAGAACTGGCTACCAATGGTAAGGCTGTTTTTCAGTGCATCGGTTGATTCGCATTGCAGTTCGAAGATGCTGGAACCGCAGTTTTCACCTTCCACCGTAAATACCTTGTCCACCGGAGTATCGAGGTTATAAAGTCCCTTGCCGATAACTTCTGTAGAAAGTTTATACATATTGTCCCAATCGTTACGTTGCATGTAAGCACGTGCATGCAAAGAACGCACGGCACCCCATGTGACGCGGCCTGTATAGTTGGAGTCCCATTGTAGCGGCAGAAGTTTTTCTGCTTCGGTCAGGTCATTGTCAATCTGTGAGTAAATCTTGTCGATGCTGCTTTTGGCTACATTCGCTTCGGCAGAGTCCACTATTTTGAAGGTAATCAGAGGAACCTCTCCCCAGGCACGTACCAGATTGAAGTAGCAGTAAGCACGGAAGAAAAGGGCTTCTCCTTTGTTGCGCATCGTCTCAGTGTCGGTCTTTCCTTCCTTTTCAATATCGTCCAGCACCTCGTTGCATTGGAAGATAACCTTATAGTTCTGAGTCCAGTAAGCGCCCATGGTTCCGTTGGAAGGAGTATATTCGAAGTCGTCGTACATGGCTGCCACGTCAGCACCGTCGCCTGCCGAACTACCTTTTTCCGAGTCTTCGCTGCGTGCCATTTCTATCATGAAAGAAGGAATGCCGGCAGTGATGTTATAGCTACGCATCAGATAGTACACATTATAAATCTTTCCGCCTAAAAGGGCGTTGGGGGCGTCGTCTTCCGTGAATTGTCCCAGCGGATCGCGGTCCAGGAAGTCGTTGCATGAACTGAATGAGAGGGCTGCGGAGCCAATCAACAGTGACAGGATATATTTTTGTATCTTCATGTTTTCAATGTTTAATGATTAATGTATAATTCTTCATTTTTCATCTTAGAAAGTAAGGTTGAAACCGAACGTATAAATCACCGGCATCGGATAGCTGCCATCGTCTACGCCGAATGCAATAGCCGTACCACCCAACTCGGGAGTATAACCGGTGTTATGCTTCCAAGTCTTCAGATTCTGAACGTTAGCATACAGTTTGAGTGCCTGTACTCCGATTTTGGAGAGCAACGTCTTGTCGAAGTTGTAAGCCAACTGTACGTTACGAATGCGGAAGAAACTGCCGTCCTCGATGTAATATTCAGAGTTCAGGTTGTTGATGGTATGCTTCATGTTGAGCAACGGTTGGCTGTTGCTGGTGCCTTCGCCGTGCCAACGGTCCAGACGTTGTTTCATGAAGTTGAACTGGCTCCAGTTGTAGTTGTCCCATGTGCGGTAGATTTCATTACCGGCCTGTCCCATCATATCGATGCCCAGTTCCCAGTTTTTGTATCCTACGTTGAGGTTGATACCATAAGTCACGTCCGGAGTCGGATTACCAATCATGGTACGGTCGGCAGGAGTGATTTCACCATTACCATCCACATCTACGAATTTCAGGTCGCCCGGAGTTACGGTTGCCAGTGTGTTTTTCGGTGAGTTGTCTATATCGGCCTGGCTCTGGTAAACACCTTCCACTTTGTAACCATAGAAGTAACCGATTGGGTAACCGGCCATGGTGTAGCTCTGGCTCTTGTCGCCTGCAATGATGGAGTAACCTTCTTGCACAAGGCTCAATACCTTATTCTTAATGGTAGTCAGGTTACCGCCGATGCTATAGTTCCAGTCACCGATCTGGTCGCGCCAGTTGACGGCAAGCTCGATACCCTTATTTTCGATAGAACCCAGGTTACCAATACCCGGCACGGTTCCGGAGATACCCGGTACTTCGGCGAGCAGGTCTTTCGTCGTTTTCTTGTAGTATACACCTTCCAGATGTAAGCGGTTGCGGAAGAAGTTGGCTTCTGCACCTACTTCCCATGCTTCTACCTTTTCCCATCTCAGAGAGGCATTGGGCAGGTAAGAAAGCTGATAACCGGGATAAACGGCAGACGGAGTTCCGAATACAGCAGAGTATGCATTGCTCAGTAAAGGTTCTGCGGGATAGGCTTTGTCCAGATTCTGGTTACCCAGTGTACCCCATGAACCTTTCAGTTTCAACATATCCAGCCAGGTGATGTCTTTCATGAAAGCTTCTTCGCTCATCAGCCAACCGGCACCTACAGAGTAGAAGTTTTGCCATTGGTTGCCTGTGTAAGAGAAAGCTGAAGAACCGTCACGACGGAACGAACCATTGAATAAGTATCTGCCTTTGTAGTTGTAGAGGATACGTCCCAACATGGATACAGTGGCGCGTTCCCATTGTGTGCTCTCGTTGGTGGCAGTACCTGCGTCACCAATGCTGACATACCATTTATCGGAATTATCAGGAATTACCAGACCTACACCCTGTGCGCGGGCAGCTCCCAGTTGTTCCAGTTTGTTGAAATAAGTAGTGAAACCTGCGGTAGCCGTCAGGCTGTGTTCACCCCATGTGTTGGTATAGGTCAACAGATAATCGCTTTGTGTCTTCATTTCTGTCTGTTTTGCCTGACTGACACCGGTTTTACCATCACCCAGCGTAACCACACTTCCTTCTGCACTGGCATCATATACCTGAATGATAGGAGTGTACTTGCGGCTGTTGTTCGATGCATAATCCATGGAGAACATAGCCTTGAACTGGAAATGTTTCAGGAAGTCCCATTCAGCATATACGTTACCCGAACCACGGTAGTTTTCTGCTTTCGTGGTATTGGCTTTCAGGTCAACATCCACCATCGGGTTGTTCATCTGCGCTTTCTGGAATTCGGGCAGGGTAGTGTAGAGACCATATTGGTCGTTGAACACCGTAGCTACCGGAGTGGCACGAACGGCAGTGGTCACCGTTTTGGTATCAGCGGGCAATATGCGCGCGCCGTTGAACTGGAAACCAACTCTGAAATTATCAGTCAGTTTATATTCATTGCTGACACTCAAAGTGATTTTGCTGTACTTTTCATTCTTGATGTTACCTTGTTCGTAGGCATAGCCTGCACCGAGGTAGAAGCTGTGCTTCTCAGAAGCGCCTGTGATGCTGACGTTGTTGTTGGTAATGAAGCCTGTCTGGAAGATTTCGTCCTGCCAGTTGGTGTTTCCGTTCCAGCCTGTGAAGTCGAATTCGGGGCTGCCTTCGTTTCTCAACTGCTCGTTATACAGTTCTTTGAAGCCGGCTGCATCCACCATTTCAATCTGGTTGGGCACACTCTTGAAGCCGAACGAACCGTTGATGTTTACACGGGTCTGTCCCACTTTAGCCTTCTTGGTGGTGATGATGATAACACCGTTGGCACCACGCACACCGAAGATGGCGAGTGAAGACGGGTCTTTCAGGATTTCCATAGACTCGATGTCCTGCGGGTTCAGGAAGTTGATGTTGTCATTAAACAAACCGTCTACTACATACAAAGGCTTGTAACCGTTGATGGAGTTTGTTCCGCGTACACGGATTTCGGGGTCTTCACCAGCCTTACCGGAGTTGATGACCTGCACACCGGCCACTTTGCCTTGCAGGGCGGACAGAGGATTGGCAACCGGTTTGTTGGCAATCTCGTCACCTTTAATGTTGGTGATGGAACCGGTCAGGTCGCGCTTCTTGGCACTACCGTAACCGATGACTACAGTTTCGGCAAGCATTTGCGAATCATCTTTCAACTGGACGTTGATGACATTCTGGTTGCCTACTTTGATACTTTGTTTTTCCATACCTACGTATGAAAATTGAAGGGTGGAACCCGGGGTAGCCTTGATGGAATACTTTCCATTCATATCGGTCACTACACCGTTGCTGGTGCCTTGCACTACAATAGATACTCCGATTAACGGCTCGTTGAATGAATCGGTGACAACACCGGTCACGGTTTTTTCTTGAGCGAATACAGTGGTGCCGGAAAGTAGGAGGCACACTAATAGAAATAAACTTTTAAGCCATGAGGCTTTCTCCAAGGGAAGAAGTGTTTTTTTCTTCATTGCATTAAATTTTTAGTGGATAACTCAGTTCTGATTTAACCTCTCGCATCTGATTTTTGCGAGCATCAAATCTGTGGACAAAAGTAGGAATGGAAATGAGCCGGGCATAAAAAAGGGGTTCACCACCAATACACATCCCTGTTTTTTAACAAATGGAGGACTACACTTTTACTACTCAAAACGGAATAAGCCACTCGTTATGAGTGGCTTATCGTGTTGTGTCAGTCTATGCTTAAGAAGTACTCATTCAGGTTCTGAGTAGGTTGCAGATTGAACTTTTTCCGTAATCGGTATCGGTTATTTTCGACTGCCCGCACCGAAAGGTTCATTAGGGAGGCAATATCCTTTGTTTCCATGTTCAGTTTGAGGCAGGCACAAAGGCGCAGGTCATTATTTGTGAGTTGCGGATGCATTTCTTTCAGGCGTTTGAAGAAATTGCGATGCTTCTGCTCAAACTTGATGAGGAACATTTTCCAGTCATCTTCTGTGTCAAGGTTGTTGGCGAGCAGGGTGTTTATCTTCTGATAGAAAGGAATCAGTCCTTTTTGTGTGTTCCGGGCACATATTTCGTCAACAATCTCTTTCAGTTTCAGAATCAGTTCATTTTTGTGGATGATGAAGGAAGTCTGGGTGAAGAGTTCAGCGTCTTTTTCTTCAATCTCATTTTGCAGTTGCTCGTTCAGTGAACGCAGGTGTGCGGCTTCCTGGGCTTTCATGCGGCGCAGATGTTTAATCTGTAAACGCCGTTTCATCAGATAGAAAGTAACAAACAAAGCGATGATAATGAGTCCGCAGCAAGTGAGGTACCACCAGATGGTATTATACCAGGGAGGAAGAACCTCAAAAGTCAGGAGAGTATCCGGTGAGTAGTTGTTCAGTCCGTCTGTGGTGCGAAGTCGCAGGGTATATTCTCCTTTGGGCAGACGGGCGTAAGAGATACTGTTCCGTCGTTCGGGTGTGCTCCAGGTACTGTCTACTTCTTCCAACTGATATTGCACAAAGAGATTCCCGGCAAAGGCGGCATTGACAGAGAAGCCTACGGTGACTGTATTGTCCTGATAGGGGATATGGATAGGCTGGTTCAGGTCTATGTAGCCTGTATGCTGCCCTGTTCCCATGTGGACAAACTCCAGGTTAGGGGCGGATAGCTCTACCGTTTGGCGTTTGCTGCGATAGACATTATGAAGGATAAATCCTGCATCCAGGCAGATTAATGATAAGGAATCATTGAGCACGGAGGCATTCTCGTAGGCGGTGACGAGGGAAAGATTGTCCGCTTCTATCTTATAGGCTTCCTTGATACGGGCAATATAACCGTCGTAGAAGAAAAGATAGACGGAAGAGCCCGTAGTGGCCCAACTTTCTTCGCTGTTGAAAGGAATGATGCGCTTGAGGTTGTGTATGTCCTTAAAACATTGGTTCAGGTGTTGTTCCATTTGCAAGTCATCGTTCACCTCATTGTATATATAGAACTGGTCGTTGCCCAGGAACAGTATGCGTCCGCCCGATTTGAAGAGCCGGAGATGTTCGGGCAGTGAGTTATCTTCTTTTTTGCCGTAATAGGTGTAGTAGCGGAAAGCATTCAGTTCGTCGTTCAGGCGGCATTTGTAAACACCCCGGCTGGTGGTTTCCAACCAAATGTTTCCCAAATGGTCTACCTCGGCATTGCATACCGGATCGGATATCTGTCCCATCGAACTTAGTTCTCCGGTGGACTGGTTCAGAATGAGGAGCTCCTTGTAGGTGACGATGAGTTGTATCTGTTTTCCATTGATGGTGGCTTCCAGGGTACGGAAAACTCCCGTATTGATGCGGTAGGGCTGGCGGATGCGAAGGTCGGGGAGGATTTCGAGCAGGCCGTTTGTGTGACCGCAAAATAGCCGTCCGTCCATTTGCCGGAAAGACCATACTTGTCCCTGGGTGCCTTCTATCAGTTTGAGGGAGGAGAACATATCCAAGTCGTTGATTTTCTTCTGGGCTGTATAGTAGATGCCTTGGTTGGTGCCGACGAGCAGGTTGCCGTGCCAGATGGTGGCATCGTAGACGGCACCGAATCCCCCGTCGGTGGAGCGGTAATAGCTTAGTCCGTCGGTATAGCGGATATAGGCGAGTCCACGGTCCATGGCTGCCCAGACGTTGTTCTGGTTGTCTTCGTACAAGGACAGGATGGTATTGTTCTGTAATGAATTGGCGGCAGAAAAGTGGTTCAGTATATTTCCTTGGGTGTCTACTTCGTATACGCCACTAAGTTGTGTGCCCAGATAATAGGTGTTTCGTTTGGAGGAGTAGATACCGCAGTTCAACTCTTGCCCTTGTAGTTGGCGGGAGAGGGAAGGGTTCCAGGGAATGAAGCTTTCCTTGTCGTAGATATAGATTTCTCCGGTGGAAGTTCCTATCAGGTAGCGGTCTGTATCATAGGGTAGAATGACGCGGGTGACGGTACCGTTCAAAAACTCGCTTCCGGGTATTTTGTTTAGCGACAGGTGGTCCAGTTGATAGAGCGGACCGTACATCTCCTGTACCCAGTATTCATCACGCACTTTCAGCAGTAGCAGCAGGTCGGTAGGGCCGTCCACGAGGGTAAGCGTCTGATGATCGTACATGTAAACATGGCTAAAAGATTGGAAATAGACTTTATCCCCCACTATCCAGATGCGCCAGAAGCTTTGATTGTCCAGTGCATTACTTTCTTTGAGCAATCCTTTCAGGGAAGTGTATTTCAGTTGTCCCGACTGGTCGCGGTCCCAGCGTCCCAGGTCTTCGGAGCCACCGCTGTAGATGGTCTGATGATCGACTACGGCTATGGCACGCACAATATTGGCGTCCGGTGTCTGGAAGAGTCTCCATTCCATACCGTCCGATTCCAGCAATCCGATAGCGTTGCCAAAGTACATGATACCTTTTTCATCCTGCCCGATAGACCAGTTTTTGTTGGCCCCATGATATTTGTCGCGCGACAGGTTGGTAACATATGGTTTCTGATTGGCAGTTATCGTGGTGCAAGTGAAGAGGGACACAAAGGTGACGAATATATACTTTAGAATGTCCATAACAGGTTGAATAAAGGTTAGTTAAGGTCACGACCTTACAGTTGTTCTTGGGACAAAGATAATTAATTTCGGGTTTCAATGAAAATAAAATTCTCATTACGATGAGAAAGTTTTCTCACCATGATGAGAATAACTTCTCATCGTAATGAGAAAACTTTTTCCTAATGAGGGGTTATTGGAATCCTAACTTCTTTAATCCAGCCTGTACATCCGGATGGCTCATGAAGAGTTTCCAGAGTAGTCCGGTACGATAATTCTCTATCATGACAGCTATCGGGCCTTGGTCAATGGCGAGATACCGTTTGGGATACCAGTTTTCTGTTTCGCTGAAAGCATCGTAGAAGCCGTAAGGGCCGAACACTTTGTCGCCCATTCCGTAGAGGTGGCGCATTACGGCGAGCGATTGCTCCGGGGTATAGACTATGGACGAAAGGGCGGCGGTGGGGGAGATGACACCGTGGTCGTCTTTTTCGTTCGGCATGTGGGCAGCGTAACCGTTGACGGAGTAGCTGGCGGTCAAGCCCCAGCAGTCAACGCCAAAACCTTTCCAGTGCTTCGGATTACGGACACAGTAGGCACGGTTGATGAGAGTCAGGTTACGCATTTCATCAAAGTAACTGGCACAGTATTCGTCTTTTAATCTTGTGGGGTTCAGACCGAGGAAGGAGTAGTGGGCCCAGAAGAGGGGACCGGCTTCACAACCTTGGTAGCGTAGATGAAGTTCGATGCCTTCCACTTTGTGGGGTTCGACGATGGCGCCATTTTGTGCCCAACCATCATGATAGACGGCGGCAGGAACCCCGTGAGTAGGTGAGGCGGCAGCAAGGATGTACATGATGAGGCATTCGTTGTAGCCGTGAACGGGAAAGTTCATGGTCCAGCCGTATTCGGGGCTCCAATGCCAGTAGAGTACATTTTGATCGCCTTGGCGATAGAAGTTCCAGTCTACATCGCGCCAGAGGGTATCTATGCGCTGGGCAAGGGCTTGTTCTCTTGTTGTCAGGACGCTGTCTGCCAGGGAGGAGTCTTTTCTATTTCCGATAGCATTGGTGTAATATTGATGTACGGCAAGCAGCCCTTGCATGAGGAAGGCGGTTTCTACGAGGTCGCCGCCGTTGTCTTTTTGTCCGAAGGGTTTCACTTTTCCGGTATCTCCATACCACCAATGGGGATAGGCACCGTGGAAGCGGTCGGCTTTTTCGAGGAAAGAGACTATCTTTTCCATGCGGGCAAGGCCTTCGGCACGGGTGATGTAGCCGCGGTCGATGCCGGAGAGCAGGGCCATGATGCCGAAGCCGCTACCGCCGGAGGTGACGACGTTCTGGTCTTTTTCGGGATAGATGCCGTCCATGTGAATACGTTCGGGGGCAAGGCCGCTGTTAGGCTCGGCACCATCCCAGAAGTAGTTGAAGGTGGTTCGTTGGACGGTGTCCATGAGGGCGTCGTCGGTGAGCGGGGCGGGACTCCCGGAGTTGGGACTCTTGCAGGCTCCGAGAAGGAGCAGGAAGAGGAGGGGAAAGTAGGTTGTTAGTTGTTTCATATGGATAAAGAATTAGGGATAATAAGTGACGAGCTACAAGCTACGAGTGACAAGTGGCTGTGCTGATGACCAGTAGTATCAAAATTCTCCTCCTCCCGGGAGGAGGAGTACCCGTAGGGGGAGGTGGTAGGTAAAATAAAATACCTATAAATCACAAGGCTAAGGAATTTCTTTCTCACCTACCACCCCGCCCTTTGGGCACCCCTCCTCCGACTGGAAGAGGGGAATTGAGATACTCCGACTATCACGCCGAAAGGCACTTGTAGCTCGTAGCTTGTCGCTCGTAGCTATTTCAGTGTTAACTTCGCCGTCTTCACCGCCTGGCTGCTTCCGCCAATCATGATGTCAAAATCACCCGGTTCTGCGATGTAGTTCAGATTATAATCATAGAAACGGAGCAGGTCACGGGTTATCTTGAAAGATACCGTCTTGCTTTCGCCGGCTTTGAGGAAAATCTTCTCGAAACCTTTCAGCTCGCGTACCGGGCGGGTGATGCTTCCTACAAGGTCGCGGATGTAGAGCTGCACCACTTCTGCACCATCATACTTTCCGGTATTGGTTACGGTGACTACAGCCGTTACGGAACCATCTTTCCCCAGCGTCGGCATGCTCAGGGCAATGTCGCTATACTGGAAAGTGGTGTATGACAAACCGTAGCCGAAAGGATACAACGGTTCATTGTCCACATCCAGATAATTGCTGCGGAACTTCTCAAACCATTTCCCTTTCGCCAATGGGCGTCCGGTATTCTTATGATTGTAGAACAAAGGTATCTGCCCTACATTCTTCGGGAAAGTCATCGTCAGCTTGCCGCTCGGATTTACATCACCGAACAATACATCACCAATCGCATAAGCCGCTTCACTACCCCCAAACCATACATTCAAGATGGCAGGTACATGCTCTTGTTCCCAGGTCAGCGTCAGCGGACGGCCGGTGAAGAGCGTCAGCACAACGGGCTTTCCGGTTTTCAGCAGAGCTTCCAGCAGGGTGTGCTGCACGTCGGGCAGACCGAGTTCTGTGCGGCTGCTGCTTTCACCGCTCATTTCGGAAGACTCGCCCAGTGCGGCTACGATTACATCGGCACCGGCTGCTACCTTCAAGGCTTCGTCCAGTAACTCCTTATCTGTGCGGTTGTCGCGGTTCAGCGACCGACCGAACATCGTGGCACGCTCTTCGTAGGCGGCATCGCCGATAAGGTTGCTTCCTTTGGCATAAGTGATGTTTACTTTGCCTGCCATCATTTCTTTCAGACCTTCATAGAGTGAAGGATAATCGTTGAGACGGGCGGCTACGCTCCAAGTGCCGGGCATGTTGCTGCGGCTATTGCCGAGGGGGCCGATGACGGCGACGGTGCCTTGCTTTTTCAGTGGAAGCACATTTGCGTCGTTCTTCAATAATACAAAACTTTCGGTAGCTATTTTGCGTGCCTCGTCGCGATGCTCCCGGGTGAATATATCCCGCTTCGGACGATTTACGTCACAGTATTTATAAGGATTATCAAACAGCCCCAGTTTATATTTCGCTTCCAGTATCCGGCGGCAGGCTGTGTTCAGTGTAGCCATCCGTACTTTGCCTTCTTTGATGGATTTCATCAACGTGCCTACGAAGCCTTCGCTGACCATATCCATGTCCACTCCGGCATTCAACGCAAGGGCGCTGGCGGTTTGAAGGTCGCCTACGCCGTGCTCTATCATTTCGGAAATGCCGGTGAAGTCCGTCACCACGAAGCCCTGGAAGCCCCACGTGTCACGCAGCAGGTCGGTCATCAGCCATTTGTTTCCGGTGGCGGGCACGCCGTCCACTTCGTTGAAAGAGGCCATCACGCTACCCACACCCGCCTGGACAGCTGCCTCGTACGGGTACATATATTCGTTGAACATCCGGTTGCGGCTCATGTCTACCGTATTATAATCTCGTCCCGCCTCTCCGGCGCCATACAAGGCGAAGTGCTTCACGCATGCCATGATTTCATCGTTGCGGCGCAATTGCTCCTCCAATTTCGTTCCTTGGTATCCGAGGACCATTGCTTGGGCAATGGCTCCGCCCAGGAAAGGGTCTTCTCCCGAACCCTCGGAGACACGTCCCCAACGCGGGTCGCGACTGATGTCCACCATTGGGCTGAAGGTCCAGGAGATGCCGTCGGCGCTCGCTTCCGTGGCGGCGATGCGGGCTGAGCGCTGGATAGCCGCCATGTCCCACGTGCAGGATAATCCCAATGGAATGGGGAAGATGGTTTCATATCCGTGTATCACGTCCATACCGAACAGCAAGGGAATGCCGAGGCGTGATTTCTCTACCGCTAGGCGCTGGACTTCAAGGATGCGGTCTACTCCTTTTAGGTTGAAGAGTCCGCCCACCATTCCTTTTTCAATTTTCGTGGCTACGTCGCTGCTCTTGGCCTGTCCTGTGGTGATGTCACCCGTGACAGGTAGGTTCAACTGACCGATTTTCTCTTCCACAGTCATCCGTTTCATCAGCGCGTCGATGAAGCGGTCCATGTCCTGCGGAGACTTTTGCGCCTGTGCGGCTGATATGCTCATCAGGGCACCCAGCAGCAACAGGCTTGTTTTTCTGAATATTACTTTCATATACTTTTATTTATATCATTAATAGTCCGGATTCTGCACCAGCACTCCGTTCGATTTATCTATCTCCGTCTGTGGCAATGGCAACAATGCGTTCTTCGGCTGGTAATTCTTTCCGGCAGCCTGAAGCACTTCCTGTGCGATGCCCCAACGTACAAGGTCATAGAAGCGGTCGGGCTCCAATGCCAATTCTACACGGCGTTCGTGGCGGATGGCATCACGCAGTACGCTCTGGTCAAGCGACTCTACTTTGGGCAATACACCTGTCAGCGTACCGCGGGCGTGTGCACGTACCTGCTCCAGATAACCGCTTGCTTCACCCATCAGCCCTTTTTCATTGGCCGACTCGGCTGCCATCAGCAGCACGTCCGGGTAGCGGATGAGGCGGATATTTACCCAGAATCCCATGCGGGTGTACTTGCGGCGCAGCGCCGGGTCGGTGTACGCTTTCTTGTTGAAGTAAGCACCCATAGCGGTGGATACGGGCGATTCGCCATAAGGCTTGTTCGTATTCTCCGGTGTGATAGGGTCTTCGTTGTTGCGACGGAAGTAGAGCAGGCTGGCATCTTTGCGAGGGTCACCTTCTTCAAAAGCCTCGCCCATCAGCGTGGTAGCCATGTGCCAACCCCAGCCCAGGTCCCAGTCGCCGGCTCCGCGTACACCCTGCACCTGGCAGAACTGGCTACCGATGCTGGCATCTTCTTTCATGGCGTCGGTGGCTTCGCACTGCAACTCGAAGATGCTTTCACCGCAGTTCTCACCTTCCACGGTGAAGACTTTATCTACCGGCGTATTCAGATTATAAATGCCGGAAGTGATGACTTCGGTGGAAGCCGTATACATATTCTCCCAATCGTTGCGCATCATATAAGTGCGGGCATGCAGTGCACGGGCGGCACCCCAAGTCAGTCGTCCTGTGTAATCACTCGTCCATCGCAGTGGCAAACAATCTTCTGCTTCGGTCAGGTCTTTGTCAATCTGTTCGTATATCTTTTCTGCGGTGGTCTTGGGCACATTGGCATCGGAGGCTTCCACTACTTTAATGGTTACCAACGGCACTTCGCCGAAGGCACGTACCAGGTTGAAGTAGCAGTAGGCACGGAAGAAGAGTGCTTCACCACGGTTGCGGATGGATTCCGTATCGTCTTTGTTTTCGCTTTTGGCGATGTCGTCCAGAATCTCGTTACATTGGTAGATGATTTTATAGTTCTGGCTCCAGTAGGCACCCAACGGACCGTTGGAGGCAGTGTATTCGAAGTCGTCCCACATAGCTGCCTGTTCGCCGCCGTCACCGGCATCACTACCTTTCTCGGAATCTTCACTGCGCACCATGTGCACCATGAAGGCAGGGATACCTGCGGTGATGTCGTACGAGCGCATCAGGTAGTAAACATTGAATATCTTTCCGCCTACGAGGGCGTTTGGAGCATCGTCTTCGGTGAACTGACCCAGCGGGTCGCGGTCCAGGAAGTCATTACAGGAACTGAATGAGAGGGCGGTTGCGCCAATCAACAGTGACAGGATATATTTCTTTATCTTCATAATCTTGGTTTTTGAAATGTTTTTGGTAAATGATAATTTGGCGGAGTAGTTGGCTGATGACCAGTACTATCTCAATTCTCCTCCTCCTGGGAGGAGGAGTCCCCCAACGGGGGGAGGTGGTAGGTAAAACAAAATACCTATAAATCACAAGGCTAAGGAATTTCTTTCTCACCTACCACCCCGCCCTTTGGGCACCCCTCCTCCGACTGGAGGAGGGGAATGAAGTTACTCCACATATCACGCCGTTAAATTATCCTTTATCATATTCAAGTATATTTAAAACGTCAAATTAAACCCGAATGTATAGACTGCCGGCATCGGATAACTGCCGTCATCCACTCCGAAAGCTATGGCACTTCCGCCCAGCTCCGGCGTATATCCGGTGTTATGCTTCCATGTTTTCAGGTTCTGTATGTTCACGTAGAGCTTCAACGCCTGCATGCCGATTTTAGAAATCAACGCTTTGTCGAAGTTATAGGCCAGAGATACATTACGGATGCGGAAGAATGAGCCATCTTCTACATAATATTCAGAGTTCATATTATTGATGGTGTGCTTCGTGTTCAGCAATGGCTGGCTATTGCTTGTACCTTCTCCGTGCCAACGGTCCATGCGTTGCTCCATGAAGTTGAACTGGCTCCAGTTGTAGTTGTCCCACGTACGGTAAATCTGGTTGCCACCTTGTCCCATCATGTCCACAGCCAATTCCCAATTCTTATAACCTACTCCGAGCGTGATGCCGTAAGTCACGTCCGGTGTCGGGTTACCAATCATTGTACGGTCTGCCGTAGTGATTTCACCGTCACCGTTCACGTCCTTGAATTTCAGGTCACCCGGAGTGACGGTTGCCAGTTTGTTCTTTGGCGAGTTATCAATCTCCTCCTGAGTCTGATAAACACCTTCCACCTTGTAGCCGTAGAAGTATCCGATGGGATAGCCCGCCATTGTGTAGCTCTGACTCTTATCTCCGGCAATGATGGAGTAGCCTTCTTGTACAAGGCTCAATACTTTATTCTTGATAGTCGTCAGATTGGCTCCGATGTTGTAGTTCCAGTCACCGATTTGGTCGCGCCAACTGAGGGCAAGTTCCACACCCATATTCTCAATAGAACCCAGGTTACCGATGCCCGGCACTGTACCCGAAATACCCGGCACTTCTGCCAGCAAATCTTTTGTTTTTTTCTTGTAATACACCCCTTCGAAGTGCAGGCGGTTGCGCAGGAAGTTAGCTTCTGCACCCACTTCCCAAGCTTCCACTTTCTCCCAACGGAGGTTCGGGTTAGGCAGATACGCCAACTGATACCCCGGATAGATGGCGGACGGAGTACCGAATACGGCGGAATAGGCATTTGTCAGCAACGGTTCTGCCGGATAAGCCCTGTCCAGATTTTGATTACCTAACGTACCCCATGAACCTTTCAGTTTCAACATATCCAGCCACTCGATGCCTTTCATCCATTCTTCCTCACTCATCAACCAACCCAGACCTACGGAATAGAAATTCTGCCACTGATTGCCTGTGTAAGAAAATGCGGAAGAACCGTCACGACGGTAAGAACCGTTGAACAGATACTTACCTTTATAATTGTAGAGGATACGTGCCAGCACCGACACGGTGGAGCGTTCCCATTGCGTACTTCCGTTTGTTGCTGTAGCTGCATCGCCGATGCTCACATACCATTTATCCGAATTATCCGGAATAACCAGACCTACACCTTGCGTGCGGGCTCCGTTCAGATTCTCAAGTTTATTGTAATAGGTAGTGAAACCGGCCGTCGCCGTCAGACTATGGTCGCCCCATGAGTTGGTATACGTCAGCAGATAGTCGCTTTGCACTTTCATTTCTGTTTCCTTCGCCTGGCTCACTCCGGTCTTTCCGGTGCCCAGTGTAGCTATATCTCCTTCGGCGCTGGCATCATACACCTGGATAATGGGTGTGTAAGTCCGCGTACTGTTCGATGCATAATCCAATGAGAACATCGCCTTGAACTGGAAATGTTTCAGAAAGTCCCATTGACCGTATATATTGCCCGAACCACGGTAATTCTCCGCTTTCGTGGTATTTGCTTTCAATGCAACGTCTACCATCGGGTTGTTCATCTGTGCTTTCTGAAAACCGGGCAATGAAGTATATAATCCATATTCTTCATTGTACACCGGAGCTACCGGAGCTGCGCGCAAAGCAGTGGCGACACTTTTCGTATCAGCCGGCAATATACGTGCGCCATTGAACTGGAAACCTACTTTGAAGTTGTCCGTAACTTTGTAGTCGTTGCTGATGTTCAATGTGATTTTACTATACTTTTCATTTTTAATGTTACCTTGCTCGTAGGCATAACCTGCGCCGAGGTAGAAGCTGTGCTTTTCGGATGCACCGTTAATGCTGATGTTGTTGTTCGTAATAAATCCGGTCTGGAAGATTTCGTCCTGCCAGTTGGTATTACCTGTCCAGTCCGAGAAATCATATTCCGGGTTACCTTCGTTTCTCAACTGTTCGTTATATAACAACTTGAAACCTTCGGCATCCGTCATCGCAATCTTATTCGTGATAGCTTTGAAGCCGAACGAACCGTTGATGTTTACGCGGGTCTGCCCTTCTTTGGCTTTCTTGGTGGTGATGATGATAACGCCGTTTGCACCACGTACACCGAAGATGGCGAGTGAGGAAGGGTCTTTCAGGATTTCCATGGATTCAATGTCCTGCGGATTCAGGAAGTTGATGTTGTCATTGAACAGCCCGTCCACTACATACAGAGGTTTGTAACCATTGATAGAGTTTGTACCGCGTACACGGATTTCCGGGTCGGCTCCTGCCTTACCGGAGTTGATGATTTGTACACCGGCCACTTTACCTTGCAGGGCAGACAGAGGGTTGGCTACAGGCTTGTTGGCAATCTCATCACCCTTGATGTTGGTGATGGAGCCTGTGAGGTCACGCTTCTTGGCGCTACCGTAACCGATGACCACTGTTTCGGCAAGCATCTGCGAGTCTTCTTTCAGTTGCACATTGATAACGCTCCGGTCGCCTACCTTGATACTCTGTTTCTCCATACCTACGTATGAGAAATCGAGGGTGGCGCCTGCCGGTACTTGAATAGAGTAGTCTCCATCCAATCCGGTTACTACGCCGGTATTAGTGCCTTGTACTACTATCGATACACCTATCAGCGGTTCATTGAATGAATCGGTAACGACACCAGTTACGGTCCGTTCCTGGGAAAAAGCGGTGGTACCTATCAGTAGGAAACACACCGCCAAGAATAGATTTTTAAGCCTTAGGGCTCTCTTCATAGGAGGGTTCAGGTTTCTCTTCATTGCATTAAATTTTTATGTGAATGATATATTGCATCAGAACAATGAAAATGGAAAAAAGATTTCGAGGGCTTTCAAATCCTGGGTTTTTAACACAATCGGGGAGTGGAAAGAAAGGGAGAGAGGCATTGTTTTTAATTCTGTATTGGAATCATCTATGTCACCGAATTAGTGTGTACTTTTTTCGAGGTGACAGCCTAAAAGCAACAAAAAACCCACTAAAATTGCAGTTTTAGTGGGTTTTTGACTGTAAATACCTTGTTAGTAGTGCGGGTGATAGGACTCGAACCTACACGCCTCTCGGCACCAGATCCTAAGTCTGGCGCGGCTGCCAATTACGCCACACCCGCAGTGGCTTTTTTGTTAAGCGTCGGCAAAGATAGAAAGATTTTTCTTTCCAGCAAACACTTTAGTGCAGAAAGTGGTTATTGGGTAACTTTTAAGAGTTCTCGTGCCCGTTCAATGATGGCATCTTTTTCAAGATCGGTCTCATCCATATCTATTTTCTCATCCGGGTCAATACCAAATTCAATATGTTGCTTCTTTGCATCCAGATGCGGACTGGCAGAGAAACGCACTCCCCAACCATTGGGCAATTCTGAAGAGAAAGGCAATCCCGAACCACCACCGGTTTTATCACCTACCAGCGTGACATTAGGAAAATAGCGCATGGCATTCACGAAATCGTTCGTAGCACTATAAGAATGGCGGTTAGTGAGAAGCATCACCTTCTTCTGCCAACGGATACTGTTGGATGGCTCCAGATAAATGGGTTCAGGCTCAGAGAAGTCACTGTGCCCTTTTCCGGTCTTATGCTGAATGTATCCCGTCAATACTTTCTCGTTTGTGAAACGGGAGGCAATGCGTGTAGAATAAGTCAGGTTTCCTCCACCATTGTTGCGTACGTCGAAAATCAATCCGTTGCATGGAGCCAGATAGGAGAGTGCCTCATCCAGGTTGCCGTTTCCCACACCATCGGAGAATGACTCATAATAAATATACCCGATATTATCTTCAAGAATCTTATATTTAAGGCCACCGGCAATGCGGTAAGTCTTTCCTAGATATTTCCGCTCGATGATGCCTTCGTTGAAATTGCGTGGATAATCCAGGTACCAGTCCCAGTAACGGGCCATATTTGAGGAACTGTAGAGGTTTACATGTCCGTCTTTCAGTTCTGCCAGCATACTGTCGAGCACTTGGAATAACCCGTCATTGGGCATATTGGGTGTGATGAGCGGCTGATATTTATCATGGATGGCATCCCAGTCTACCTGTTTGTAGTCCAGAAAACAATATTTCTCGTCGATAATCTTCCATAAAGCTTCGAAGTTGCCTTGCGGGGAATTGTTATACTCTTCTTCCCGGATGCAACTCGATAGTAAAGGCAGCAACATGAAAAGTATTCCAAGCCACCCTAATCTAATATGATATATTCCTTTTCTTTTCATCATTCTATCACCTTATCGCTCTATCATTCTATCACTTTCTCTCAATGGTCACTTTTTTCTTTTGTCGCGAATGAGAAACAATTCCTTTACGAAACCTACCATGAACACATGCGAATAGGTATGCGTCTTTATATCATTTACCTTGGATTGCTGTGCATCCCACAGGTAGGCAAGACGCATTTTGGCTCGTCCCACCGGGAAATCTACGGTTAGCATCTGCCGCAAGGAGGGCTGGTTGTGCAGGGAAGTGAAGTTTATCACCCCGTTCCAATTTCCCAGCGTAAAAATCTCGTAGTAGGACTGCCCGTAATTGGGAGAGAACATGACCCCCATGAAAGGCAGATTAATCTGATAACGCAAAGAAATCGGATAATTCTTAATCCGCAAATCCCATATTGCCATTCCCGATGCATCCAGGTTGATGTAAGCACGTGCCTGTGCCGGGTTGTTACCGTTGCGCAGACTGTATGCAAAACCGCCGTTCAGGTCGATTAGTCCTCCGGCAAGTAATTTAAAGTTCGGAGTAATGGGAAAATTATAATGTAATCCGTAGTTCCAGTTGGCCAGCCCGGAGAACATATTGTTATTGTCCACCCGATTGTGGGTATACCCAATGTCTGCCTGGAAGAAACTTTGCAAGGATACATTGCCATTCATCCACTTGGTCATGCGCATGCTTTCACGGGAAATACGGAAGTCGATACCTTTGTATTCCTGTGGTGACAGATAAGTGTCGAATACATTGGCATAGCCTACGCCGTACATGGTGGCCCGGGTTACAAAGCGTGTTCTTGCCGAAGAATCAGCCCTCAGTTCTTGTAACGCCCGTTCTTCGACGCTTTGCGCTTTTACACTTCCGCCCGTTCCGAGCAGCAGGCATGCGGCTATTATACCTATTCTATATAAACTCATTGATATAGTTGCTTGTCACTAATCACTAATCGTTAATCACTTAGAACAGTTTCATCTGCCCCGTTATTTCATCCCGGATGTCGTCCTCGCTCTTGCCGTGATCGGGGTCCAGGATTTCGGGTTCCTCCTCCTCCTGTTCCTCCGTTTCTTCCGGAGCTTCGGGCTGTCGTGTCGGTTCCAGTTCATTAACAGTCTCCAATGTGAAGGTGGTAATACGTTTACCTTTTGCCTTGAAACCTTTCACGGCAATAAATTCGTCAGCCTCTATAATCAACGGCTCACGGAAACTGTCATGGCCACCGAATATGACTTCCAGACGCGGATAACATTCATCTGTCAACAAAATCAGCCTGCTGTTCTTATTTTCTCCCAGATAGTTCTGTTTACGGTTGGTTGCTTCCATACAGAAACGCTTGATATAAGGCAGATTCTGTTGGTCCGCATCATAAAGTACGGCAGTCCATACCTTGTTCGCGTCAAATTTCTCCAGTATGCGGATATTGGGTTCGTAGTGGTTGCTGAGGTCAAAGTTGGTGATGTAGAAATCTCCGTTGTCATGTACCACCAGGATGCTGTCGTCACTTTGGAATTCTCCCAGATATTCACCACGTCCATCGTAGTTGAGGCGAAGCACATCACGGTCGAACCATACTTTACGCCCGCCCAATGTGGAACCACCGCGCTGTTTCAAAGCAATCTTATGCACCGGGAGCTTGGTCAGGATATTGCCCCTTGCCTGGCGGCCCTTGATGCTGACAGCACTGAAGTCTTCTTCAAAGATAATGCGGCGTACGCGGGGATTGGGTTTCAGTGTCACCTTGATGACTTCCGCTTCACCGTTGGGATTGGCGGTGAAATACATGATGCGTGAGTCGGGTGTACCTTGCGTCACATCATATTCGCGGTCACGGATGATACTTGTTACGGCAAACCGTTTGATGTATTGCGTACCTTCTTTTCCGTCGCGATAAACCACATTGTATATGGTGCGCTTATCGTTCTTCTTGAATACATTGGCATAGAGAATATTCTTACCAACAAATTTCTTGTCGGATACGGGAGTAACCAAATAACGTCCGTCGCGGAAGAAGATGATGACATCATCAAGGCTCGAACAGTTGCAGAGGAATTCATCTTTCTTCAAAGCAGTGCCGATAAATCCTTCTTCGCGGTTGATATATAATTTCTCGTTGGCTTCCACTACCTTGCTTGCCTCGATTGTATCGAAGTTGCGCAACTCCGTACGGCGCGGGAAATTTTTGCCATATTTGTTTTTCAACATCAGATACCAGTCCACCGTATACTCTATGATGTTTGCCAGATGGTGGTCTATTTCTTCTATGTCCGTCTTCATACGGGCAATGAGCTCTTCCGCCTTGTCGGAGTTGAACTTGAGGATGCGCCCCATCTTTATTTCCATCAACTTGAGGATATCCTCTTTGGTTACTTCGCGGATGAATAGCGGGTAAAAAGGTGTCAGGCGCTCATCAATGTGCTCGCAGGCTGCATCCATATTCTTGGCCTGTTCAAATTTCTCATCTTTATAAATCCGTTCTTCGATGAAGATCTTTTCCAATGAAGCGAAGTGCAGGCTTTCCAGTATCTCGTCTTTACGTATTTCCAGTTCGCGGCGTAGAAGAGCCAGGGTGTTGTCTACTGATTTTCTCAGCACATCACTCACGGTAAGGAAGTGCGGTTTCTGGTCATCGATGACGCAGCAATTGGGCGATATGCTTACCTCGCAGTCCGTAAAGGCGTATAAGGCATCGATTGTCTTATCCGAAGATACGCCGGGAGCAAGGTGAACCAGTATCTCTACATTGCCGGACGTCAGATCTTCCACCTTCTTTATCTTGATTTTGCCTTTCTCGCTTGCCTTCACGATGGAATCGCAAACACTGGCTACCGTCTTACCATAGGGAATTTCCTTGATGGCAAGCGTCTTGTTATCAATCTTTTCTATTTTGGCACGTACGCGTACGGCTCCGCCTCGTTCGCCATCGTTGTATTTGGATACGTCGATGCTGCCACCCGTCTGGAAATCCGGATAGAGTTTGAATTCCTCTTCGTGCAGATAGCTGATGGATGCATCACAAAGTTCATTGAAGTTGTGGGGAAGTATCTTGGATGAAAGACCTACCGCAATACCTTCTACGCCTTGTGCCAACAGTAAAGGGAATTTTACGGGCTGGGTTACCGGTTCTTTGTTTCGTCCGTCGTAGGAAAGCTTCCATTCGGTGGTTTTGGGGTTGAACACTACATCGAGGGCAAACTTCGACAGGCGCGCTTCGATATAACGGGGAGCGGCGGCACCGTCACCCGTAAGTATGTTACCCCAGTTTCCCTGGCAATCAATGAGCAGATCTTTTTGTCCCAATTGCACCAGTGCATCGCCAATGGAAGCATCACCGTGAGGGTGAAACTGCATGGTGTGTCCCACGATGTTTGCCACCTTGTTGTAGCGCCCATCTTCCATTCGCCTCATGGAGTGCAGGATACGTCTCTGCACAGGCTTCAAACCATCATTGATGTGGGGTACGGCACGCTCCAGAATAACGTACGACGCATAATCCAGAAACCAATTCTGGTACATACCGCTAAGCTGGTATTTTGCTTTTACGTCCTTCGTGTCAGCGGGTTTATAATCCGAATGTCCTTCGCTCCCTGCCGGGAGTTCCTTTTCCAAGTCGTCTTTCGGTGCTTCAAAGTCTTCGCTCATATCTGTTTTGGGAATATCTATTCTGAATAATCACTGTATTTCTCAGTCGAACGCAAAAATACAAATTTTCTCGGTAAATCCTGCAAATGAAGGTCTTTTAATTATTCGGGGCATGATAGTGCATGTCGGGATGAATACTGCCATTTGGCTTTTTTCCACTGCGTGTAAACTTCCTTAACACCTCTGTTATTACTTGTTTTTGACAATTGGTTGATTATTAATATAGTATCGTTTTGGCATGGATTTAGATATACTATTTGCAAGGAAGAACAATAAAATTCTATCTTTGAGCCGGATAGTCGGCTGTAACCTTAAAAAAGAGCAATTGACCCAATGAAACAATTCATTAGAAACTTCAACAAGCAAAAGGCAGTGGGAACCCTGAATATATGCAGCCTTAGTCTCAGCATAATGGTTTCCATAGTTGTCGGCCTGTGGGCGATAAATGAACTCACTTATGATAATTTCTATCCGGATAGCGATAGAATGTACAGGGTGGTACAGGATTTTGACCTTAACGGTAAACGGGTTAGGGCAGCTACCTCTTTTCAACCGTTGGGGGAGATAGCGGAGAAAGAACTTCCTGCCATTGAACAGATGTGCCGGGTGGTGAGACGCCCCATGGGAGTGACTTTTCATGATATGGTTCATTTTGGGGTGGCGTCTATTGTGGCTGACCATAACTTCTTTTCATTTTTTGGTTTCCCATTGAAAGAAGGGGACCCTGAAACGGCGTTTTCCGGCACCAATAATGTGATTATCACAGAATCTGCTGCTAAGAAATACTTTCCTGGTGAGGACCCTATCGGCCAGCGAATTGTGTCGCATGGTTCTGACTTTTTTATTTCGGCAGTGATGTATGATATTCCGCGTAATTCGCATATGCCGGCGGAGGTGATATTTCCTTTTTTCGGTTCTTTTAAGCGTGGATGGGATAGTGGGTTCCACTATGATACTTATTTTATTCTATCGCCGGATGCCGATAAGGAGCTTATAGGAGAACGCCTCACCCTGATTAATAAGGCAGGAGCGGGCAAATTCTTGCAGGATGCATACAATGAAGTGAAATTGGAACCCGTCAGGGAGATACATTTCAGTAAGACAGACCCGGGATTTGAAAATGCAGTGAAGGGTGATAAAAGTTTCTTGCAGATATTGGTTTTCACAGCTTTGGTAATTTTGATAATAGGTTGTATCAACTTTACAAATCTATTCATATCCACTGCATTCATACGCGCCAAAAGCATCGGAATAAAGAAATCGCAGGGCGCAGGGAGGAAAACCCTGATACTTGAGTTCTATAGAGAAACGGCGGTTTATGTTCTTATTTCGGTGGCCGGTGGGTTGTTACTGACCATGCTGACGCTTCCTGTATTCAATAATTATACCGGTTCGACGACGGTTGTCGACTTTGCTGACCCGCAGCTTTATATATTCCTGATTTGTCTGATAGTCACTACGATTCTGATTGCCGGCTCTTTTCCGGCATTCCGGATGACGCAGTTCGGTATCATCGATACACTTGGAGGTAAATTTCGCGGTAAAAAAATGTCCGTTTTCCAAAAGGCTCTTGTCATTATACAGTTCACCTCTTCCATTAGCCTGCTGATAATCGTCTTCTTCTTCGGCAGACAGATTGATACCCTTTTATCTCAAGACCTGGGATTTAACAATAAGAATGTGTTTTATGTGAATGGCTGGGGATGGTTTGGCGCCGATTACGAAGCTTTGCGTGATGAATTGAAGAAGAACCCGGCCATTGCAGATGTTTCCATGAAGCAATATGACTTACCTTTGCGAATGGGAAATGGAGTCGGTATCCGCAATATGGACGGAGGTGATGCTATGTTGGTGGACCTGTCGGAAGTATCACCCAACTATTTTGACTTTTTTGATATGGAGTTTGTAGCAGGTGAAAACCCTTTATGGTTGGAGACTGCTAAAGATTCCCGTTGGTGCGTAATCAATGAAACTGCCGCTCGTGCCCTTGGAGTGGAGGATAATCCGGTGGATGCATCTTTCATATACATGTCTATTGGTCAGAAATTGGTGGAAAATGATGGAAAAAGTTATACTATCAAAGGAGTGGTACGCGATTCGTATGTGAAATCCCTTCATGAAACTCCCGGGCCACAGATGTACCTGAACTTGTCGCGTGACAATCATAATCCTATTTTTGTACGGACCATCGGCAATCCCCAAGATGCCATACAGGCGATGGAAAAGATGTGGAAAGAGGTGAATCCGAATGTTCCCTTTAACTATCACTTCTTGGATGAAGTTTACGATGCGCAATACAAAGCCGAGATGAATGCACGCAATGTGCTGAGCTATGCTTTGCTGATAACATTCATTATTTCGGCAGCCGGACTTTTTGCCATTGCATTCTATTCTACCCAGCGGCGGGTGAAAGAAATCGGCATACGCAAGATTAATGGTGCGAAGGTGGCAGACTTATTACTGTTGCTAAATAAAGATGTAGTGGCTTGGGTGCTTATCTCATTCCTGATAGCCTGCCCGATAGCTTATCTCTTCCTGCATAATTGGCTGGATGGTTTTGTAGTAAAAACGTCTCTGAGTCCTTGGGTGTTTCTAATGGCTGGTGTCATATCGGCATTGGTTGCACTGTTTACGGTGAGCTATCAAACCTGGAGAACGGCAACGGCAAATCCTATAGAATCATTAAAAACAGAATAGGTATCTGCACCGTACCCGGAACGTATCTGAGACGCACTTGCTCCGTACGTTCTTCGGTCAGGAGTACCTCTGAGCGAAGAAAGTACGGAGTATGTACGGAGCAAGTGCATCCCGGGTACGGTGCGGATAGGGTAAAGACAAGAATTAGCAGTTGTAGCTCGATTAATTTTTTATTCTGCCGGAATATTGCGATATTTGTTCGTGAGAACCTGCAGGCTGGGACGAAAACCTTTTAAAAGAAATATCCGAATGAAGAAAGGAAGCATCCTCATTGTTGATGATAATAAGAATGTGCTCAGTGCTCTGAGGATACTCTTAAGTGATTATTTTGAGAATATCTCTTTGCTCACATCCCCCAATACACTCATTTCCGAATTGAGAGATAAAACCCCTGATGTGGTGTTGCTCGATATGAATTTCTCGGCAGGTATCAACTCCGGCAATGAAGGGCTGTTCTGGCTTTCTGAAATAAAGAAAACGGATGAAGAACTTCCCGTGGTTCTTTTCACTGCATACGCTGATATCGACCTTGCCGTGAGAGCCCTTAAAGCTGGGGCAACCGACTTTATCGTGAAGCCATGGGATAACGCCAAACTGCTGGCAACCCTGCAATCGGCATTCTCTTTGCGCCAATCGCGTAAAGAAGTGAAGAAGTTGCGTGAGAAGCAGAGTGTACTTAACCGTGACATCCAAAAGGAAGAAGATATCTGCTGGGGACAATCTCCTGCCATGCAGCGCCTGCTCACTATGATTAAGAAGGTTGCCGTGACCGATGCCAACGTCCTTATCACCGGCGAGAACGGGACCGGTAAAGAGCTTATAGCAAAAATGATACACCGCTATTCGCCCCGGGCGGCAGAAACGCTTATCAGTGTAGATATGGGTGCTGTTACCGAAACCCTTTTTGAAAGTGAACTTTTCGGACATGTGAAAGGTGCTTTCACGGATGCTAAAGTGGATAGGGCGGGAAAGTTTGAGGCTGCCGACGGTGGTTCTCTTTTTCTGGATGAAATAGGTAATCTGAGTTATCCTTTACAAGCTAAACTCCTTTCCGCTTTGCAGACGCGCCATATCACACGGGTAGGGAGCAATAAGTCCATTCCGGTAGACATCCGCCTGATTTCGGCTACCAATAAGAATTTGTTTAAGTCCGTGAAGGAAGGAGAATTCAGGGAAGACTTGCTGTATCGTATCAACACCATTCATCTTGAAGTTCCGCCTTTGCGCGAACGTCGGGAAGATGTTCCTCAACTGGCTGAATTCTTTCTGCGACGTCTTGCGAAAAAATATAATAAAGGCAATCTGAAATTTAGTGAAAAGGCACTCCGGAAACTGGAAAACTATGTCTGGCCGGGAAATGTACGTGAATTGGAACATGCGATTGAGAAGGCTGTTATCCTGAGTGATAATGAGGAACTGCAACCTGCCGACTTTTATATGCGTACACCGGATGAGACCTCATTTGTCGTAGAATCCTTCACGCTGGAAGAAATGGAAAAGATATTGATAGAAAAGGCTTTGAGAAAGTACGATAACAATATCTCTGCTGTAGCTGCCGAACTTGGTATTTCGCGCCCTACGCTATATAGCAAGATAAAAAAGTATGAACTTTAACCGGACATCTGCCAAAGAGAAAAGAGAATGTTCAAATCAATAGAATACAAACTGATAGCCTATCTCCTGGTGCTGATGGTTTCACTCACGGTGGCGACTTTGTTGTTCGTCCGTGGAGAAATCGCTTATGGAGTTGTATGTGCGGCTATTGTGATATTTTCTTTATTCAGGTTATTCAAAAACTACAGAAAATTCAATAAAAACATCCTGTTCCTGCTTAATGCGATGGAGAACGGCGATTATTCTTTTCATTTTTCTACCACCCGGATGTCTCTCCGGGAAAAAGAACTGAACCGGATGCTGAATCGGATTAAAGGGATTCTGGTAAAAGCCCGCCGCGAGATTATAGAGAATGAGGAGTTTCTCGGCACAATTGTGGAAAGTGTATCTACCGGTATCATTATTACTGATGAAGATGGTTTTGTGCGCAATGCCAATCGTTCGGCTATGGAATTGCTGGGCCTGAGTAGTATTTCGCATCTGAACCAGTTGCGTAATGTTGATGAATCGTTTCCCTCCTTATTTCTAAATTTAAAGCCGGGCGAGGCACCCCTTGTAAAGATTGCGAATGAGCGGGAAGAGACGGAACTTAGTCTTCACCTGACTAAAATTGTAATCTCCGGCACTTCTTTCCGTATCATTACGCTTAATAATATCGGTAGTGAATTGGAAGCTAAGGAAATGGAGTCGTGGATACGTCTTATCCGGGTGATGACGCATGAAATCATGAATTCCATTGCTCCGATTACTTCATTGAGTGAGTCGTTGTTGTTTTCGTTTCGCTCGCATAGTACCGAAGTTTCCGGCAATTCCCTATATCTGAATACTGTGGATGCCCTTGAGACCATTAATGCCACAACTAAGGGATTGCTGAATTTCGTGGAGTCTTATCGTCAGTTCACGCGTATTCCCCAACCGCAGATAGCGCTTATTGATACAAGATTATTGCTTGAAAAGGTGGTCGGCCTGTGCTCGGCTAAAATAGAAGAACAAGGGGTTGCGGTTCAGATTATTCAGCAAGGTGATATACCGCCATTGTATGCAGATGAGAGTCAGGTGTTGCAAGTACTCGTTAATCTGGTGAAAAATGCTGTGGAAGCTTTCGGGAGTGGGGAAGGGGAGGCTTATTCCGAAAAGAGCATTGAACTGGTGGTCATTGCATCGTCCTGGCAAACGGTTATTGAAGTACGTGATAACGGGGCGCCTGTTCCGCAAGAGATACTTCCGCATATTTTTGTTCCTTTCTTTACTACCAAGGAGTCCGGTTCGGGCATTGGCCTGAGCCTCTCGCGTTATATCATGCGCCTGCATGGTGGCAATCTGAAACACTATACTGCCGGAGATTGGACGGTGTTCGGGATGGTGTTTTGTAAAGTATCTCCTGTGCAAGTGTAAAGCTATCTTACACTTTTGTTTGTTCTGGATTATTCTTAAATATTTGATATGTAGTCTGTTATCAGTTTGGCATACTTCTGGATATATATTATCTGAATATCATTGTAATTTATATCCGGAAGTTTATGAAAAGAGTAGCATGTATTTTCTTTCTTTTGAGTATTGCCGTTATTCTGCGCGGACAGACTAAGGTCTGGACGCTGGAAGAATGTCTGGAATATGCTGTGCAGAATAATACACGGGTTAGTAGTCAGGAAGCCCGGAATAAAATCTATACTCAGA
This sequence comes from uncultured Bacteroides sp., assembly GCA_947071285.1. Lineage (GTDB taxonomy): Bacteria > Bacteroidota > Bacteroidia > Bacteroidales > Bacteroidaceae > Bacteroides. The sequence continues at coordinate 7,654 of CAMTFK010000003.1, read as the reverse complement.
ATTACCGGGAGGCCATTGCCCGACTCTTACCTTCTGTAGAAGCGGAAGTGAATGCTAATTTTAGTTTTGGGCGCGGACTGGATTCTGAAACGAATACATATACCGATGTTAATTCATTTAGTAACACCTATGGCATTGCTTCCAGTCTGGTGTTGTTTGACGGTCTTGCAGGAATTACAAGGGTTAAGATGCAAAAGGTAAGTAGATTGATGGGAAAACATCAATTGCAAGAGGCGGAAGACCTGACTGCTTACGAAACGATGGAAGCCTTTTTTAATACTCTCTACTATTGCGAGATGGTTGATTTGGCACAACAGCAATGGGAAGAAAGCAGCCGGAACCTTCAACGTACCCGGCGTATGGAAGAACTCGGTCTGAAATCTTCTCCCGATGTAGCTGAACTGGCAGCAAAAGAAGCTTCGGACAGTTATAGCTTGACCCGGCAAAAAAACTTGCTTAAAATAGGAATTATCCGCCTGAAAGAGAAAATGTATTTTCCCATTGATGAAGACTTGCAGATAGCCGGATATGATACTCTTGAATTGATAGCTAAAACGGAGGATTCTCCTATCGATATATATCAGCATGCGCTGCTGTTTCTGCCCACTGCGCAAGTTGCAGACGCTTCTTTGCGTATCCGGCAACTCTCTTATCGTGCGGCAAAAGGCTCTCTGTTGCCCACACTGATGGTTCAGGGCGGAATATCGACTGGCTTTGCACGCTTTATGGATGGCAGTGAGTATATCCCTTTCTCCGAACAGTTCAGGAATAAACGGGGATATTATGTAGGTTTTTCCCTTTCCTTTCCCATTTTGATGGTTTGTCCCGGGTATCGAACCTGAAGAGAAGCAGGCAGGAACTTGTCATGGCGCGGAATGAGCAGGAAGAAGCCCGACGAACTTTGTACAGTGAGATAGAACAGGCCGTAGCTGATATGAACGGTCAGGTCGATGAATACTACCAGGCTGACAGGCAGGAAGAAGCCATGAGGATAGCGCATCAACTTAATTTCCGCAAATATGAGGAAGGGCTCGTCAGTGCCATTGACTTGCACACAAGTGCCAACCGGCTGATGCAGGCAAGGGCGGAAAAGCTGAATGCACGCCTGAAGTATAGCCTTAAAAAGCGTCTTGTGAATTATTATAAAGGGGTACCTTTCATCGGTGAATAAACAAGAGCAGCCAGTAATAAACCAATAAACAGTGAATGAAGCAATGGATACTATTATCGAACAGAAAAAAGGATTGAAAAAAAAGCATATACCGTATATAATTATCGGTTTGTTACTAACTTTAGCAGCCGGATGGCTATTCTTCGGTAATCAGACCCGCAGAGTGCGTGTGAATAGAAATACACTGAACATCCGGCCGGTAGAAAAAGGATTATTCAATGATTATATGCGCGTCAACGGACAGGTATTGCCCATCCGCACCGTGCAGTTGAGTGCGGCGGAAGGTGGCATGGTGGCCGAAAAGATAATGGAAGAAGGGACAACGGTGGAGCAAGGCGAGGTTATCGTTCGTCTCACTAATCCGATGCTTAACCTTAGCATCCTTGATAGTGAAGCCCAACTGGCTGAAAAGCAAAACTTCTTGCGGAACACTCTGCTTGATATGGAACAGAATAGGCTGAGCCTGAAAAAAGACCAGTTGCAGTTTGATATTGAGGTGGGGCGGCAGAAGCGCCGGTTTGAACAGTATAAACGGTTGTATGAGGAAAAATTGGTGTCGCGGGAAGAATACTTGCAGGCTCAGGAAGAATATGAACTGGCTTTCAATAAGCGCAATCTGGTGGCCGAAAGCCGGAAACAGGATTCTATTTACCGTGAAGTGCAGGTCAGGCAACTTGAAGAGAGCCTTGATAATATGCGGCGTAATCTTGTGCTTGTACGCCAACGGGCGGATAATCTGAATGTGAAAGCTCCGGTGAGCGGACAACTTGGATTGCTTGATGTAGAGATAGGACAATCCATCACTGCCGGCACCCGGATTGGACAGATTAATATTCTGTCCGATTTCAAGGTGGAAGCCTTTATCGATGAGCACTATATCGACCGTGTCCGCGAGGGGCTTGAGGCTACTTTTGAACGGCAGGACAGGGATTATGCCCTGCGTGTCCGGAAAGTTTATCCGGAAGTGCGCGATAAGCAATTCAGGACAGACTTTGTATTTGCAGGCGAGCGCCCTGACAATATCCGTACCGGGCAGACGTATTATATCAATCTGCAACTGGGACAACCGGTAGAGGCGACTCTGATTCCCCGTGGGGCATTTTATCAGAGTACGAGCGGGCAATGGGTATTTGTGATTACTTCGGATGGGAAAAAGGCAGTGCGCCGCAATGTGCAGATTAAACGCCAGAATCCGATGTACTATGAGGTGGTAAGCGGACTTGAGCCGGGAGAAAGAGTGGTTATTTCGAGCTATGAGAACTTTGCGGATGCCGGAGAACTGATTTTGAAGGATTAATAAATAGGGTACTAACTTGTAATTGATAAAGAACAAAGAATATGATTAAGATTAAAGGATTAAATAAGGTGTTCCGCACGGAAGAGGTGGAAACGGCAGCAATAAACAATATTTCCATGGAAGTGGAGAAGGGGGAATTTGTGGCTATAATGGGGCCTTCGGGCTGTGGTAAATCTACGTTACTCAATATTCTGGGCATGCTCGATAGTCCTACTTCGGGCGAGTACTATCTCGATGGCGTAGAAGTCGGCCACATGAAAGAAAGTGAGCGCACCGATACCCGCAAAGGGAAAATAGGTTTCGTCTTCCAGAGTTTCAACCTTATCGAAGAGATGAATGTGTTCGAGAATGTGGAACTGCCGCTTACTTACATGAAAATCAAACCTTCCGAGCGTAAACGCAGGGTAGAGGAAACTCTGAAACGAATGAGTATCGACCACCGTGCCGGGCACTTTCCCACTCAGCTATCCGGCGGACAGCAGCAACGCGTAGCCATTGCCCGTGCCGTAGTAATCAACCCCATGCTGATACTTGCCGACGAGCCGACCGGTAACCTCGACTCCCGTAACGGAAAGGATGTCATGGAGCTGCTTCTTGAACTGAACCGCCAGGGAACTACGATTGTCATGGTGACTCATTCACGCCACGATGCTTCGTATGCCCACCGGATTATCAATCTGTTCGACGGGCAGATTGTGACGGAAGTGCAAAGCGAGAGTTTATTACGATAGATGGAGAAACTGTTTATTAGTAATAGGAAAACTTGAATATTGCTAATAATCAAATTTGATTATTAGCAATAAATAAGCTATCTTTGCCCTGTATTAAATAAACAAACGTATAGTGAAATATTCTGATATCAAAGAGGTCTATAATCAACAGCAGGAAGTTTTTAGACATGATGAATCTCTTTCGCGCGAGTTATTGGCGACCTTGCCTGTAGATAATGCAAATCATGCTTTAGTGATTTCGGGGATACGTCGTTGTGGGAAAAGTACGTTGATGCGGCAGCATGTCGGACCAACTATTGACAATGCTTTTTATTTAAATTTTGATACCCCAAAACTGTTTCGTTTTAATATCAAAGACTTTGAATTACTCGACCTCCTGATAGAAGAAACCGGTAAAAGAAACCTCTATTTTGATGAAATTCAAGTGGTAGAAGGTTGGGAATTATATGTAAGACAGAAACTGGACCAGAGATTCAATGTCTGTATTACTGGTTCTAATGCCTCTTTGCTGAGTAAGGAATTAGGTACAAAACTTACCGGACGACATATCTCGAAAGAACTTTATCCATTATCTTATAAAGAGTTCCTCCGTTTCCGATCATTGACGCCTTGTGCCGAATCTTTTATGGAGTATCTTCAGGATGGTGGCTTTCCGGAGTTTGTGCGCACTGGTAATCAGGATGTACTTACAGCATTGTTTGATGATATTTTGTATCGGGACATAGCAGTCCGTTATGGGATTCGTGATGTAGTTTCCCTTAAGGCATTATTGCTTTATCTGGCAGCTAATTTCGGAAACCTTACTTCTGCTAATAAACTGGCTGGAATGGTCGGTATAAAAACCGGTAAGACGGCTTTGGAATACCTGAGCTATTTTGAAGAAGCTTATTTCATCAGTCGTATGCCCAAGTTCTCATGGTCATTGAAAGCACAATATGTCAATCCTCAGAAAATATATTTCATTGATACGGCCCTTTCGCAAGCTGTTACCGTTTCCTTTACCGGAAACACGGGGCATATGCTGGAAAATGTAGTTTATTGGGAGTTGCGCCGTCGTTATCGGCAACTTTATTATTTTAGTGAGAATAATAGTGAATGCGACTTTGTGGTATGTGAGAAGAATGTGCCGATACAGCTTATTCAGGTCTGTCTGGAGCTGCATCGGGATAATGAATCACGTGAAGTGGGAGGATTGCGCGAAGCCATGCGTTTCTTTAAAATGGATAAAGGGATTCTCATAACTCTTAATCAGGAGGATAAAATCCGTACGGAAGAGGGTTGGATTGACGTTATTCCTGTGCATCAGTTTGTGTAACAACGTGCAACGATAAGATAAATTAATACCCCGCCTGCCCGACTTATGATATAAATCCCTATCTTTGTGGCGCTTTTTAATAAAGAAAAGGATTAAAATTAATAGATATAACAAAAAAATGGCACAAGAAGACGTTTTTAAGAAACTCGTATCGCACTGTAAGGAATACGGTTTCGTATTCCCCTCCAGCGACATCTACGACGGATTGGGAGCAGTGTATGACTACGGTCAGATGGGTGTGGAACTGAAAAACAACATTAAACAATACTGGTGGCAGAGCATGGTGTTGCTGCACGAAAACATTGTCGGCATCGACTCCGCTATCTTCATGCACCCCACCATCTGGAAGGCTTCCGGACACGTAGACGCATTCAATGACCCATTGATTGATAACCGTGACTCCAAGAAGCGTTATCGTGCCGATGTTTTGATTGAAGACCAACTTGCAAAGTACGACGATAAAATCAATAAAGAAGTTGCTAAAGCTGCCAAACGTTTCGGAGAGGCTTTTGACGAAGCACAGTTCCGCAGTACAAACGGTCGCGTACTGGAACACCAGGCTAAACGTGATGCTTTGCACGAACGTTTTGCCAAGGCGCTCAATGATAATAACCTTGATGAACTCCGTCAGATTATTCTGGATGAAGAAATCGTTTGTCCCATCAGCGGTACAAAGAACTGGACGGAGGTTCGTCAGTTCAACCTGATGTTCTCTACTGAAATGGGTTCTACTTCTGATGGTGCCATGAAGATTTATCTGCGTCCGGAAACAGCCCAGGGTATCTTTGTGAACTACTTGAATGTACAGAAGACCGGTCGTATGAAGATACCTTTCGGTATTGCACAGATCGGTAAGGCTTTCCGTAACGAAATTGTTGCCCGTCAGTTCATCTTCCGCATGCGTGAGTTCGAGCAGATGGAAATGCAGTTTTTCGTGAAGCCGGGCACTGAACTGGAATGGTTCAAGAAGTGGAAAGAAATCCGCCTGAAATGGCATAAGGCACTGGGCTTTGGTGATGACCATTATCGTTATCATGACCATGACAAACTGGCTCACTACGCCAATGCCGCTACAGATATCGAGTTCCTGATGCCTTTCGGCTTCAAGGAAGTGGAAGGTATCCACAGCCGTACGAACTTCGACTTGTCTCAGCATGAAAAGTTCTCCGGTAAGAATATTAAGTACTTTGATCCCGAGACGAACGAAAGTTATACTCCGTATGTTGTTGAGACTTCTATCGGTGTGGACCGTATGTTCCTCAGCATCATGTCTGCTTCTTATTGCGAAGAACAACTGGAGAATGGAGAAAGCCGCATCGTATTGAAATTGCCTGCTGCGCTTGCTCCTGTGAAGTTGGCTGTGATGCCGTTGGTGAAGAAAGACGGTCTGCCCGAAAAGGCCCGTGAAATCATCGACTCATTGAAGTTCCACTTCCACTGCCAGTATGATGAAAAAGATAGTATCGGTAAGCGTTACCGCCGTCAGGATGCCATCGGTACTCCGTTCTGCGTGACTGTTGACCATCAAACTCTGGAAGATAACTGCGTGACACTGCGTAACCGTGATACGATGCAGCAGGAACGCGTAGCTATTACTGAACTGAATAACATCATTGCAGACCGTGTCAGCCTTACGTCATTGCTGAAGACGCTGCAATAAGTAATACAATAAATTATCAGAATGAAAAAAAGACTCTTAGTATTTCTGCCTTTCCTGTTGCTCACCATGGGTGTGTTCATCTCTTGTGAAGAGGTGGAAGAAGAAGGGAAGTATTCGAATTGGCAAGAACGTAATCAGGCATTCATCGATTCAATCAAAGTGGTTGCAGGAGATAATTATGTTGCTACTCTGGAACAATTGGAGAAGATTCAGGTGGGTGAGATGTTCTATATAATGAATGATCTTATCAGTACAGGTAATAATCCTCAATACATATATTGCAAAAAACTTGTGAAAGATATGTCCGGGCAACGTCCGCTATATTTAGAGCCAATTAGCGTCCAATATTATGGTACATTAATTAATGGCACTAAGTTTGATGGTACTTTTACCGGTTATAGTGCAATAGATCAAAATATCCCTAACCCGCCAAAGAACAAACCAACAGATTTTGATTCACCGGTTACGTTTGACTTGGCTTCAACCTATATGACATCTGGATGGAAACAATTCCCGCAGTTCATGCATACTGGTGAGCGTTGGATGGTTTATATTCCATGGGATTCAGCATATGGCTCTGGTGGTTCTGGAAGTGTTCCGGGATACTCCTTATTAGCTTTTGATGTGATATTGATGGGTGTAGAATAAATTAGTTTTTTAGTAATTCTTATATAATGAGAGGTTATTGCCAGTACGCAATAACCTCTTTTTTTCTTTTAGAACTTCTCTTTCCTATTGAAAATGTGTATGTTTGCACGAAACTCGTATAAGAAATGTATGTATAGTCACATTTTTGATATTAAAAATGTGAAGCACTAATCACTAACCTCTAATCATTATATTTTCTTCTTTAACGCCTTCACCCAAATCTTATATCCTTCTTCATTCAGATGCAATCCGTCACTGGTCAGCTCAGTGCGCAGTACATTCGTCCCTTTCTCTGTGAATAGAGGGAAGAGGTTGATGAATGTAATCTTGTATTCTTTAGCTAAAGCTTCCAGTTGAGCATTGATTTCGGGAACCATATCGGTTTTTCCGGTCAGTTTCTTGTAGCGTCCGAAGCTTTCATTGAAGGGCAGGAGACTTTGTAGATAAAGTTTCGTGTCGGGAGATTCACGCTGGATACGTTCTACGGTCATACGTATCATGCTAACGATGCTGTCGGCAGTCAGGTCATGCGAGATATCGTTGACACCGGCAAGGAGGAACAGTTTTGCGGGTTGCCCCGGGAGTATCTGATGCAGGCGGTCGTAGATGCCCATCACTTCATCGCCGATAATTCCACGGTTGCGGATATTCTTTTTGTTGAGGCGGGCGTTCCAGTCACCACCACCTTCTGTAAGGCTGTTGCCTACCATAACTATATCTTTGGAAGTGATGGCGGGTTCATCCATGAATTGGAGGAAACGTTTGTAGTAATGCTCCGTATAGATGCGTGGGGTGGGGTAAATAGATGCAGCTACGGCATTGGATACCAGCG
>CAMTFK010000002.1 GCA_947071285.1 uncultured Bacteroides sp. | reverse complement strand
TGGCTCCGTCCAGCGAATGGTATCAGTGGAATCCCAGTCCGAGAGCCAACAAAGACGTAGAAGTCCTGCTCACTCTTTCTCCTAAGAACTATCCGTTAGGAATCAAGGACGTGGTCAATTTTGGCGACTTCCCTCTCGTATGGACCAATACCAAGTACAGGATGATATACCTGAACATGGGACATGGCGATGAAGAATTCATCGATGCTACACAAAATCTCTTATTTGTAAATGCTTTCCGTTGGGTGGTTAGTACTGACAAGAAAGGAGATCCGTTTAAGAAATAAAAGTCAGCAAATACCCGATACTGAATGAAAAACTCAACATTACAACGTGTAGCGGCCGTGGATGTGTTCCGCGCCCTCACCATGTTCTTCATGCTTTTCGTCAACGACATTCCCGGGCTAAAGAATGTTCCCCACTGGCTGATGCATGCTGAAATGAATGAGGATATGATGGGATTCTCCGATACGATATTTCCTGCTTTCCTGTTCTGCATGGGCATGTCTATCCCCTTCGCCATTCAGAACAGACTGAAAAAAGGAGATACCACCCTACAAATCATCACTCATATAGCCGAGCGCACTGTAGCCCTGATAGCAATGGGGGTGTTCATGCTCAATTGCAGCGATGTAGGCAGTATATCCTACCAATGGTTTTCCATACTTATGGTAATCGGTTTCTTCCTGATATGGAATGTATATCCAAAAACAGAAGGAATCAAGAAATATATATTCAAAGGAATGAAGGTACTTGGTATCATCTTGCTGGTATTTCTGGTGATATATAAGGATATACATGGTTCTCCCTTCCATCAGGGTTGGTGGGGCATTTTAGGGCTTATCGGTTGGACTTATGTGGTATGTGCCGTCATTTATCTGTTCACACGGGAGAGTTTTTATAAAAACGTGATTGTCTGGATAGTCTTGATACTCTTATCCGTAGTAAGCCACTCCAGCCTAATTCCCTGGGAATATGGCAGCCGGATTATACTGCTGCCATTCATCCCCAGCGACTGGACACTCCATGCATTCGGCATGTCTGGCATCATCACCTCTTTAATCATGCTGAAATATGCCGACCGTAAACATCCGGCCAAATTCATATACATTCTTTTCGGACTCGGTATAGTAATGCTCGTATTAGCATTGTTCTCTCATCCGCATTGGATTATCTCCAAGATACAAGCTACCCCTACCTGGCTGTTCTATTGCCTGGCCATGTTTTTCCCGTTATTCGGAATGTTCTACTGGCTAACTGACGTGAGAGGAAAGGCTTCCTGGTTCAACATCATCAAACCTGCCGGAACTGCCACGCTCACCTGTTATGTGATACCTTATTTATGGTATCCCATACAACAACTATTGGAGTGGTATTATCCACATGCGCTATACAGTGGAATCCCCGGATTACTCAAATCACTGGTGTTTTCCCTCATCATTGTTATTATCGCCGGATTACTGGCTAAAATCAATATTAAACTGAAAATATAATCCGAAGATTTACAGGAATATGAAAATAAATCAATTTCTCAAGATAGTATTCATTGCGGTTTGCCTCCAATTCATGGGTGTGCAGGCCAATGCTAAAGACATCGAAGTGCGAAATGGGAATATCGTTCTGGATTTCAGCACTAAGATTTCAGCACAGGCCCCTGCCGGCAAATACACCATAAAAAGAGCTACCGGAAAATTCAGCGAATACAAAACAATCGGCAGTACCTCTTCAACAACATTTGTCGATAAAAAGCCGAAAGGAAATCCCCATGATTATTACTATCAGATTATGGATAGTAAAGGTGAATTGGTGGCTTCTATTTCTATGGATGCCGAGTTATTCGGCGACTATGTATACATATATAGCAATACGGACCGGAAAGAAGATGTGGGACATGAAATCAATGCCATTCACGACCAGATGTTCGGCAAGGAATTCAGTCCCAACCGTTATGCCCTCTTGTTCAAGGCGGGAGATTACAAGGAAACCGGACTGCTGAAAGTCCCGTTCTATGTACATCTGGCAGGGTTGGGCAAAACACCGTTTGACGTGGAAGTTTCCAATATACACACCCCACCCCATCTAAGTAACGGAAACGGCACATGTACTTTCTGGCGCTCTACAGAAAACCTGTCCGTCATAGGACCGGAAACCTACGACGAAGAAGAAACTTTCAAATGGGCCGTATCGCAGGCAGCACCTATTCGCCGCATCTACTCACAGCGCGTTGTACGTAATCAGTGGGAAAACGGATGGGTAAGCGGCGGATTCACCGCAGACTGCTATTTTGAAGCTGCCGCAGGTTCTAAGAACCAACAACAATGGTACACCCGCAATTCCTTCCTGAATAAAGGACGTGGGGAGTTCGAAGAAATCAAATACAACTACTGTTTCCAAGGCGTTGAACTGGGGCCGGAAGTAGATACAAATACCTACCAGAACAACTGGGACAAAGGAGGAAATGTAACTTTCATCCCCACCACCCCAATCATACGCGAAAAGCCGTTCTTGTTTATCGGCGACGACGGAAGATACAAAGTATTCCGTCCGGCACTGAAACACGAACACAAAGGAGTCTCTTACAACCGCACCGACATGGGTGAAGGTGAAGCCTTGGATTTATCAAATGAGTTCTATGTAGTGAAACCGGGCGTTTCAGCCGAATACATGAATAAACAACTCGCGGCTGGCAAGCATCTGCTTATAACTCCCGGCATGTACGAGCTTTCAGAACCACTTCATGTCACACGCCCCAATACTATTATATTAGGAATCGGGTGGGCAACTCTGATTCCGGGAGAAAAAAATTCCGATACGGCGATTCTGGTAGAAGATGTAGACGGAGTAACGATTGCCTCTCTGATGTTTGATGCACATTACACTTCCAATACCCTGATTCAGGTCGGTACGGAGAAAACAGCTCAAAGACATATACAAAATCCTATTCTGCTCACCGACTTGTTCTTCCGGATAGGCGGATTCCGTCCGGCAAAGGTACATGTAGACCGTGCAGTCGAATTAAACAGCAATGACGTGATTGGCGACCATTTCTGGATATGGAGAGCAGACCATGGTGTTCGCGGCAGTGTAGGCTGGGAAATCAATACCACCAGAAACGGTCTGATAGTAAACGGCGACTATGTCACCATTTACGGCTTATTCAACGAGCACTTCCAGGAATATCAGACTTACTGGACAGGAGAACATGGACGAACTTACTTCTATCAGTGTGAGACGCCCTATGATGCTCCCTCACAGGAATATTACATGAGCGAAAACGGCACACGCGCCGGATATGCCGCATACAAAGTGGCTGATAACGTGAATACTCATGAAGCTTTTGCCTTCGGCATTTATGATGTGCTACATAACGAAATAATGATTGAAAATTCAATAGAAGTACCCGATAAAGCCGGTATAAGAATGTATCACATGTGCAACAACACCCTTTCGGGAGGAGGTGCTAAAGGTTTCAATTATATATTGAACGGCATAGGAAAAAGTACCTATAATACACACCACGATTACAGGGCATATATAGACGAATTCATAGGAAAATGATAACAGAACAGAATATGAAATACTTTTTATTTTCAATAGTGCTGCTCATGATTGCTTCGATGATATCATGCTCTTCGAAGGATAATGAGTTGAAAGACCTTCCACCTCTTCCGGATGAGCCAATAACAGAGGAGCCGAGTCCCATTCCCGGTTCTACCGACAAAATAGTTATCGGTTATGTCACATCATGGTCAAGCCACGAGGTGAAGCCAGAATATGTTACCCACATCAATTATGCCTTCGGGCATGTGCAGGGAACATTCCGTGGTGTCAGAATCGACAACGAGGAACGTCTGAAGTCGGTTGTCGCCTTGAAGAAACAAGCCTCCCACTTGAAGGTACTCTTGTCGATAGGAGGTTGGGGCAGTGGCAACTTCAGCGAGATGGCAGCAGATGCCGACAATCGCCTCGCCTTTGCTGCCGACTGCAAGCGTGTGATTGATGAGTTTGGTCTCGACGGCATCGATATAGACTGGGAATTTCCTACGAGTAACATGGCAGACATCTCTTCGTCACCCGACGACACTCGCAACTACAACCTGATGATGCGCGACATTCGTCAGGCTATAGGCAGCGACAAGCTTCTGACGCTTGCAACAGTGTGCTCTGCCGACTACATCGATTTTGAAGGCATTATGCCCTATATTGACTTTATCAACATCATGGCATACGACATGGATAATCCTCCTAAGCACAATGCACCCCTGTATCAGTCTTCAAAATTCCCCGGATGGTTTAACTGCGACATGGCGGTCAAGGCGCACCGTGCCAAAGGAGTACCCGCGTCGATGCTTGTGCTCGGTATGCCTTTCTATGGTCATGGAACCGATATCTACGACCACTCCACAGATTTCAAGAATGTAAAGGTGCCCTCGGGGTACACCAACTGTTGGGACGATGAGGCAAAGGTGCCTTATGTGACCGACAAGAATGGACGTTTTGTCCTCAGCTACGACAACGCTCGCTCAATAGGTTTGAAATGTGATTATATTCTCGAATACGGACTTCTCGGCGCCATGTTCTGGGACGATGCTGGCGATGACGGCAACCACACGCTTCATAAGGCCATAGCCAATAAACTTTTTGTCGAATCTAACTGACAACTATATATATCAGTAGATACTTTAATAAAGAGTGATGTTTTCAGGTAGCAACATGAGACTGTCTAACAACCCAAAAGTTAGATAGTCTCTTTTTTATAAAATCCTCTTCCATTGCCTATAAAGAAAGAGGCGCGACTATGAATTATATAGGTTAGGCGGCATGTTTTTGGAGAAATGATGTATTTTGGACTTTCTCTGATAGCTTTTAAACTTATGCGGCATTAAAATGCAAATACTAGCTTTTTTTAAACCTCAAATGTCATTTTTTCACCCACCGCTGAGAATAAATCTACATACATTTGTGAAAATTCTAACGCTAATGATTTTAACACTTAATGATTTTATTTAATTTTAATGCTATGGGAAAGTTATGCAGATTACATCTCCTTTTGTTGGCTTTGTTGCTACCGGGAGTGTCCTTCGCACAAGATCTTTTTAAAGTGCAAGGTTGTGTTACTGACGAGCAGAACGAGCCACTTATCGGGGCTACCGTGCAGACTAAAGACAAGTCGAAAGGCACGATAACAGATAGTAGTGGCAACTATGCTTTGTCGGGAGTTCCCAAGGGTTCAACCTTGGTGTTTTCGTATGTCGGCTACATGTCGAAAGAAGTAAAGGCAACATCAACTTCTCTTAATGTTGTTTTGGAACCGGATAATGAGATACTCGATGAAGTGGTTGTCATCGGCTATGGTCAGCAGCGTAAGGTGACGCTGACGGGTTCTGTCTCCAACGTGGGTGGCAAGGAGCTTCTCAAATCGCCAGCCGCATCGCTTGGTAACAGCCTTTCGGGTAAGCTCCCAGGTCTCCAGTCGGTGCAGTACACCGGTGTTCCTGGTGCCGATGACCCTGTCATCCGCATCCGTGGTGTCGGTTCGTTCAACAGCGCCGAACCTCTCGTGCTTGTCGATGGTGTCGAGCGTGATTTCAGCCAGATAGACCCGAACGAGGTGCAGGACATTTCTATTCTTAAGGATGCTTCCGCTACGGCTGTCTTTGGTGTACGTGGTGCCAACGGCGTTATTCTCGTTACAACTCGTCGCGGCGAAATAGGCAAGCCTACCATCACACTGACAGCTTCAGTAGGTCTTCAGCAGATTTCCAAATTCCTTGAGCCGGCAAACTCCTATGAGTATGCAACAGCTTACAATCATGCTCAGGAAGTGGAAGGAGTAACCGAGGACGGATGGAAGTTCTCCAAGGAAGCTATACAGCACTGGAAGGACATGGATATGCCCACCGTTTATCCAAGCACCAACTGGTTCAAGTATTTGATGAACGACCACGCATGGCAGGAACAATATAATATTAATGTGTCGGGTGGTACTGAACGTGCCCGCTATTTCGTTTCTGTCGGTATGCTCAATCAGGACGGTCTTTTCAAAACCTTCGACCAAGGTGATGACGCAAACTTCAAATACCGCCGTTACAACTTCCGTGCCAACCTCGATGTGGATTTCTCTAAGCTGGGTACGCTTTCTATCGGTATCGGTGGACGTATTGGCAGACGCAACTCTATCGGTAATGGTGAGTATAACGGTCAGTCAGGTGTCTTTGGTGTTGAGGGTCTTCTCAACAATGGTACGCCAATGTCAGGCTACGGTCTTGATAGTGAGGGACGTCGTATTATTTCCGACCCTGATCTCGTTGGCGCAGTTGGTTCCGATGGTCTCGGTCTTATCTACCAGCACGGTTATACTACTCAGCGTCAGAGTGTTGTAAACCTCGACCTTCAGTATAAACTCAAGCTCGACTTTATCACCAAGGGTCTTGATTTCCGTATCAAGGGTTCCTACAACTCTGACTATACACAGCAGAAAGCACGTACTACCGGCGATGGTATCAGCTACAAGGCCACCATCGCTAAGGGTGAATACCAGGAAGACGGTTCTCCAAAGATTGTTTATGTCCGTCAGGGTGACTCATGGCCTCTTGGCTATGATGAGTCCAAATGGGGAGGTAGAAACTGGTATGCAGAGGCGAGTTTCAACTATACCCGCAAGTTCGGTGACCATAATTTCGGTGCGCTCGTTCTTTATAATGAATCTAAAAACTACTATCCCGGCGGTGTCTACAATTCTATCCCCCGTGGTTATGTAGGTATGGTAGGCCGTGTCACCTACGACTACCAGACTAAGTATATGGTAGACCTCAACATGGGTTATAACGGCTCAGAGAACTTCGCTAAAGGTAAGCGCTTTGGCTTTTTCCCTTCTGCTTCTATCGGCTGGATAATCTCTTCTGAAAAATTCTGGGAGCCTATCCGTAACGTTGTTTCCTATTTCAAACTTCGCGGTTCTATCGGTAAGGTAGGTAATGACCAGGGAGTTGGCCGTTTCCTCTATCTGCCTGGCACATGGCAGTTCTACACCAACAACGGTGGTGCATGGTGGACCAACGACCGTACGGGTAACTTCGGTACCAACAACGGTACATTCATGCCTGGCGCACGCGAATCCAGCAACGGTAACCCCGATGTTACTTGGGAAACAGCCACCAAGCAGAACTATGGTGCCGATATACACTTCTTTGGAAGTCGCTTGAGTCTTGGTGTCGACTTCTTCTGGGAAGACCGCAAGAACATCCTCATTTCCAACGAAACAAGCATCGCAGGTATTTCCGCTCTCAAGCCCAACTCCGTCAACTTCGGCCGTGTCAAGAACCATGGTTATGAAATGACCCTACGCTGGGCCGACCAGATAGGTAAAGTGAACTACTCGATAGCTCCTACATTCGCTTTCGCACGCAACAAGGTTGTGGAAATGGCAGAAGTGAAGAAGGAATTCCCACACATGTACCGCACTGGTCATCCTGTAGGTCAGCCTTTCGGCTACGACTTCTTTGAGTTCTATGTTCCTGGTGAAACCGAACAGCGCTACAAGGAAGTTTACGGTGTCGACATGCCAGACCAGCAGATTACATTGCGCCCCGGTGACAGCGTATTTGTTGACCTCACAGGTGATGGTAAGGTGGATGCTAACGATGTACATGCTATCGGCTACAGCGATATTCCTGAGTATACTGGTAGCATAAACGCAACGCTCAACTGGAAAGGTCTCGACTTCTCCATGACTTGGGTAGGTGCCACCCACGTCAACCGTCAGCTCAGTTCTTTCTATACTCCAGCCTTCGGTACAGGTAACCAGTCAATGCTCAACAAATGGGTCTATGACAATTCTTGGACCGAGAATAACCCCGGTGCCACCCTGCCACGTATCTCTCTTGAGAAATCGGCACGCGAGCATAACGGTTCACTTTCAGACCCATGGATGGTCGATGCATCGTACATCCGTCTGAAGAACCTTGAGATTGGTTATTCGTTCCGCATACCCGGTGTGCCCATCAACAACATCCGTGTTTATGCCAATGGTTATAACCTCCTTACTTTCACGAGTTTCAAGGCCAATGACCCAGAGGCACAAGCAGGCTTTGGTAGCACGCGTTATCCTATGACCCGTGTTTACAACTTCGGTATCAACTTAAACTTCTAACACTCAAGACAATGAATCTTATAGAAAAAATAAAAACTGCTACTATTATATGTGTAGCTAGTATCATGATAGGGATGGGATCGCTGAGCTCCTGTGTCGATGATATCAACGTCGGAAGTGGCTTCCTCGACAAGCAGCCGGGTGTCGACGTGACCGTAGACTCCATCTTTGTCAAGGGAGAAAATGCAAAGCGTTTCCTCTGGCACATGTACGGTGCCATGCACAACCCTTTCACCTATACAGGTGCAGTATGGTATTCTCACCCCGATGCCCTTACCGATATTTGTCAGTCGTACTGCGGATGGCACAATCTCGGAAAGTACTACGGTGGTGACCTTACCGAGACCGACCAGGATAACGGCGGTCTCGTCAAGTTCCCTTTCATCGCCAACGGTGACGGCAATGGCCGTGCAGGCATCTGGCGTACCATCCGCGAAGGTTGGATTTTCATCGAGAACATCGATCGCGTTCCCGACTTGAGCGAATCAGAGAAGAGCCAGCTCCGTGGTGAGGTGTATGTCATCATGGCATCGCGCTATCTTGATGCTTTCCGCAACTTCGGAGGTCTTCCAAAAGTTGACCGCTCATTTGTGGCTACTGATATTGTAGATGGCAAGCGTATGAGCGTAATCGAGACAGCAGAGTTCATCGACGAGCTTATCCAGGGCGCCATCAACGAGCCGGGTCTTCCTTTCTTTGTGCAGGATCAGGCCACCAACTCCGGACGTCTGACCAAAGGCTCAGCCTATGGTCTGCGTGTAAGGCTGTGGAACTTCGTGGCTTCGCCTCTGCTTAACAGTGACAAGCCTTATCTTGAATTCACTCGAAACGAAGAGAATCAGGACCTCAGCCAGGTATGGGTTGGCGGTTACAAGCCCGAACTTTGGCAGAAAGCATTGAAGGCTTGTGAGGATTTCTTCCAAGCCAATAGCGCCAACGGCAACTATTTCGCTCTTGTACAGCCCACTGGTAACAGTGAGCAGGACTATTGCAACGCTTTCCGTGCCGCCTACTGGTTCCGTGGCAACAGCGAGAAGGTGATTGAAGTTCATGCTGGTCCGGGTACAAACGCTTGGAATGGTGACTGGAACGTACAAGGTATGGATGAGTTCGGTATGGCTCTTTTCACCCTCGAATATATGGAAATGTTTGGTATGGCAGACGGTCGTAACTTCCCTTACGACAATGTGTTCAATACCGATAACCCCAACAACGTAGACATCTTTGTCAATCGCGACCCACGTCTCTACGAGACAATGGTGGTGAATCGCAACAATCTTGTCGAGCAATATCAGGGGCTTTCGAGCACCGAGATGTGGCAAGGTGGCAATGTTGACCAGACCTTCAATCCTGCTGTTACCGACAATCCATGGTCAACCCGTATGAAACTGTTCAAGTATCTCCGCGATAACGGCTATGCAGCATACTATCCGACCAACTTTGCTTATCTGCGTATGGCCGACATTCATCTTTGCTACGCTGAGGCACTCGCACAGACAGGCAATCTGCCGAAAGCTTGCGACGAAATGAATAAAGTGCGCGCACGCGTAGGTCTTGGCAAGATAGAGGTCATGAACCCGGAGCTCAATCTAACCACCAACAAGGACAACTTCATTGAGCAACTCCTGAAGGAGCGTGCTTGTGAGTTCGGTTATGAAGACTCCCGCTGGTATGACCTCATCCGCTACAAGAGATCCGACATATTCAAGAAACAGGTACACCAGCTGCGTGTATGGCGCAAGGATGCCAACGGCAACAAGATGAATCCTGCCGACTACAATGGCAACACGAGTCTCGAACCCGGTGACCCTTGGCCGAACTGTATCTATGAGAAGATACCTTGTACCAACAATAGCCGCGTATGGTGGGATACTGACAATCAGACGAGCAAGTGGACCGACAAATGGTATCTCGCGCCTATTTCACGTGATGAGATCAACAAGGGCTATGGTCTGAACCAGAACCCAGGTTGGTAATCCAGATTTTAAAAATCAATAAGACTTATAAAATATGAATATAAATAGAATGTTGATGCTTGCGACTGCTGTTGTCTCTCTCACGGCAAATGCGCAGGTAAAACTCGACGATAAGAATGCAAATGCCTATGATTTGGGTTACGGCGTGGAAATAAGCAATTTCCTCAGCACCGCTTCTGCAACCACAATCACAGGTGAAGAATTGCAGCAGACCTCGGCAACTAACCTTGCCCAGGCTCTCTATGGACGTCTGCCAGGTCTAACGGCTCTATCGCAAGGCGGCTTCTCGGGCGACGAAAATAAGGGTGCCTCGTTTAATATTCGCGGCTATCACACGCTTAGCGATAAAAGTATCCTCATCCTCGTCGATGGCTACGAGCGTCCCATCGACCGCCTCAGTGTAGAGGAAGTGGAGAGCGTTACCATCCTCAAGGATGCTGCCGCTACGGCACTTCTTGGCCATGAGGGTGTCAATGGTGCTATACTTGTGAAGACAAAGCGTGGCGTTGAAGGCAAGACACACGTCAAGGTGAACTACAGCCATAAGTTCCAGTTCGACCCTGAATTTGCAGACATGGTAGACGGTTACGGATATGCCAATGCTTTCAACCATGCCCGTCGCAACGACGGACTCTCTGCCGCATACACCGAACAGGAGCTTAACCTCTTCAAAGACGGTTCTGACCCGTACTTCTATCCTAATGTGAACTGGCGCGACCTTACTTTCAAGAACAGAGCCGAGGAAGACCATGCATACGTTTCGGTGTACGGAGGTACGAACAAGGTGAAGTACTACACCAATATCGATTATACCGATGTGCGTGGTGCTTTCAAGGACACCAAGCTGCCGGACTACAATACGCAGTTGCGCCAGTCGAAGGCCAATATTCGTACCAACCTCGACTTCAACATCACCAACACAACTCTCATGTCGGTGAACCTCTTCGGTATGTTCCAGGAGACCAAGCGGCCCTCCGACATCGGTGCTGACGATGCTACAGCTGCTATCTACAAACTGCCGGCAAGCGCTTTCCCCTACAAGACCTCAACAGGTATCTGGGGTGGTAACGAGGCATACGGTGATGCCAACCCCATTGCCAAGATTCAGGAGTCCGGTTTCTACAAGACCCATCAACGTCAGCTATGGGTAGATGCCAAGCTGTCTCAAAAACTCGACTTCCTGCTCAATGGCCTGAACGTATTTGTCAGTGCCGGCTATGCCAATTCGTCGATTTACGCGGAAAATTCGCACAAGGCACACCAGTATGGCTACGAGCGTTACACCGGTACCATTGGCGACAAGAACAACGTAGCTCTGAACACATTCGGCAACAAGGAGACCAACCTCACTTTCAGTAACTGGAATGCCGGCCAGTGGTGGAAAGCAAAGGCCAGTGTAGGTATCAACTACAAACGTTCGTTCTTCGAAAACGACCACTTCAATGCTACCGTTATTTACGACAACAGTGGTGTGAGCACTGATGGACGTGGAAACACCTACTATCGTCAAAACATCATGGGAGTCTTCCACTACGATTTTCAGAACCGCTACGTTGCCGACCTTGTGCTTGCAGGCAACGGCTCCAGCCGTACCTATCCCTCAAAGTGGGCATTCTCACCCACACTGTCGCTCGGCTGGATTTACGCTGACAGCAACGATGGTCTGCTCAACTACGGTAAGCTGCGTGCATCAGCCGGCATCCAGCATACCGACTATATGCCTACCTATGGCATGTGGCTTCCCACATGGGATGTTTCGCACGGTTATGTGATTATTGGTAACAACTACGGTGCTACATGGGGAGCATCGCTTGGCTCCTTCCCAACGACCAATTTCTCGCAAGAGACATCTACGAGCTTTAACCTTGGTACTGACCTTCGTCTGGCAAATGCTCTTGACATCTCAGTTGATGCTTTCTACCAGCTTCGCAGCCACATCATGCTCTCCGCAAGCAATGAGAATTCATCGGTGGTTGGTATACAGTCGTCATACAACGATGTTGGCGAAGTTAAGAGTTACGGTTTTGAGGTAAGTGCCAAGTATGTGAAGAAAATCACTTCCGACCTCAATCTCAACTTGGGTGCCAACTTGTCGTGGGCACGCAATGAGGTGAGCAAGTATATCGGCACACCGACCTACCCGCTGAGCGACCCTGTAGGCCGTCGTGTAAACGAGGCATGGGGACTCAAGTCGGCAGGATTTTTCAAGGATCAGGCCGACATCAACTCCAGCTACCGTCAGGAATACTCTACCGTAAGCCCTGGTGACATCAAATACCAAGACCTCAACGGTGACCAGGTAATCAACGAGTTCGATGTTACCAGTCTCAATGGTGCTACTGACATCCCTGAGCTCAACTACGCCTTCAATGTCGGTGTAGAGTATAAAGGCTTCGGTTTAAACGCATGGTTCCAGGGCACTGGCAACTACATGAAGAATCTTCCGTCAGCAATATGGGGTGGCATGGCCGACAACGGTAACCTTTCAGTGGATTACTACAACAACTGCTGGGATGTGGCTGGCAGCAACGCTCTTTACCCACGTCTGACAACTCAGAACAACAGCAACAACAGCCAGAAAAGCAACGTATGGTACAAGCCTGTTCACTTCTTGAAGATGCGCAACATCGAGGTTTACTATAAAGTTCCTGCAAGGGTGCTCTCGAAGTTCTCTCTTACCGCAGCCAAGGTGTTTGTTCAGGGCGAGAACCTTCTTTCCTTCGACAACGTCGACGCTATGGATGCTGAGGTACTTTCGACGGCATATCCCATGTTCAAGGGTGTCAACATAGGTGTCACATTAACTTTCTAATTAAAGATACATTTATGAACAAGATAAAATATACTCTTTTAGGTATGGCGGCAATAGTCTTTGTGGGCTGCGCCGACCTGGATTACAACGAAGCTTCGAATCGTGACGAGGACTGGACCTACAACAGCCCCCTCAATGGTGTCAAGGCTCTTGTCTACGATGTCTACGCGCAAATGCCGAGCGAATTCAAGGACAATTCCTACGGTAATGGTGCCCTGATAGCCAGTGCCACAGACGAGTCTGAGTTTGCACTTTCCTTCTCACCCATTCACAAGTATTTCAACGGTGGTTGGACTCCTTCGAATCCTTTCTCGACCACATGGGACAGGTCATACCGTGCCATCACTCAGGTACACATGTACCTTGAGCGCATACACAGGATAGACCTATCGGATTATGAATATGATCCCAACTACCAGACCATGGTGCAGCAGTTTGAGATATTCCCTAACGAGTTGCGTTTCCTCCGTGCCTATTTCTACTTCGAGTTGGTACGTGCCTACGGCGATGTGCCTTTGGTGACCACAACCCTCACCAATGCGCAGGCCAACAGCGTGGAACGCACTCCAGCCAAGGATGTGTTCAAGTTCATCATCAACGAATTGGATGCCGTGGCTGAATATCTGCCCGTGTCGTATAATGACATTCCCGGTCAGGAAATTGGTCGTGCCACCCGTGGTGCTGCCCTTGCACTGAAGGCACGCGTACTTCTTTATCAGGCTTCACCCTTGTTTAATACAGACAACAACAAGGAGCTTTGGAAAGAGGCCGCTGCTGCCAGCAAGGTCATCATCGATAATGCACAGCGCTGGGGCTACAAGCTCAGCGGGTATGCCAACCTATGGGGGCACGATACATTCACCAATCCTGAATTTATCTTCGTTCTTGGCACCCAGGCAAGCAACGCCTTCGAGCAGTACAATTATCCTGTGGGTGTGGAGAACGGTAACTCCGGCAACTGCCCTACACAGGCATTGGTGGACGCATACGAATATCAGGCCGACGGTAAGACATTCAAGGAGAAACATCCTGGAGATGTTGATGTGACTACTGAGAATCCATATGATGGTCTCGACCCACGTTTTGAACTCACTGTAGTGAAGAACGGTGATCTTTGGCCATCTAACACAGCTCAGCAGATTGCCATCGAGACGTATCAGAGTGGCTTCAACGGTGCTCCTAAGTACGGCGCAACTCCCACGGGCTACTACTTGAAGAAGTTTGTGGACGGCAACTGTGTCACCACAGCCAACAACCAGACTACAACACGCCACAACTGGATTGTGATGCGTCTGGCCGAGGTTTACCTCAATTATGCAGAAGCCATGTACAACTACTACGGCAATGCTGACGAACAGGGCGATTTCGGCATGTCAGCCAACGAAGCTATCAACGTGCTTCGTAACCGTCCTGACATCATGATGCCTGAATTCCAAGGAAACAATGGTTTCGAAGAGCGCTACATGCGTGAGCGTATGGTAGAGCTTGCTTTCGAAGGTCAGCGCTTCTGGGATGTGCGTCGCTGGAAGAAGGGTGCCGAGTTCTTCAAGAATGTGGATGTGGCAGACTTCAAACTGAATGGAAACGGCAACTTGATTCTCAATCGAGTAACTAAGACTCGCCAGTGGGACGAGAAGTACAACCTGTACCCGATTCCGCAGTCTGAAATTCAGAAGAATGGCAATCTGAAGCAGAACCCCAATTGGTAAAACAGATTCAATGAAATTTCAAACGAATAAGATTTATGAAAAAACATATTATATATCTTCTGGTCTCAGGATTCGCATTGCTGTCGAACATGGCACTGACCTCATGCAGCGATGACGATGTGGCGGATGCCAACGATGTGCTTGAGGTGAAATCCGTCCTGCCTACAAAAGTTATGGAAGGACAGGTTATCACCATCACTGGTACGGGGCTTGAGAAGGCCACTTCCGTTGTGTTCCCTGGCAATGTCTCTGTGAACAACATTAGCCAAATAGGCAACGGCTATATTTCTGTAATAACTCCTGCCGGCGTTTCTGCAGAGGGGGGAACAGTAACTATAGAAGCCGACGGCGAATCGGCAGAGTCGGTCATGACGCTGACTGTCGGCAAGCCCGAGCCTTTGCGCGTGGCACCTCTTGACAAGGAAATAAAAATCAACGAATGTGTGGAGGTGTACGGCAACGACCTCGAATTTATCACCAAGGCTTATTTCCCCGGTAAAGACGGCAAGGACATTGTTGTAGATGCAAGCAACTTTAAGCGCAAAGCTACCGGTTCTCTCTACATCTATTCGCCCATGGGCATAAAAGCCGGACCTGCCCAAGTTGTCCTCGAAGACTGCAGCGGCAAGAAGTATACTTTGCCAGAGGTAACGCTGTCTGACGAGGTTGCAGGTGGCAGCGAAGGAGGTGAAGGATATGCTTCAATCTGGGAAGGCGAATACACTACCGGTTGGTGGTGGTATCTCCCGGCATCCGACCTTGACCTCTCGGAAGTAACGCC
The DNA here is from genome assembly GCA_947071285.1 of uncultured Bacteroides sp. GTDB lineage: Bacteria > Bacteroidota > Bacteroidia > Bacteroidales > Bacteroidaceae > Bacteroides. The sequence goes on along the minus strand of CAMTFK010000002.1, from coordinate 37,028 downwards.
GGAAGCCGGCCAAACTATTAAGTTCACGTTCACTCACCATGATGCTCCTCAGACTTTCTGCCTGTGCGATGGTTGGTGGGGTGCTCCTTTCATCCGCGAGGGCGGTGAAAGCGGTAACAACATCGTTCTTGCCGCTGGTGAGGACTTCCTGGAATTCAAAATCTCGGAAGGTATGGCGACAACCATGAATGGCACTGAAACCGCTCTCATCATTGGCGGTGACATAACAATCACCAAGATTCAGATTAAGACAGATTAAACTCTATACAAAGAGGGCATAGCCTGATATCTGTCAACATTTCAAGGGGCTGTCCAAAAAGTGTGACAGCCCCTTTTTGCTATTGTTTATTTCAGTAAAAAGTATTATCTTACCGTTGCAATAATCAAACATTATAGCAATGGCTAAGATAGTATTTAAAGAGTTTACTTCCAACCAAAATGTACTTTTTCCGGTCAGTTTATCGGAAAAGATCGCTCCCAATTATCCCGTTCGTGTTGTAAACAGTGTTATCGACGCCTTGGATATTAGTTGTCTGCTCTGGACATATAAAGGTCAAAGGAAAAGTAAGTCCGATTTGGGATATGTATCCGTACTGAAGCGTTATCAGGCACAAAACTGTGAGGGTTACCCGCTGAAATCTCAATGTCATAAATCAAAGACTAACCGGATCATAGAAGTTAACTATAGCCTTAACAGGTATAAACAAAAAGCACGGTAAAAACTCATGAGTGAGGAAGGTATTGATCATCAGGGCAAACGATGTATAGAACCGGAAGCTGTTTTTGCGCAGATAAAGCATAACTCGGCATGGAACCGGTTTAGATTAAGAGGATTGGAGAAGGTAAAAACATTACCCTGGTTGCTATTGCACATAATCTAAGGAAACTGGCTAAAAAGTCAGTTCTCTTTTGTTTTTTACTTATTTCTATAGGATGACTTCGCGAAAAGAGATAATTGAGAAGACTAAAGATAATCTAAAAATAGAAATGGATAATAAACGGGCGGCATAACAAAAAAAGAAGGCATCCTTTCAGACACCTTCTTTTTTATAGCCATCATTTTTTCAATGTCCACTGAATCGCATTCCTGAACATCTTTGTAAAGTCTTCCGTTTCGTACAACTTCTTGCTATGTCCGATCTGGAAATAGACATTGCGTGCTTTCTTGCTCTCATTCACCCACACCACAGGATGGTCTCCCATCTTGACATCCGAAGCAGGAGTATAGCTATATTCGTCCACATGTGCCAACACATGCACATTGCGGCGCGGACTCTTGTCATAGGTGTACCACTCATCATCAGGGATAATAAACGTCTCTTGCACACCCTTCATAACCGGATGTTCCGGATCTTCCGTGATAACCACTCCATCAGCCAACGGAGCAATATAATTCTTGAAACGCACCCCGCCCATAAAATCGGAGAACCATTGCCACATCGGATAACCATCAAATTCTCCCAATAAAGTAGCATGATGGAAACCTATCCAGCCACCACGGCCCTCATCGATATACTTGGTAAAGGCTGCCTGTGCCGCTTCACTCCATGTATAAGGCGGATAGTCCAGTTGGATTATCAAGTGGAAACGATTGAGGTATTCCTCCGTAATAGGTTTTGCATTATTTATTTCCGTAATTTCAAAGTTCATGGCTCCACTCTCCTGAGCCAACCATTGCAGGCCGGCATCCGTGAATCCGCCATGTTGTCCGCCGCGCTCGGTCAGCACCAACACCTGATAAGGGGCTGGCTGACCTTTCTTATTCACAAGCAGGCTCTCATACATCGTGCGGCGCAAATCACCCTGAGGATTGTCGCCTGCATACTCCCAATACATACCGCCAAGTAATCCCTTGTCTAAAATATATTGGCACTTGATAGCCAGCGAACGGGGATTTTCATAACCAAAAACCAGTACACCGTCCTTGTTTGCCAGATAAGGCACCTTGGCCGTATCATCCCAACGCTCTTCAAATTCAGCAGTGCCGCCCACCTTATGGTAATCCTGGAAATTAGGATACTGGTCGCCTCCACGTCCATAGAAAGGTACTCCCATAGTTAACTTAGAAGCCGGAACGCCCGCTTTGAGATGCGCTTCAACTGCGGCGTCGGCAGTCATCCAGCCTGTATTTTCTGAACTATACAAAGCAGCATGGTGCTTGGGGGCATTCCCCATGTCATAAGACATGATATTGACAAAATCTATATAAGGCAGAATTGCTTTGAAGTCTATATACTCACCGGAAGCCACCGTAGCAAGAGTCAATAGTTTTTTCTTTCCTATCTCTTTACGTATATCACGCATCAGCAATGTGAAGTTCTTCGTATCGTCCGGTGAAGCGGAAATGTTGGCTGCAGCACTGGTAGGATATTCCCAGTCGATATCAATGCCATCCAGGCCAAACTCTTTCACTACCCGCTTGCAATCCTTTGCAAATGCCAGGCGGAATTCGTCGTTGGCAGCCATTTCACTGAAACGTCCGCTTCCCCATCCGCCGATGGAAAGCATTATTTTCAATCCCGGTTTCTGCGCCTTCAAAGCAACAATCTCCCGGAGACGATTCTCATTATCAATCCCCACCCCATTGAATGTTTCGTTCACATGACCGAATGCATAATTGATATGCGTCATATATTGCGGGTCGGGCATGACACTACTCCAGGAAGTCACATAAGCTACAATCACCTTCGCACCCGAAGAAGCCATGCGCAATTCTCCTGCCTTACTACTGCACGACAGCAATACTGCCAGTACAGACAAAATCATAAATCTCATTCTTCTCATAATATTATAGTTAATCAGCTGTTTGACGAACGCGAGAACCTACCAACGCATAATACAGCATAAATAATTCTCCCAAAAGTACAATAAACCAAGACCATCTCCAACTTTCCAGCAAGTCGGCGAAGACACCTTGCAGCAGAGGCAGGATAGCACCACCCACTACACCTATCATAAATACTCCCGAAGCTACCGAAGTATATTTACCCAAATGGGCCACAGACAACGTGAAGATGGCTCCCCACATGATGGAGTGGAACAGGCCGACTGCCGTCAGCAACCAGGGATTATTAAAGATGATAGCTAACAGAGCCAGCACACCCGCCGACAGGGTAGTCACCACCAACTGTACACGGGGAGGGACCTTACTCAGCGAACTACCCACCAGACGCCCTATCAACATACCACCCCAATAGAGTGTAGCCATCAAGGCAGGCGAAGGACAATTCCGTTCGATGGCATACAAATTGATATTTGCACCAATGCAAACCTCCACACCCACATAGCAGAATATAGCACAGACACCCAGCGTCAGATGCCGGAATGACCAGACGCTTTTCTCCAGTTTCTCTCCTTTTTCAACCCGTGTGCCCTGTATGTCAGGCAAAGACAGCCTCATCAACAGGAATACAACCACTGCAATGGTCAGCATCAACGCCAGAAAAGGCATCATCAACTGGCTGATTTGAATATCTTCCATGGCCAGACCACCGAAAACAACACCCGTCACAAAATAAGGGGCAATCGTAGTGCCGACAGAGTTTGCCGTGCCACCGATAGCAAGACGCTGGATAGCCTGCGTTCCCTTCACCCGGCAAGCCGTGAGATATGGATTGATGACCACCTGCAAAATAGTGGCCGAAGCACCCACGACAAACGATCCTAATAAGAAAATAAAGAAGCCGGTGGGAATAACACTCTCTCCCATCACGACATCAGCATCGGGAAATCTTACAGTGAAATAAGAAGAAGCAAAAAAGAGTCCTAAACCAACAATCATCACCCAGAGTCCACGGATTAACGTTCCCTTATAGCCGTACTTATTAATCCAGGATGAACCCACCCGGCCACAAATGGGATAGGCAAGAAACCATGAAAAGGTAATCAAAGTGGCAAATGTATTCTTCAGATTGCCTACTTTCATGAGGAAAGTCTCCTTCAACGGACCCTGAAACTGAGTATTGGCAGTTGTCAGGAACCCGACAATAAGGAATAGAAAGACCATTGTGAGAAACGGTCCCATGTAATTGATTTGTTTTTCCTGTTGTGTCATCATGTAGTATTATAGTATAATGATTATATTTTAGATAGCCCGGAGGCAGAAGCAACGTCCAACAAGAACTCGCAATCCGGATGTAGTTGAAGCACGGAGGCGGGAACATCGGGAGTGACAGGTCCTTCCAGCATTTGTTTCACAATACCGGCTTTATTACCACCCTTAGCCACCAGCACAATCCGGCGTGCCTGCATAATATTCTTTATGCCCAGAGTAGCCCCACCCAGTTCTTTCTCCGGCGGAGTAGCGGTTTCCCGGCGGATGCGTTCCTCCAATTCGGGGTTCATCTTAGTAACCCATGCTTCACCATTAAAAGGAGATTGAGGTTGGTTAAAGCCTAAATGTCCGTTCTCTCCCAATCCCAGAATCAGCAGGTCGATACCGCCGCGTCTGGCAATCTCTTGCTGAAAAGCGATACAATCCCTTCTGAAATCATTCGAGAAGGTTGGCAGCATCAGGAAGTTCTCATCCTTAATACCCAATGCATCTATGATTTCTGTCTTCAACATCGTATAGCATGCTCCGGCATATTCACGTGGCACATTGGTCACTTCGTCCAGTCCGAAAAAGGTGACGGCAGAGGTATTAAAAGGATAACGGGAGTATATTTCTCCGACAATCCGGTGCAGATTTCCGGTCGTGCGTCCTGTTGAAAGCCCGATAACCGCTTCCGGCTTGTGCAGTATCTCTCCGATTATGCGCCAGGCGGCTGTACAATCGAATTCGCTTTCATTTTTTGCGATAGTTACATTCATATTATTAATAAAGTGTTAGTAATCCCAGTTCTACATATTCATGGCTACAGCCCCTGCACCCAACAAGCCTATGAATTCCGGATTTAACTTTGTAATAACAACGCCATTGCTCACAAAGCGCATGGTGGTGGGATTCAACAATTCCAGTATCTTGGCATGTATATATCCGTCAGCCACTACACCACCACCCAGAACAATGGTCTCCGGGTCTGTCACCCTCACCAGGTTCATTATCAGGTTTGCCAACGCTTCGGAAGCATTCTCCACAAGCTTTACACATAGAGGATCGCCTTTATGGCTCAATGCAAAGATTTCACTGACCGGTATGCGTTCACCTCTATCGGCAGAGATATGCAAATCCGTCTCGTATTGCTCGTGAAGCAATCGGGCACAACGGTCGAAGCCGATACCGGAAGCTATTGCCTCCACACAATCCATTCTTCCGCATGTACATTTGATTCCTACATTCACTCCTACCCGCACATGCCCCACCTCGCCGGCATTGAAATGGCTACCGCGTATCTGCCTGCCATTCACAACCGTGCCGACTGCAATGCCTGTTCCTATATTTAAATAGATGAAGTTTTTGGAGATTTGTCCGAAGCCCCAGACACGTTCGGCACGTGTGGCACTTTTCACATCATTATCTATATGGCAGGGAATGCCATAGATATCCGCCAATTCTTTAGCCAACGCAATGGGTTGCGTTCTGCTGGGATCTATCTGCAACCAGATACCTTGATTGGGATCCACCCGGCCAATCAGTCCAACTCCCATTGCCAGAGGCTTCTTATCATACCACCCGACGGTTTTGATATAATCGTCCAGTGATAACTTGATAATATCCAGCGCTGCCTGTTGGTTGAAATATCCGGAGTCATATTTTTTATACCTCAAGATATTGCCGCGGCTGTCAATTTCGCCAATCAGTAATTTTGTTCCGCCTAAGTCCAGGCCTAAATACGTTTCCATTTTTTATCTGCATTTTTAGAGGGTTACTATTGACCACAATATTACGCACAATCAGGGAAACGTAAGTTGATTCTTTAACAAAAAAGGTTGGCTACTTATCCACTTAGGTTTAAATACAGTTTTTATACTCTAAAATTTGCTCGGACTTACCCCAAACTGCTTCTTAAAGCATGTACTGAAATATTTAGGGTCCGAAAAGCCAACCATGGTAGCTACTTCGCCAATCGTATATTTCTGTGACTGCAAAAGCTCTTTCGACTTGTTCAACCGCACAATACGGATAAAGTCATTAGGTCCTTGTCCTGTCAAAGTTTTTATTTTATTATAAACAGAAGTACGACTCATTCCCAGCGCACGACAGAAGTCAGTAATTGAGAATTCCGGATTAGCCATATTTTCCTCAATGGCCACCATCGCATTATCCAGGAATTCCTTATCCAACTGGCTACTATAATCCACTTCATCCACAGGTATGTCCGAAGAAAGAACCGTGTCTCTGAGATGCTGCCTGTTCTGAAGAATATTACGAAGCCGCACTTTCAGCACGGACAGGTCGAAAGGTTTAATGATATAGTCATTGGCTCCGGCTTCCAGCCCTAATATGATATTCTCCCTTTCACAAAGGGCAGTCAGCAATACGACGGGTATATGGCTGGTTTCAACTGATGACTTCAATATCCGGCACAATTCATCCCCCTGAATGACAGGCATGATGATATCTGAAATGATGATATCCGGATTGATTTCCCTTGCCATATCCAGAGCTTTTCCACCATCGGGCACACTGACAACCTTGTATTCTGACGACAGGCTGTCCGTCAGGTATTCGCGCATGTCTTTGTCATCTTCGGCGAGCAACAATACATTCTTATCCGTTTGTTCTTTCTCTTCCTGAGATGGAACATCGGGGGCAATGGTTTCAGGCAATTTCTCTTTCGCGGCAACTATTATCCCAGATTTCAGTTTCCTGGGGAATGTAATCGTAAACGTGGTTCCTTTATTCTCCACACTTCTGAATTCTATCTTTCCATGATGTTGTTTGATGATCCTGGAAGTAATCATCAGGCCGATGCCAATGCCCTGTTCCTGAGAATCCACCACATTCCTGGCACGATAATATTCATTAAAGATGTTTTTCTGTTCTTCCGCCGGAATGCCGACTCCCGTATCCGTCACCTCGACCATCCACTTATTCCGGGCTTGCTTCACTATGACTCCTATTGCTCCTTTCTCTGTATACTTCAAAGCGTTAGAAAGCAGATTGTCCATAATGTGGTCCATCTTATTCTTGTCCAGCCATACTTCAGGCATTTCCGAATCGACTTCCAGATATAGCTCTATCTCTTTCTGAGCGGCAGCCATGCGGAAAGCGGACAGTTTATCTTCCATGTACTCCTTTATGTCGTACCATGCCACCTCCAGATGTTCAGGATGCGCTTCCACTTTCTGCAACTCCAGCAACTGGGTAATCATCGTGAAAAGTTTCTCGGCATTCTTCATAGCAATAGCCAGTTTCTTTTTACTCTCTTCCGGCAGGTCGTCCTGGACTTCAAGTTCGCTTAACGGAGCCTTTATCAGTGCAACCGGCGTGCGTATGTCATGGGCTACTCCGATGAACGAGTGTATCCTCTCCCTTATTTTATCTTCCCTTACCCTCTGCCGTCTGAACTGGAGAAGCAAATAGACCGCCACCACAAACAGGATCAGATAAATAGCTATGGCCCACCATGAAGCCCACAACGGGTGGCTGATAGATATTTCAATAACGCGTTCCCCTACCTGCTGCTGAGTGTATTTATCGAATGCACGCAACTCAAAAGTATACTTTCCGGGAGAAAGATCCATATAGTCCACACTTTGAACTGCATCCACGCGATGCCATTGCCGTTCATCGTTATTCAGTCTGTACTCGTACCTGATTTTGTGAGGAGAGACAAAGTTGATAGCCGAGAAAGATATGGAAAATGAGTTCTGGTTATGTTTCAGTTTCAGACGCCTGGTATCGTTGATGCCAGCCTGCAAAGGAGAGCCGGGCGCACCTACCTTTACCGATTCGTAAGGCAATTTAAAATCTGTGAATATCAATTCAATCGGTACGCTACCGGAAAAATCGAAAGAAGGTGCAAAGATAAGTACCCCTTCCCCAGTGCCGAATGCCAAATGCCCGTCCTTCGTTTTCATGGAAGCATTGGCATTGTAATATCCCCAGCCGATATTCAGAAGGTCATTTCCATTAATCACCATGTCTTCCGCTAAATCCAGACAATACAATTCTTTTTCCGTGTTAAACCAGATATGCCCGTTGCTGTCCTCAGCTACACTGTTGATAGAGTTGGACACCAGACCGTCTGCGGTAGTATAGATACGCGACTTTCCACTCTCCGGATTAAAACGAATCAGTCCTTCACCATCCGTCAGCAACCATATTTCTCCGGATGACGAACGCAGCAGGCAACGGACAGGATAATGCAACGTAACCTCACCGAACTTCTGCTGCCACTTGATTTCTCCGGTGGACTTGTCAAAAAAGCCCAGTCCGTCACAGCCTGCTATCAGCAACGTATTCTTATCGCCATACTTGATATCGCCCACACAATCTATCGGATAATAAGTGTAGGTATCAGTCCGCCTGTTGTAGCGTGTGAAGTCTCCCTCAATCCCTCCGAACCACAGGCAATCCCCTTCTGCATAAATCGCATAAATATAGTCAGTGGATATGCCTTTGTCCGATTGCTTATTCCGCTTCGGCATTTTCCTGACCTCACCCGATTTCTTATTAATCCGATACAGGCCAATACCGTAACCACCTACCCAGACACTCCCTTCATTATCTTCGCAAAGGGCCAGTACTACAGACGAATAAGCATAGCCTTTCCCATTCAGGAAATGCATCCATTGTTTCGACTTTGCCCGATACACACTGATTCCGTCATTAGTACCATACCAATAGTCACCTTCCGAATCCTGAAGCATCACATTCACATGGTCGGATACCAATGAAGAAGGATTATTCCGTTCATGCCTTATCCACCGGACATCAGGCACATTAGGGTCCAGATAACTGATACCGTTTGTACAGGTGGTCACCCAGATACCTCCATACTCATCTACACAGATATCCGAGACCGTATTTCCGTTCAGGCTTCTCTCATCATCCTCATCAGTGATATAATGATTCAACAGCGCCTCATTAGCAACATCTATTCTGAAAACACCGGCACCATCGGCACCAATCAGGATAGAGCGGTCTCCATCATAAGCAAACACACGTACAGGTATGCCCGGAATAAAAGCATCGAGAGATTTCACTTGCTTCGTAGTCAGTTCAATCACGAACGCACCGTTTGAAAATGTCCCTACATATAGTTTACTGCCGTATAGGAATAAAGTCTCTATACGAGCTTCCACCGGTATATCCACCTTTTCCTTGGATAGCTGACGGGCTGTTCCGGTTCTCTTCATTTTATAAACTTCCGTATTGGTCCCCACAAAGAAAACATCATTCTCCGCTTTGAGGATGCAATTGGTCCATTCACCGATAAGGCCTGCCGGAGACAAAACATTATTTTTCTTATCCCAATAATACACACCCGTCGATGTAGACAGCCACAAACCTTCATCTTCCTCAAACGCCATACCATTCAACACTGGAGAAGATATGAACTGTGACAAATCAGCCTGCAAATAAAAAGCATCTTTCAATTTATCATAGCAGTATACCCTGCCATTACGCAGTGCAATCCAAAGGTTCCCTTTCTTATCCACTTCCATAACAGTGAAGGACAAGATGTGGTCTTTGGACTCTATCGTCTCGTTCAATGTATAATGCCTGATTTCATTTCCGTCATAACGGTCCACCCCCATATGGGTATAAGCCCAGATAAAGCCTGTTGAGTCTTTGCATATCTGATATGTCTGCCTGCTACTCAATCCCTCCCGGACGTTCAGATGCCGGAAAGACCCGGCAAACAAACTGGTATATAACGACATAAATAGCAATAAAATGCATGTGCGCTTTATCATAATATAATTATCTTTCATAGTACTCGCTTTTAAACTGCTGCAATAATACAGACAAATATAAAAAAAGTGGTTGAAAAACTATCCAAATAGGTTTGATTTCTATTACTTTTGCCTATCAAACCCATAAACCGTGATAAGCCATGCTCAGCAAGCTTAAATTAAACCAGCTTTATTTTAAAGATACGCAGTTCGCCAACCTCATGACGCGACGCATCTTCAACATCCTTTTGATTGCCAATCCCTACGACGCCTTTATGCTGGAAGACGACGGACGCATCGACGAAAAAATCTTCAACGAATATACTTCGCTTTCCCTGCGCTATCCGCCACGCTTCACTCAGGTATCCACCTGCGAGGAGGCATTGGCACAACTCTCCACCGTGCCGTTCGACCTCATCATTTGCATGCCGGGGACGGGAGATAACGAGAGTTTCGACGTAGCACGCCACATCAAGAGCCTGTACGAGCAAATTCCCGTAGTGATACTGACGCCTTTCAGCCACGGCATCACCAAGCGCATTGCCAACGAGGATTTGAGTGCTTTTGAGTATGTGTTCTGCTGGCTGGGCAACACGGATTTGCTGGTATCCATCATCAAACTGATAGAGGACAAGATGAACCTGGAACACGACGTCAATGAAGTGGGTGTGCAGCTCATCCTATTGGTGGAAGATGGCATCCGGTTCTATTCGTCCATACTGCCCAACCTCTATAAATTCGTGTTGAAGCAAAGCCAGGAATTCAGTACCGAGGCACTGAATGCCCACCAGCGTACGCTGCGCATGAGAGGGCGTCCTAAAATCGTATTGGCCCGTACTTATGAAGAAGCTACCAGCATCTACGAAAAATACAAGAATAATATATTAGGTGTAATTACCGACGTCCGCTTCCCCCGTGTGGAACGTGGCGAAAAGGACGGACTTGCCGGCATCAAACTCTGTGCCGCCATCCGCAAGCAAGACCCGTTCGTGCCGCTCATCATCCAGTCGTCCGAATCGGAGAATGCACTCTACGCATCCAAATACGGTGCCGCCTTCATCGACAAGAACTCCAAAAAGATGGATGTGGACTTGCGCCGCATCGTATCGGATAATTTCGGCTTTGGTGATTTCATCTTCCGCAATCCCGACACGCTGGAAGAGATTGCCCGCGTGAAGAACCTGAAAGAACTACAAAATATCCTCTTTGCCGTGCCGGCAGAGTCGTTCCTTTATCATATCAGTCGCAACCACGTCAGCCGCTGGCTCTACTCACGCGCCATGTTCCCGGTAGCGGAGTTCTTGAAACCTATCACCTGGAACAGTCTTCAGGATGTGGATGCCCACCGCAGAATCATCTTCGAAGCAATCGTGAAATACCGTAAGATGAAGAACCAGGGTGTGGTAGCTGTGTTCAAGCGCGACCGCTTCGACCGTTACTCCAACTTTGCCCGTATTGGCGACGGTTCGTTGGGCGGCAAAGGCCGTGGCCTGGCTTTTATTGACAACATGGTGAAGCATCACCCCGAATTTGAAGATTTCGATAATGCCCGCGTCGCCATTCCAAAGACAGTAGTACTCTGTACCGATGTCTTCGACGAGTTTATGGAAACCAACAACTTATATCAGATAGCTCTCTCCGATGCCGACGACGACCTGATTCTGCGTTACTTCCTGAAAGCCAAGCTGCCCGACCGTCTGGTGGAAGACTTCTTCACTTTCTTCGATGTGGTGAAGTCCCCGCTTGCCATCCGTTCGTCTTCTTTGTTGGAAGACTCGCACTATCAGCCCTTTGCCGGAATCTACAACACCTATATGATTCCCTATCTGGACGACAAATACGAAATGCTCCGTATGTTGTCCGATGCCATCAAGGGTGTATATGCTTCGGTTTATTTCCGCGACAGCAAGGCTTATATGCAAGCCACAAGCAATGTCATCGACCAGGAAAAGATGGCGGTTATCCTGCAGGAGGTTGTCGGCAACCAATATGGCGACCGTTACTATCCCAGCATGTCCGGCGTAGCCCGTTCGCTGAATTATTACCCCATCGGTGACGAGAAAGCCGAAGAAGGAACCGTGAACCTTGCCCTCGGTTTGGGTAAATATATTGTAGACGGGGGTATGACTCTTCGTTTCTCTCCCTATCATCCGAACAAGGTTTTGCAAACCAGCGAAATGGAAATAGCTCTGAAAGAGACCCAGACCCGTTTCTATGCCCTCGACCTGAAGAATGCCGGGCATGACTTCTCTATGGACGACGGTTTCAACTTGTTGAAGTTGCACGTAAAGGAAGCGGAGAAAGACGGTGCGCTGAATTATATCGCCTCCACTTACGACCCTTACGACCAGGTCATCCGCGACGGTCTGTATCCCGGTGGACGCAAAGTCATCACCTTTGCCAATATCCTGCAACACGATGTTTTCCCTCTGGCACGTATTCTCCAGTTAGTATTGAAATACAGCGAACAAGAGATGCGTCGTCCTGTCGAGATAGAGTTTGCCGCCACTATGAGTCGCGAAAAAGACAAAAGCGGCACTTTCTACCTCCTGCAAGTACGTCCCATCGTGGATACCAAGGAAATGCTGGACGAAGACCTCACCACTATTCCGGACGATAAAGTTCTGCTCCGTTCCAATAATTCCCTTGGACACGGAATTATGAATGACATATACGACGTTATCTACGTGAAGACCGACGATTACAGCGCTTCGCACAATCAAGAGATTGCCTGGGAGATAGAGAAACTGAACCAACAATTCCTCAACGAGGGCAAGAACTATGTATTGGTAGGCCCCGGCCGTTGGGGAAGCAGTGACACGTGGCTCGGCATTCCGGTGAAGTGGCCGCATATCAGTGCTGCCCGCGTTATCGTGGAAGCCGGACTGACGAACTATCGCGTGGACCCCAGTCAGGGAACCCACTTCTTCCAGAACCTGACTTCCTTTGGAGTGGGCTACTTCACGATTAATGCCTTTATGAACGATGGTGTGTATAATCAGGACTTCCTGAACGCACAGCCCGCCGTAAATGAAAGCAAGTATCTGCGCCATGTACGCTTCGAACAACCGGTTACTGTAAAGATGGACGGTAAAAAGAAGCTGGGTATTGTACTTTTACCCGGTGAGTAAGTATGTAAAAGATATTAGTCTTTCTGCCGATGTAGTATAATCATCACCACCTCGCTGGGCGCAAAGAGGCGGATGTTCTTGTTCGATGTACCGATACCGTTGGTTATAATCATCGGCGTAAGCAGTGAATTATATTCCAACCCGGTGCGGAACCGCTGTCCGTAATGGGACGGTAGTATGGGGGCATACAGACCAAACAAGGTTACCTGCCCGCCGTGGGTATGTCCTGCAAGTACCAGGTCAGTATTGGTAATGGGGACATCTTCGGCATAATCCGGCGTGTGTGTCAGGAGGATAACGAAATCATCGGGAGAAAGACCGAGTGTAGGAGACGTACCGTTCTTTTTCAGGTCGAAAGGATTGCGCACACCGGCAATCAGGATTTCTTCTCCATCCCGCCTCAACGTATCGACTTTATGTTCCAGCAAGTGCATGCCACGCTTATCCATTTCGCGCACAATGTCGCTATAGCAAGCCTCATAATCATTATTGCCCAGCACGGCATATGCTCCCATCGGCGTCTTTACTTCAGAAAGGGCGGCAATAACCGGTGGTACATATTCGCAACCCTCATGCAGGTCACCACCTATCAGCAGCACATCGGCACGCTGCTCCCGAAGCAGCTTCACCAGATTATCCAGTCCTTTTTCCTTGAAGAGGCTCTTATAGTGCAGGTCGGACACGAAAGCGATGCGGAAGCCATCGAAGGTAGCCGGCACATCGGGATGGGTGAACTCATAGGTTCTCACCCGGCTGATACCACTATATCCGGAACTCTTCTTAGAAGAGCTAATCTTTGTATTTACAATCCTAACACTATCCTCTGCCGATATTTGCGAGGGCAGGGATGAAATCAGACTACTGTTCGACTTACAGGAAGAAAAAAGCAGAACTGAAAGGATACATATATAAACCAATTTCTTTATCATAACAGATGCAAAGATAAGCATTTTCCGTATCTTTGCAGATAGGTTATCAGGTGATTGTTTATCAGCGTATTACAGTTCCCTATTATTTGCACAGGATGGGAAGACTTGTTTCCTCAAGAAGAAACGACAGTTCCCTCTAATGGGAACGCCAGTTTCCCCTAATGGGAACGCTCGTTTCCTATCATGGGAACGGCAGTTTCCAAGCGTGGGAACGCCAGTTTCCAAGCGTAGGGAACGACAGTTTCCAAGCGTAGGGAACGACAGTTTTCAGGTATGGGAAACCGAATACAAACCTGAGGGAAGCAATCATCTCCATAGAAAAAGAAATATACTAATGAAAGAGATGAAACAAAACTCACCTTACGCTTGGCTCCTCGCCGCCCGTCCCAAGACCCTGACAGGAGCAATCATACCGGTACTGATAGGTACTTCACTGGCGTTTGCCGACGGGCAGTTCCAGTTCATACCTGCCCTGTTGTGCTTCCTCTTTGCCTGCGGCATGCAGATTGCCGCCAATTTCATCAACGACCTGTTCGATTACCTGAAAGGTTCCGACCGTGAAGACCGTCTCGGTCCCGAACGTGCTTGTGCACAAGGATGGATTACACCGGGAGCCATGAAATGGGGCATCGGAATCACAGTCATTCTCTCCTGCATCATCGGCCTCGGCCTATTATATCAAAGTTGGGGACTACTACCTCACGGCGGATGGGAACTGATTTTATTGGGTATGTTCTGCGTGATATTCGCCTTTCTGTACACCACCATCCTCTCTTATCAGGGTTGGGGAGATTTGCTGGTACTCATCTTCTTCGGGTTCGTACCCGTGGGAGGAACGTATTATGTACAAGCATATACATTCACGCCAAGTGTCGTCATAGCTTCGCTCATCAGTGGGCTGGTGATAGATACATTGCTGGTCGTAAACAATTACCGGGACCGTAAACAGGATACTCTCAGTGGAAAACGCACGCTTATTGTCCGTTTCGGAGAGCGTTTCGGAAGATATTTCTACCTCTGGCTCGGCATCATCGCTACCTGTCTTTGCTTCTGGTTTGTAGAAGGATGGAATCCTGTAGGAATAGTTCTGCCTCTCTTCTATCTCTATATGCATATACGCACCTGGAGGCGGATGATTCAGATACGAAGCGGTAAAAAACTAAACAGCATACTGGGCGAAACATCGCGCAATATGCTGCTTATGGGAATGATAATTAGTATTATAGTGATTAGTGGTTAGTGATTAGTGATTAATGCGATGTAGTGACTTTATTAATCACTTATCACTTATCACTAATCACTTATCACTTATCCCTCATCTTCCGTACATCTTTTCATAATAGTGTTGATAATCACCACTGGTCACTTCTTCTACCCAGTCCTGATTATTCAGATACCACTCGATAGTCTTCACGATGCCCACTTCAAACTTCGTTTCGGGATACCAGCCTAAAGCGTTGGTTATCTTCGTCGGGTCGATGGCATAGCGCTGGTCGTGGCCGAGACGGTCTTTCACGAAAGTAATCAGTTCCTCGTTAATCCAGCTAATGTCAATCTGGCCGTCTTCACCTTTTGTCTTTTTCTTCAAGACTTCACGATACTCCGGCTTTTCCGTCATCAGGCGATGGATAGTGGAGATAGTCAGCTTCACGATTTCGAGATTTGTCTTCTCATTGTGGCCGCCTACATTATAGGCTTCACCTTCAATGCCTTCGCGAACCACCAAGTCGATGGCTTTACAATGATCTTCCACATACAGCCAGTCGCGCACATTGCTACCGTCGCCATATACCGGGAGTTTCTTTCCTTCCAGAATATTCTTGATAATCAGTGGAATCAACTTTTCGGGGAAGTGATACGGACCGTAGTTATTGGAGCAGCGGGTAATGGTTACCGGCATTTTATATGTATCGTGATAAGCCATGACTACCATGTCCGCACTGGTCTTCGAAGCACTGTAAGGGCTGTGGGGACAAAGCGGGGTTTGCTCCGTGAAGTAACCATCAGCACCCAGTGAACCATACACCTCGTCCGTAGAAACCTGATGATAGCGTACACCCTTGCGCCAGGTAGGATAACCGTTTTCATCCTTACCCGTAACCCAGGCGCGGCGTGCGGCATCCAGCAGGTTCTGCGTGCCCAGAATGTTAGTAACCAGGAAAAGTTGCGGATTCTCAATGCTACGGTCCACATGACTTTCGGCAGCAAAGTTCACCACATAGTCAAACTTGAATCTGGCAAATAGTTCGTCAGCAAGTATCCGGTCGCATATGTCGCCTTTCACAAAGAAACAACGTTCATCGTCAATGTCTTTAGCAATAGTGCCAAGGTTTCCGGCATAGGTCAGGGAGTCAAGTATAACGACCGTAATATCATTATGCTTGGCCAGAATGTACTTGATATAGTTGGCGCCGATAAATCCGGCAGCACCGGTTACGAGATAAGTCTTCATGTACTTAATTATTAATTTTTAATTATCAATTATTAATTGTTCATCGGTGGGAGTTGGCGAGTTCCATCAGGTATGTGCCATATTCCGTCTTGCCAAGCTGTTCGCCGAGGCGGTACAATTGGTCGGCATCTATCCAGCCTTTGCGCCAGGAGATTTCTTCAATGCAACTGACACGGAAGCCTTGGCGGTTTTGTATGGTAGCCACGAAGTTGCTTGCCTCCAGCAGACTGTCGCAATTACCCGTATCGAGCCAGGCAAACCCACGACCGAAGATTTCTACTTTCAGCGTACCTTCTTCCAGATAAAGACGGTTAAGGTCGGTGATTTCATATTCGCCACGGGCAGAAGGTTTCAAAGCGGCAGCTTTGGCAGTTACAGTGGAGTCATAGAAATAAAGACCGGGAACGGCATAGTTGCTCTTGGGCTGGGCAGGTTTCTCTTCCAAAGAGATAGCTTTTCCATCAGCATCAAACTCCACCACACCATAAGCACGCGGGTCTTTCACATAATACCCAAAGATGCATGCTCCTTTTTCTATGGAGGCGGCACGTTTCAGCATAGCAGAGAAGCCTTGCCCGTAGAACATGTTATCACCCAGAATAAGACAGCCCGGTTCACCGTTCAGAAATTCAGCACCCAGCACGAAGGCTTGTGCCAATCCGTTGGGTTGTTCCTGTATCTTATAAGAGAAGGACATTCCGAGCTCTTCACCCGTACCAAGTAATTCGCGGAACATGGGTAAGTCACGTGGAGTGGAGATAATCAACACTTCGCGTATCCCCGCCAACATGAGCGTGGAAAGCGGATAATAAATCATCGGCTTGTCATAAACCGGCATAATCTGCTTGGAAATAGCCTTAGATAAGGGGTAAAGGCGGGTGGCGCTACCACCGGCAAGAATAATTCCTTTCATATTTCAGTTCTTTTTTCAGTTGGTACAAATCGTAGAATAAAATAAGAAGGAGGACGACGCCCCACGGCTCTCGGTGATTATTCGGGGGACAAAGATAATGCAAACCGGATGCAGTACAAAATAAATTAAATTATTTTTAATACTGAGATACGGCCCGTGCAGAAATCAACCAGCCAACTCTATTACTTCCAAGTCTTTGAACGTTCCATTGTCAATAATAAAACGCACCATCGTGCGCACCTTGTGAAATCCGGAGATACCGGCCGCACCGGGATTAATGTGAAGCATATCCAACGTTTTGTCATACTTCACCTTCAGGATATGGGAGTGTCCGCTGATGAAAAGTTTAGGCGGACGAACCAGAATGCTTCCCCGGATAGAAGAATCATAATTTCCCGGATAACCACCGATATGTTTTATCAGTACTTCGGCGCCGTCCACGGTGAAACGGTTGATTTGCGGATAGACGGCACGAATTTCCTGCCCATCAATATTACCATACACGGCACGGAAGGTGCGGAAAGCCGCCAACTTCTGAGCCACTTCCAGCGAACCGATGTCACCGGCATGCCAGATTTCATCGCACGTATCAAAATATTGCAGATACTTTTCGTCCCAATATCCGTGCGTATCGGATAATAAACCAACTTTTGTCATTTTTCTTTTGTTTATCTGTGCAAAGGTAACTATATTTGGGAAAATCTTGATAAAACCATGGAAAACCAATATCAATATTTCAAACGGGACATCAGTTGGCTGTCATTCAACTACCGTGTACTATTGGAGGCGGAAGATGATACTCTGCCTCTGTATGAGCGAATTAACTTTATTTCCATTTATTCGTCCAATCTGGAAGAATTTTATAAGATACGCGTAGCCGACCATAAGGCAATAGCCACCGGTGCGGCACAAAGTGACGAAGAAACCGTACAGTCGACCATAGAATTGGTGGATGCCATAAACCTTGAGGTGAACCGCCAACTGGAAGAACGTATCCGCATCTACGAACAAAAGATATTGCCGGCGCTGAAGAAAAATCATATCATCTTCTATCAGAGCCGCAATGTAGAACCGTTCCATCACGACTTTGTACGCCGTTTCTTCCGGGAAGAGATTTTCCCGTATCTTCAGCCCGTACCTGTTTCCAAAGATAAGGTTATCTCGTTTCTGCGGGATAACCGTTTGTATCTTGCTGTTCGCCTTCATTTGAAAGGAATACCGGCGGACGCTCCCGGGGCTACACAGTATTTCGTAATGAAACAGCCATATAGCAAGGTTCCCCGTTTCATCGGATTGCCCAAAGTGGGAAACAACTACTACCTGATGTTCATCGAAGACATCATCAAAGCCAATCTGGATGTCATCTTCCCCGGTTATGAAGTGGACAGCAGCTACTGCATCAAGATTTCGCGCGATGCGGATATCCTGATAGACGATGCCGCCAACACTTCCGAAATCATTGAGCAGGTAAAAACCAAAGTGAAAAAACGAAAGATAGGAGACGTCTGCCGTTTTGTATACGACCGCGCCATGCCGCAGGATTTTCTTGATTTCCTGGTGGATGCTTTCCATATAGACCGCCGCGAACTGGTTCCGGGAGACAAACATCTCAATCTGGAAGACCTGCGACATTTGCCCAACCCCAATCCGAACATCCCTCCTATACGGAAGCCACAACCCATGAAGCTGACTTGCCTCAATGAGCGGGAATCCATATTCCAGTATGTGGAGAAAAAGGATTTGCTGTTGCATTATCCTTATCACTCATTCGAGCATTTCATCCATTTCTTATATGAAGCGGTGCACGAACCAACCGTACGCGAAATCATGGTGACACAATACCGGGTTGCCGAGAACTCTGCCGTTATCAATACGCTGATAGCCGCCGCACAGAATGGTAAGAAAGTAACCGTCTTTGTGGAACTGAAAGCCCGTTTCGACGAAGAAAACAACCTTGCCACCGCCGAAATGATGAAAGCTTCCGGCATTAACATTATATATAGTATACCGAAACTAAAGGTACACGCTAAAGTGGCTCTCGTATTGCGCCGAGACCAGGAAGGCAAAAAGCTAACCAGCTACGCTTACATCAGCACCGGAAACTTCAATGAAAAGACAGCTACCCTTTATGCCGACAGCGGATTGTTTACCTGTAACCGGATATTAGTGAACGACCTGCATAATCTTTTCCGCACCTTACAAGGCAAAGAGAACCCGGAATTCCACCGTTTGCTGGTGGCACGTTTCAACCTGATACCAGAGTTGAACCGCCTTATCGACCATGAAATAGAACTGGCACGCAAAGGAAAAGCCGGTCGAATCATTCTGAAAATGAATGCACTGCAAGACTCTACCATGATAGACCGCCTGTATGAAGCATCACAAGCCGGCGTTGAAATAGACCTGATTGTCCGTGGAATCTGTTGCCTGATACCGGGACAGTCATACAGTCGTAACATTCGTGTAACACGTATTGTAGACACCTTTTTGGAACATGCCCGCATTTGGTATTTCGGCAATGGAGGAAACCCGAAGTTATTCCTCGGCTCACCGGACTGGATGCGGCGCAACTTATATCGCCGCATTGAAGCCATAACTCCCATACTGGACCCGGACTTGCGACAAGAATTGATAGATATGCTTTCCATCCAGCTCACAGATAAGCGTAAAGCCTGTTTTGTGGACGAGAACCTGCGCAACTGCTGGAAATCCGCCCATCCGCAGAAAGAAAAGATACGCTCGCAATACACCTTTTACGAACTTCTTAAATTGAAAATTGAGAGTTGAGAATTGAGAGTGAAGAGTTGCTATGCAGCGTAATAGCGCAGCCAACTCTCCACTCTCAACTTCCCCAATTGTAACACTTCTGTAACATGTATGACACTTCTCTGCAACACAGTTTCCGTTCCTTTGCAGCCAGAAATAAAATACATCATTATGGAAACTCTTTATCTATGCATTGTCATCTTCCTGTTCGTCCTTGCGGTGTTCGACCTCATGGTGGGCGTCAGTAATGATGCAGTCAATTTTCTCCAATCAGCAGTAGGAGCCAAAGCAGCTTCTTTCAAGACCGTACTATTTATTGCAGGTACGGGTATTTTTATCGGTGCCGCACTATCCAACGGTATGATGGATATTGCACGGCACGGCATTTATCAGCCACAACACTTCTATTTTGCCGAAATCATGTGCATTCTGCTTGCCGTGATGCTAACAGACGTCGTGTTGCTGGATGTTTTCAATACAATGGGTATGCCGACTTCCACTACTGTATCCATGGTATTCGAGTTACTGGGAGGTACGTTCGCACTGGCGCTGATTAAAGTTTACGGTAGCGACACACTGGGCCTTGGCGACCTCATCAACACAGACAAGGCGTTATCCGTCATCATGGCCATCTTCGTCTCCGTAGCCATCGCATTCTTCTTCGGTATGCTGGTGCAATGGCTGGCACGTATAGTGTTCACCTTCAACTATAAGAAGAGGATGAAATATAGCATCGGACTTTTCGGAGGTATTGCCGCCACGTCTATCATCTACTTTATGTTGATAAAAGGTTTGAAAGACAGTTCGTTTATGACAGCAGACAACAAGCATTGGATACAAGAGAACACAGGCATGCTTATCTGCTGTTTTTTTGTGTTCTTTACTATATTGATGCAAGTGCTGCATTGGTGCAAAGTAAACGTATTCAAGGTAGTGGTGCTACTGGGCACTTTCGCATTGGCCCTCGCCTTTGCCGGAAATGACTTGGTGAACTTCATCGGGATACCTTTAGCGGGATATTCTTCTTTCGTCGATTTCACGACCAATGGGGCAAGCGCCGGACCGGACGGATTTCTGATGTCCTCCCTACTCGGCCCAGCCAAAACGCCCTGGTATTTCCTCTTCGGAGCAGGCGCCATTATGGTATATGCTCTCTATACATCTAAAAAAGCACACAATGTAATCAAGACTTCCGTCGACCTTGCCCGTCAGGATGAAGGAGAAGAAAACTTCGGAAGTACACCTATGGCGCGCACATTGGTACGCTTCAGCCGGACGCTATCCACCGGAATATCCCGGGTGATGCCCGAAAGCAGTAAGCGTTGGATTGATACCCGCTTCCGCAAAGATGAGGCCATCATCGCCGACGGTGCTGCATTCGATTTGGTCCGTGCCTCAGTAAATCTGGTATTGGCAGGTCTGCTCATCGCCTTAGGTACTTCATTGAAATTGCCCCTTTCCACTACTTACGTAACCTTCATGGTTGCCATGGGTACCTCGCTTGCCGACCGTGCCTGGGGACGTGATTCCGCCGTATTCCGCATCACGGGAGTGCTCAGTGTCATCGGTGGCTGGTTCATTACAGCCGGAGCGGCATTTACCATCTGTTTCTTCGTAGCAATGGTTATTCACTTCGGAGGCACATTCGCCATCATTGCACTGATTGGTCTGGCTATATTCTCACTAATCCGCAGCCAAGTGACCTATAAAAAGCGCAAAGCGAAAGAAAAAGGTAACGAAACCATCAAGCAACTGATGCAGAGCAACGACAACGCTGAAATACTGGAGTTGCTGCGCAAACACACCCGCGAAGAATTGGTAAAGGTACTGGCATTCACCGAAGAGAACTTTGAACGCACTGCCACCGCTTTCTTACACGAAAATCTGCGTGGATTGCGCCGCGCCATGGGATCGGTGAAATTTGAGAAACAACTGGTTAAGCAAATGAAACGTACAGGTACCCTTGCCATGTGCCGTCTCGACAATAATACAGTATTGGAGAAAGGGTTGTACTACTATCAGGGCAATGACTTCGCCAGCGAACTGGTATACAGTGTTGGTCGCCTTTGCGAGCCGTGTCTGGAGCATATTGATAATAATTTCCGCCCGCTGGATACTATTCAGAAAGGTGAATTTGCCGACGTGACGGAAAGCATTACTTACTTGCTGCAAAACTGCCGCCATAAGATTGCGAACAACGATTATGAAGGAATGGAAAATGAAGTCCGCAAAGCAAATGAACTAAACGGACAGTTGTCTCATCTGAAACGCGAAGAGTTGCAACGCATCCAGAGCCAGAGTGGTAGTATTAAGGTAAGCATGGTGTACCTGACAATGGTACAGGAAGCGCAAAACGTCGTGACATACACTATCAACCTGATAAAGGTGAGCCGGAAATTCCAGATGCCGGAATAAAGGGCACGGGAATAATTTCAGATATAACGAAAGAGGGGGCAAAAGTTTCTTCACCACAGATTACACGGATTGACACAGATTATCTATCTTAATAATCAATTATTTATTTTTAATCTGTGTCAATCCGTGTAATCTGTGGTGAGTTTCAAGCCCATCTTCTCAGCACGCTGCAACATGAAAGCACGTGCTGCTTCGTATTCATTGGGAATCACCCCGTCCAGAATAGCATCTTTGATAGCACTTTTCAAAGTTCCCACCTGCTGGCAAGGGCTCAGATTGAAAGTCTTCATTATCTCTTCCCCACTGACAGGCGGCTGGAAGTTACGAATGCGGTCACGCTCTTCAAGGTCTTTCAGCTTCTGGCGTACCAGTTGGAAGTTATTCAGGAAACGCTGCTTGCGTTCCATATTCTTGGAAGTAATGTCAGCCTCGCACAATGTCATCAAGTCGTCAATGTCATCTCCGGCTTCAAAAAGGAGACGGCGGACAGCAGAGTCGGTCACCACATCGTCGGCTATCACAATAGGACGCATATGCAAACTCACTAACTTCTGCACATATTTCATCTTCTCATTCATTGGCAGTTTCATTTTCCTGAAGATATCAGGCACCATCTTTTCACCAATGAAGTTATGATTATGGAAGGTCCATCCTGCCCGGGGCTCCCAACGCTTAGTGGCGGGTTTTGCAATGTCGTGCAGCAAGGCAGCCCAGCGCAACCAGAGATTGTCCGTTTTGCGGCTGATATTATCAAGCACTTCCAACGTATGGTAGAAGTTATCTTTATGTGCCCGTCCGTTGCGGGTTTCCACACCTTGCAACGCAACAAGTTCCGGGAAAATCAACTCCAACAGGCCGGAGCGGTCCAGCTCTATAAAGCCTTTGGAAGGAACAGGCGAAAGCAATATTTTATTGAGTTCATCCGCTATGCGCTCCTTGGAAATGATGGAAATTCGTTTCTTATTGCGGCACAGGGATTCAAACGTGTCGTCATCAATATAAAAGTTCAGTTGAGTGGCAAAGCGTATGCAACGCATCATGCGCAGGGGGTCGTCACTGAATGTAATATCCGGATCGAGAGGCGTGCGGATGGTCTTTTCTTTCAAATCTTCAATACCACCGAAGGGGTCTACTAATTCTCCGAAGCGACTTCGGTTCAGGCAGACAGCCAATGCATTGATAGTGAAATCACGGCGGTTCTGGTCATCTTCCAATGTGCCGTCTTCAACAATGGGCTTACGGGAGTCGCGTTGATAAGACTCTTTGCGTGCACCAACAAATTCCACTTCCGTTCCGCGGTATTTCACTTGTGCGGTGCCAAAGTTTTTGAATACAGCCACATGTGCCCCGCGTCCCAGGTGCTTGCCCAATGCCTCGGCCATCTCTATGCCACTGCCAACTACTACAACATCAATATCCTTAGAAGGGCGTTGCAGGAAAATATCACGTACATACCCACCGACTGCATAGCATTCCAGTCCCAATTCATCTGCCGTTTCGGATATTTGCTTGAATATGTCGTCACTGAAATGTTGTTTCAGTTCTTCTGCTGTCAACTCTATCATAACTAAATTTACTTTCGGGCTGCAAAGATACGGATATTATTTCTAATTTTGTCCTCACTAACATAAGAACAACCATTATGAAGAAAGTGATACTTCTTGCATGCCTCTGCGGCACGCTCTTTTCTTGTGAGAATGTAGAGAAGAAAGCCGGTGAAAAACTGCAAACTGCCCGTGAAGCTTTCGAGCGGGGGGATTATAGCGAAGCCAAGATACAAATTGACAGCATTAAAATACTATATCCCAAAGCCTTTGAAGCCCGTCGTGAAGGTATCGGCCTGATGCAGCAAGTGGAACTGAAAGAACAGGAAAAAACACTTGTTTATCTGGATAGTCTGCTTCAAAAGAAGCAGGCAGAAGTGGACGCCATAAAAGGGAAATTCACTTTTGAGAAAGATGCCGAATACCAGAAAATCGGCAATTACCTGCATCCTTCACAAGTGGTAGAGAAGAACCTGCACCGCTCCTTCCTCCGCTTCCAGGTGAACGAAACAGGACAGATGAGCATGACTTCCATCTATTGCGGCCCCCATAACATCCACCATCTCAGTGTTAAAGTGGTTGCTCCCGACGGGAGCTTCGCCGAAACTCCCGCTTCTAAAGATAGTTATGAAACGACTGACTTGGGAGAAAAGATAGAAAAAGCGGATTATAAGTTAGGAGAAGACGGCAACGTCATCGGATTCCTCTACCTGAACAAAGACAAGAACATCAAAGTGAACTACCAGGGCGAACGCCCCTACTCCACTACGATGAGTCCGGCAGATCGCCAGGCAGTAGCCAGTGTATATGAGTTGGCACAATTGCTATCATCTATCACGCAGATAAAGAAAGAGATAGAAGAAGCCAACTTGAAAATAGAGTTCGTGAAACGGAAGATGCAGGAAAGGGAAGCGAAAGAGAAATAAACGATAAAGTCTTGCTGCCTACATCATAGCAGCAATTAACCGGAGTAACACTGACCATACCGTAGGAAGAGTTCACACATCCGGATGTAAACTTTTGACCACCGTTTATTACAATATTCGCACCATCCCGGACAGACAATACATCATAATTGGAAATGGCACGCTTGTTTGCTCCCATTTAGCATCTACGGTAATATAAAAACCCAGAGCACCAAACAATGTAACATAACAGCAGTAATTAAGGATACATAAAGGATGTAATCAATTTGAAATCATTTGATTTGAAATTGATTGATTACACCCTTTATTTTTTAAATTTTTACCCCTATTTTTCTACTGAAAATCAAAGTTATTCATTATAGAAACATCTTTTATATGTGAAAGCGTTCAAGTCGGAAAAAGCATTGCGGAATACATTCCACAATTTTATGATATTTTTGTGGAATGTATCCCGCAACACCATAAGCTCCATATGGACTTTTAGTATTCTCTTCAACTAATATTCCAGTATCGAGTGCCACCCTTTTATTTCCTTCAACGTTTGCTCCGATGTTTTGCATTTACCTTCCGACCGCTTCTCTATACACTTCAGAAATTCCTCATCGTATATATCAATCAAATGAATGCCACTAAACTCCTCCGTCGGTTTTATAAAGATAATGCCATCACACCCGTCAGCCAACAGATTTGTTTTAACATAAGGCGAGCCGTTCGTCGGATTGTCTACCCAGATCAACTTACCATCCGGATTACCAAAATAATCCGCAACCGTCAGGCTTGCGAAAGCGCCGCCGAGATTAAATGCAACAGGCTTGTTCCCATTCATTCGAAAAGCCTCATCAATGACTCCTCCCGCCAATTGCACCCAACGCGTTTTCTCATCCAGTATATACCCGTTAGATCCCATGTATGCACCCCATAAAGTAATTATAAATACATCATTGGGGTAGCACTTCTTGAGTAAATAGCCTGCTGACGGGTAATTATAGTAATAATCTCCATTGCGGATGCCTCTGATTTGCGCAGTAGTATGAGCTCCGCCTGCATAAAAGACAACATGTTTGCGTTGAATAATGTACCACCTTATCAGATTAACCATGTTATCATCTCGCGAACAAGTGTATTGAACTTCTTCCTTATCAAAAACCTGCTGGATATAAGCAGGATCTAACAAAACAATCTGGGTACGATACTCTTTCGGTTTGACTTGATTGGTCTCCCACACTTTACGAAAGACATCTGCATATTCCTTATAAGGATTTCCGTAATCATCGGGGGCATGTTGCAGAATCTTAAAGACCAAATCTTCCCGATACTCGGATGAGTTCAGCAACTCATTTACAAGTTTCTGGTCTATTGAGTTTCCGAATTCAAGAGCAAGAACATCAATATTTGCCGTCGTATCCGCAGCCATTGTGCCAATAACTTCACAAAGAAACATCGGATGATCCTTAACCCAATGGTCCTCACCTATCGCCACAACCGAATATTTACAGATTTTATCTGCAAGATATTGCATCGGTTCCTGACCATTTTTCTCAATATGCGCAAGATACGCATTGCTGTTTATGACGCTTTGAGCATTAGCTGTAAAATGAAGTGCAGCACATAGTAGTAATAATAGTAGTTGTTTCATATTAAATAAGTATTAGTTATGGAGGGGAATAGCTTCTCACAAGTCCTTCTATTGTGTGTCTGTAAATATAAGAAATAAATACAAGAGGGTCATAAAATCTGTTTCATTTTTGCGGAAGTATGTTCAGAAACATCTTTTTAAGAGAGAATAAAGAAAGTATCCTCCTGATACAAAAAGAACGCGAGACAACTACATTAAGAAGTTGTTCCGCGTTCGTTATATTATTCGATACTATGAGAGCTCTGTTACCACTGTAACTGCGGCAAGAATCTGCTCAGGCAAGTGCGCAATGCACTCAATGTAATGGGTTTCACCAATACTTCCGAAGCTCCGGCAGCCATTGCATTTTCACGGTCGGCCGTAAAAGCGTAGGCGGTCTGCATGATGATGGGGAGTTCTGTCTCCTCTTCACGGATGATCTTCGTTGCTTCCAGACCATTCATGATAGGCATCTTGATATCCATAAGGATAGCTGCTGTTTTTCCACGGTTTTCTTTGAACAGACCAACCATCTCTTCACCGTTCTTTGCCCATAATATCTCGCACTTCTTACCGATAATAGCTTTTATCAACTTAAAGTTACTATCATCGTCTTCCGCTACAAGTATGAGCGGACGGTAATCTTCTGATAAATTCACTGTTTCCATGACCAAGGTATTTTGTTTAATGAGGCAAAGATATAAAAAATAATATAAATATATGTTCTTTAGAGAAGATTAGCTGCATCTCGGCATAACTTTTTCATGCAAGCATGAAAGTTTTGCACTCAATTTGCATCATCTTTAGAGAAGATAAGCTGCACTTCAACATAAAAAATGAACGAGTTCATTTTATTCTGTTATCGGTTTGCATTATCTTTGCACCTCAATTTAAAAATAGAATATGATTTCAATAGACGGACTGGCCGTAGAATTCGGCGGCACCACCTTGTTCAGTGACATTTCCTTCGTTATTAATGAAAAAGACCGCATCGCCCTGATGGGAAAGAACGGAGCGGGAAAAAGCACCTTGCTGAAGATATTGGCAGGAGTGCGCCAGCCCACCCGTGGCAAGATTTCGGCGCCCAAAGACAGCGTCATCGCCTACCTGCCACAGCACTTGATGACGGAAGACGGGCGGACTGTATTCCAGGAAACAGCACAGGCTTTTGCCCATCTGCACGAGATGGAAGCGGAAATAGAACGCCTCAACAAGGAAATGGAAACGCGCACCGACTACGAAAGCGACAGTTACATGGAACTGATTGAAAAAGTGTCCGCCCTGAGCGAGAAGTTCTACTCCATCGACTCTACCAACTACGAAGAAGATGTGGAAAAAGCCCTCCTCGGACTCGGTTTCGCACGTGAGGACTTCAATCGCCAAACCAGCGATTTCAGCGGCGGATGGCGCATGCGCATCGAGCTTGCCAAACTCTTACTGCAAAAACCGGACGTATTACTGCTGGACGAGCCGACCAACCACCTCGACATCGAAAGTATACAATGGTTGGAAGATTTCCTCATTAATAATGGTAAAGCCGTCATCGTTATCAGTCACGACCGCAAGTTTGTGGATAACATCACCACCCGTACCCTTGAGGTGACCATGGGACGCATCTACGATTACAAAGTGAACTACTCCAAATATCTGGAACTCCGCAAAGACCGTCGCGAGCAGCAACAAAAGGCTTATGACGAGCAACAGAAGTTTATAGCCGAAACCAAAGAGTTCATCGAACGCTTCAAAGGTACTTACTCCAAGACCCTGCAAGTGCAAAGCCGTGTAAAGATGCTGGAGAAACTGGAAATACTGGAAGTAGACGAGGAAGACACTTCGGCATTGCGCCTGAAATTCCCGCCATCGCCACGTTCCGGCAATTATCCGATTATTATGGAAGGAGTAGGCAAAACATATGGTGACCATGTAGTATTCAAGAATGCTATGCTGACTGTGGAGAGAGGTGATAAATTAGCTTTTGTCGGTAAAAATGGTGAAGGTAAATCTACCTTGGTAAAGTGCATCATGAAAGAGATTGAGCACGAAGGCACGCTGACCCTCGGACACAATGTGCAAATCGGTTACTTTGCTCAGAACCAGGCATCCCTTCTGGATGAAAACCTGACTGTGTTCCAAACGATTGATGATGTGGCAAAAGGTGAGATACGCAATAAGATACGCGATCTGCTGGGTGCATTCATGTTCGGCGGCCCTGAAGAATCTATGAAGAAAGTGAAAGTGTTGTCTGGTGGAGAGCGTACCCGCCTTGCCATGATTAAACTGTTGCTGGAACCGGTGAACCTGCTGATATTGGATGAGCCGACGAACCACCTCGACATGAAGACGAAGGACATTCTGAAACAAGCTCTTCTGGATTTTGACGGAACATTGATAGTAGTAAGCCATGACCGTGACTTCCTGGATGGGCTGGTCACCAAGGTGTATGAATTCGGCAACAAACAGGTAAAAGAGCATCTGAGCGGTATCTACGAATTCCTGGAAAAGAAGAAAATGGAGTCCCTCCGCGAGCTGGAAAGGTAAACATTACTTAACAGGACTTCTGCAACATTTCTTCCGTCATATTGTTTCATTTCTATAAACCTCTAACTACGAGAATAATGAAACAATATGACGCTATAATAATAGGCTTCGGTAAAGGTGGAAAATTACTGGCAACCGAACTCGCCAACCGCAACTGGAAAGTGGCGGTCATCGAACGTTCTCCGGAAATGTACGGCGGAACTTGCATCAATGCAGGATGTATCCCTACCAAAACCATGATAAACGAGTCGGAATTTGCTGAACGACTCTATCAAGACGATTATAAGAAACAAGCCAAACTATATTCCCTTGCCCTGAAACGTAAGGATAAGTTAGTTACTTTCCTGCGGGAAAAGAATGTTGAAAAGCTGGCGGGTAATCCCAACATTACGCTGTATGACGGAACCGCCTCCTTCATCTGTCCCGACACAATAAAAGTGACTCCCCCAACCGAAAAGAATAAAAAGCCTTTCGAATTGACAGGCAAGGAAGTATTCATCAACACCGGCTCTACACCCATCCTGCCGGCTATCGACGGATTGAAGAACAACCGGTATGTATATACCAGTGAGACGCTGTTGCATGCCGATATTCTTCCCCATCACTTATTGATTATAGGAAGCGGAGCCATCGGACTGGAATTTGCAACCATGTATGCCGGATTCGGCAGCAAGGTCACCATTCTGGAAGCCGGCAAACGTTTTCTGCCAAGAGCGGATCGGGAAATTGCCGAATACATGCAGGAAAACCTCAAAAGAAAAAATATAGAGGTACGCCTGAATGCCCGCGTACAATCACTTCATGACACCGCAGACGGTATTACCGCTGCCTACACGGATGCCTCAGACGGCACTCCCTATTTTCTGGAAGGCGATGCACTGCTAGTGGCAACAGGACGTAAGCCGATGATTGATGGTCTCGACTTAGGAAATGCCGGCGTGCAGGTCAATGAACAGGGAGCGATAGTGGTTGATGAACAGCTACACACCACCGTGCCGCACATTTGGGCTTTGGGAGACGTCAAAGGCGGAGAGATGTACGACTACCTTTCCATTGATGATTTCCGCATCATCCGGGACACTTTGTTCGGAAAGAAGGAGCGCACCACAGAAGACCGTTACCCGGTGCCTTATGCCATCTTTACTGATCCGCCAATGGCGCATATCGGGCTGACGGAAGAAGAAGCCATGAAACGGGGATACCCCATCAAAGTATCACGCCTGCCGGCATCAGCCATTCCGCGCGCGCGTACTTTACAGAATATGGATGGAATGTTAAAAGCCATTGTGAATACGGATACGGAAAAGATTATAGGTTGTTCCCTCTTCTGTGTCGATGCCCCAGAGCTTATCAACCTGGTGGCATTTGCCATAAAAACCGGACAAAAATCCTCTGCTCTGCGTAACTTCATATTCACACATCCCAGCATGAGTGAAGGTTTAAATGGATTATTCAAAGCTTTTTAAGAACTTGCATTTGGTAATTAAGCCGTTAACTGCTATCTTTGTCCACAATTAAAAAGAAAGGATGAAGAGTAAACGGTACGTTGCCTATTTTTTGATATTCATCAGCATGGTCATGCTGGTGGTACCTGTTATTCCCCATCACCACCACAGCAACGGGCTGATATGCATGAAGAATGACATCACTCCCAGTTGCTGCGGACAAAACCACAGCCCGGAAAACGAGCATTGTTGCTGCGATACGGGATGTGTTACCACACATTTCTTCCAACAGACTCCCACTTCGGATAACGGATGGTCGCACCCGGATTTCCCGCTAGTGATTACCTTATTCTCCGAACCACTACTGAGACTACTTATTCTGCCCGAAGAAAACGGGCAAAGGCAGGAGTGCATATATCAGGAGTCACTTCATGGCACGTATCTCACACGTGCCACAGGACTTCGTGCACCTCCGTGTGTTCTTTCGTAAGTGATTTTATTAGTGATTAAAGTTTAATAATAAGTGATTAGTGAGCTGCGCTATCATGCTGCATAGTGCTAATCACTTATCAATAAACCCTAATCACTGCGAAGCTCGCTTCGCTAACTAATCATTTTCCCTTTTTATTTGTTACCCAAACTTGTATTACTCAATTTTATCATAGTATGAAGAAATATATATTTATGGGAGTCATAGGTCTGTTCCTATTGGGCTCCTGCAACAGTAAGTCCGGAGACGGGCACGAAGGTCATAATCATGAAACGGAAAAACACGACCACGAAGGTTGTGACCATGACCATGAAGCAGAAGGTCATAATCACGAAGGAGAAGAACACGACCATGAAGGCCATAATCATGGCGAAGAAGCTGCCGGTGGACACAGTGATGAAATCATCCTGCCCCCCGCTAAGGCACAAGCTGCCGGTGTGAAGTCCAACGTCATTGAACCGGGAGTATTCCATCAGGTTATAAAAACCAGTGGTCAGGTAATGGCTGCACAAGGAGATGAAAGCGTTGCCGTGGCAACAGTGGCGGGCGTTGTTTCTTTCCGTGGAAAAGTAATTGAAGGTATGAGCGTGAGCAAAGGTACGCCGCTAGTGACCTTGTCTTCCAAGCATATGGCGGACGGCGACCCTGTGGAACGTGTACGCATCGCTTATGAGGTATCCAAGAAAGAATATGAACGTATGAAAGCGCTTGTAGCAAATAAGATTGTATCTGAAAAGGACTTTGCACAAGCTGAACAAGCGTATGAGAATGCACGTATCAGCTACGAAGCCGTTGCCAAAAACAACTCGGCAAGCGGTCAGGCAGTTACTTCCCCCATAGGCGGATACATCAAAAGTCTGTTAGTGAAAGAAGGCGACTACGTATCTGTAGGACAGCCGTTGGTCAGCATCACGCAGAACCGTAAATTATTCTTGCGCGCCGATGTTTCAGAGAAGTATTACCAATATCTGCGCACCATCGGTTCGGCTAACTTCTGCACTCCTTATAATAATAAGGTGTATGCATTGAAAGACTTGGATGGCCGTCTTCTTTCCTACGGCAAAGCTTCGGGCGGAGATGGCGGATATTATGTACCCGTAACTTTCGAGTTCGACAACAAAGGTGATATTATCCCCGGCTCATTCGTAGAAATCTTCCTGCTGTCTTCACCCCTGGAAAATGTAATCTCCCTACCCCACTCGGCACTGACTGAAGAACAAGGTAGTTTCTTTGTTTATCTGCAACTGGATGAAGAAGGATATAAGAAGCAACCTGTTACTTTGGGAGCCGATAATGGCGAAAGCGTACAAATCCTTTCAGGCGTGAAAGCCGGAGACCGGGTGGTAACCGAAGGAGCCTATCAGGTGAAATTAGCAAGTGCCACGAATGCAATTCCGGCACATAGCCACGAACATTAAGAAAAGCTATCTTAATTATCAATTATAAATTATTAAATATTAATTACCCTGCGGCATGACGATGCAAACAACTTACACAGGACACCGCAGGCAATTCATAATTAATATTTGATATTTAATATTTAAATTACATGTTAAACAAGATTATACATTTCTCACTTCACAACCGCATCCTGGTACTTGTAGCCTCGGTGCTGTTGCTGATAGGCGGAACTTATACCGCCATGCACACGGAAGTGGACGTGTTCCCGGATCTCAATGCGCCGACGGTTGTCATTATGACAGAAGCAAACGGTATGGCGGCAGAGGAAGTGGAACAACTCGTCACATTTCCTGTAGAAACGGCTGTGAACGGCGCCACGGATGTGCGTCGCGTACGTTCTTCATCTACCAATGGTTTCTCCGTAGTCTGGGTGGAATTTGATTGGGATACAGATATTTATCTGGCACGGCAGATTGTCAGTGAAAAGCTGGCTGTAGTCAATGAAAGCCTGCCTAGCGGAGTAGGTAAACCGACGCTGGGCCCGCAATCATCCATCTTGGGCGAGATGCTGATTATCGGCCTGACCGCCGACTCTACTTCCATGCTCGACCTGCGCACAATAGCCGACTGGACTATCCGTCCGAGGTTACTCTCTACGGGTGGTGTAGCACAAGTGGCGGTTCTGGGCGGTGATATTAAAGAATATCAGATACAACTGGACCCGGAACGGATGCGCCATTACGGTGTCACGCTGAATGAAATTATGACCGTGACACGTGAAATGAACCTGAACGCAAACGGTGGAGTGCTGTATGAATATGGCAACGAGTACATTGTGCGTGGGGTGCTTTCCACCGACCGAGTAGAGCAGTTGGCACGCGCCGTGGTGCGTGGTGGAACTACTGCGGGCAGTGCTCCCATTCTATTGGAAGACATTGCAGACGTACACATAGGTGCCAAATTACCGAAACTGGGTACAGCATCGGAACGGGGCAAAACAGCCGTATTGCTAACAGTGACCAAACAACCGTCTACCAGTACGTTGGATTTAACGGAAAAGCTGGAGGCATCTTTACAAGATTTACAGAAGAACCTACCGCCTGATGTGAAGGTCAGCACAGACATTTTCCGTCAGAGCCGCTTTATCGAAAGTTCTATTGGAAACGTACAGAAATCATTGTTCGAGGGTGGTATCTTCGTAGTTATCGTGCTGTTCCTATTCCTTGCGAACGTGCGTACAACGGTGATTTCGCTGGTAACACTACCGCTTTCATTGATTACTTCGCTGGTGGCACTGCACTATATGGGATTTACGATAAATACCATGAGCCTCGGCGGTCTGGCCATTGCCATCGGTTCGCTGGTGGATGATGCCATTGTGGATGTAGAGAACGTATATAAACGACTGCACGAAAACAAACTGAAACCTGCGGAAGAACGGCTTTCGATATTAGAAGTGGTGTTCAATGCATCCAAAGAAGTACGTATGCCTATCCTCAACTCTACGTTGATTATCGTAGTGAGTTTCGTACCTTTATTTTTCCTCACCGGTATGGAAGGACGTATGCTGGTGCCACTGGGCATTGCATTCATCGTAGCTCTGGCAGCTTCCACCGTA
The DNA here is from genome assembly GCA_947071285.1 of uncultured Bacteroides sp. Lineage (GTDB taxonomy): Bacteria > Bacteroidota > Bacteroidia > Bacteroidales > Bacteroidaceae > Bacteroides. The sequence goes on along the minus strand of CAMTFK010000002.1, from coordinate 3,059 downwards.
GTGGCATTGACGGTTACACCGGTACTTTGTTCCTATCTTCTCGGAAGAGAGAAAAAGAAGGAAAAGAAAGAAAGCAGCGACTCATTCGTGGCTCGCAAGATGAAATTATGGTACGGTTCGGCATTAGCTTTCGTACTGGGACATAAGAAAATAGTATTGGGCAGCACCATTGGTTTATTCCTGGTTGCTCTTGTATGCTTCTTTACCTTGGGACGCTCGTTCCTACCCCCATTCAACGAAGGTTCGTTCACGATTAACATCTCTTCTTTGCCGGGTATCTCTCTGGAAGAAAGCAACAAGATGGGACATCGTGCAGAGGAATTGCTGCTCAGTATCCCTGAAATACAAACCGTAGCCCGCAAAACGGGACGCGCCGAACTGGACGAACACGCTCTTGGAGTGAATGTTTCGGAAATAGAAGCTCCGTTTGAACTGAAAGACCGCACACGCAGCGAACTGGTTGCCGATGTACGTGAGAAGTTGGGTACGATTGTAGGAGCCAATATCGAAATCGGACAACCCATCAGTCACCGTATTGACGCTATGCTCAGCGGTACAAAAGCGAACATTGCCATCAAGCTATTTGGTGACGACCTGAATCGTATGTTCACTTTGGGTAATGAAATCAAAGGAGCCATTCAGGATATTCCGGGTATTGCCGACCTGAATGTGGAACAACAGATAGAGCGTCCCCAACTTATCATCTCGCCCAAGCGCGAAATGCTGGCTAAGTTTGGCATCTCCCTGCCGGAGTTCTCCGAGTTCGTCAATGTTTGTCTGGCAGGAGAGACTGTTTCACAGGTATATGAAAAGGGAAAGACTTTTGACCTCACCGTACGTGTGCGTGATGACCTGCGTGACGAAATGGAGAAAATTCGCAACTTGATGATAGACACCAGTGACGGAAAGAAAATACCGCTGAACTACATTGCAGAAGTGCGTTCGGCAATGGGACCGAATACCATCAGCCGCGAGAATGTGAAACGGAAAATCGTTATCTCCGCCAATGTCGCCGACCGTGACTTGCGCAGCGTGGTGAACGATATTCAGGCACGGGTAGATAAAGATATTAAATTGCCGGAAGGATATCACCTTGAATACGGCGGTCAGTTTGAGAGCGAACAGGCAGCAAGTCGCACGTTATTGCTCACATCACTGATGAGTATCGCAGTTATCTTCCTTTTGCTTTATCATGAATTCCGTAGCGTGAAGGAAAGTGCGATTATTCTTATCAACCTGCCGTTAGCGCTGATTGGTGGTGTGTTCGCCCTGCTCATTACAACAGGCGAAGTGAGTATTCCGGCTATTATCGGTTTCATTTCATTGTTCGGTATTGCTACACGAAATGGTATGTTGCTCATCAGCCACTACAACCACTTGCAACGGGAAGAAGGTATCGGTGTATACGACAGCGTTATACGCGGTTCAATGGACCGGTTAAATCCGATTTTAATGACGGCACTGTCTTCTGCACTGGCACTTATCCCGCTGGCATTGGGAGGCGACTTGCCGGGTAATGAAATCCAAAGCCCGATGGCGAAGGTTATTCTCGGAGGTCTTTTAACTTCCACGTTCCTGAACGGTTTCATCATTCCGATTGTTTACCTGATGATGCACCGGAAACCAGCGAATTAACATCCATATAACTATTAACAATATCAAATAATGAAACGAATTCTGATATTTAGTATTATCACCTTTTTCCTATATGTAGGGATGCGCGCACAATCGGTCGACATAGACGAAGTGCTACGCCGCATTGAAGCGAATAATAAAGAGTTGCAGGCCAACGCCCAACTCATCACTTCGCAGAAATTGGAAAACAAGTCGGAGAATAATCTTCCCGACCCGACCCTTTCTTATTCCCACCTGTGGGGGGCAAAGGACAAGGACGAAACCATCGGCGAACTCGTTGTTTCCCAAAGTTTCGACTTCCCCACCCTCTACGCTACACGTGGACAAGTGAACCGTCTTAAAACCGGTGCACTCGATGCACAATCCACCGCTTTCCGTCAGCAACTGTTGCTTCAAGCCAAGGAAATATGCCTCGACATCCTCATGTTGCAACAACAGCAAAGATTGCTGGACGAACGTCTGAAACAAGCAGAAGAACTTTCCGCCTATTACAAGAAACGTTTGGAAACAGGAGATGCCAATGTTTTGGAAACCAATAAAATAAATCTGGAATTGCTGAACGTTCGCACAGAAGCACGAACCAACCGCACCACCTTGGAAAACAAATGGCAGGAACTGACTGCATTGAACAGTAACCAACCATTGCAAATCTCCTCTCTCAGCGAATATCCGCTGCATCCACTACCGGCTGATTATGAACAACTGCGTGAAGAGGTTATCGCGTCGGATGCTGCCTTGTGGTCACTGAGCAACGAAAGCGCTGCTGCCCGCAAACAAATTTCTGTCAGTAAACAAGGCTGGCTACCTAAGTTGGAGTTAGGTTATCGTCGTAATACCGAATCGGGCACCCCATTCAATGGTGTTGTGGTGGGCTTTTCTTTCCCCATCTTCGAGAATCGAAACAAGGTGAAGATAGCCAAGGCACAATCCATGAATATAGATTTTCAGAAAGAGAATGCGACTTTGCAGGCAGAGTCTTCATTAGCACAGCTTTATCGCGAAGCTCAATCCTTGCAGGCTTCCATGCAGGAATATCAGGAAGCCTTCAGCTCACAACAGGATCTCGCATTACTGAAACAAGCCCTTACAGGTGGACAAATCAGCGTGATAGAGTTCTTTGTGGAAGTTTCTGTGATTTATCAAAGCAAACAAAATCTGCTGCAACTGGAAAACCAGTATCAGAAGGTGATGGCACAGATTTATAAGAGTAAGTTGTAAAAACAGTATATTATAACGAAAGAGGGCTTGAATGTTCAGGCCCTCTTTTATCATTTATTATAGTTTCGTAATTTTCCCCATAAAGAGAATTGCTCCCGTACTCTTTTCCTTAATCACGAAAGCAAAAGGACGGTCTACATAGAAAGATATAGGAGTAGATGGTCCAACGGAAGTTTCAAACATTCCACCAATCGTAACAGCCGCTG
>CAMTFK010000001.1 GCA_947071285.1 uncultured Bacteroides sp. | reverse complement strand
CGAGATAAAGCATCAGGAGAAGAAACCTGTCATGCTCTCCACCTATGCCTCCACCATGCTCTACTTCAATAATTCCAGCTATTACCTGACCGAGTTCAGCAGTGACTGGGCGAAAGAAGCGCAGATGAGCAGTCAGCAATTGCAGTTTGGCAAGAAAGTGATTGACACGAAGCTGGGAAGCCGTGCTGCCATGCACACCCATCCCTTCTTTGAAGTGGGACTGGACCAACCGGTGAACGAACACCAGGGCGATGTCTTGATGGGTACACTGGGCTGGACGGGCAACTTCCGTTTCACTTTCGAAGTGGACAATGTGGGTAATCTCCGCGTAATCCCTGCCATCAACCCTTATGCATCGAACTACGAACTGAAACCGAATGAAGTGTTCACCACTCCCGAATTCATTTTCACTTTGAGCCATGATGGTGCTTCGCAAGGCAGTCGCAATCTGCATGAATGGGCGCGCAACTATAGTCTGAAAGATGGTAAAGGCAGCCGTCTGACCCTTTTGAATAACTGGGAAAATACAGGTTTCAATTTCAATCAGGAGATACTTGCCGAACTGATGAAGGAAGCCAAACATTTGGGAGTGGATATGTTTTTGCTGGACGATGGCTGGTTTGCTAATAAATACCCGCGTAAGAATGACCATGCCGGTTTGGGCGATTGGGAAGTGACCCATGATAAACTGCCCGGTGGTATTCCCGCCTTAGTAAAAGCTGCCAAAGATGCGGATGTGAAGTTCGGCATCTGGATTGAACCGGAAATGGTGAACCCCAAGAGCGAACTCTTTGAGAAACATCCGGATTGGGCCATTCAACTGCCTAACCGCGAAACGTATTATTACCGCAATCAGTTGGTACTGGATCTTAGCAACCCCAAAGTGCAGGATTATGTATATGGTGTTGTAGAAAACATTATGCAGGAAAATCCCGATGTCGCTTTCTTCAAGTGGGATTGTAACAGCCCCATCACCAATATCTATTCTGCTTATCTGAAAGACAAACAGGGACAACTTTATATAGACCATGTGCGTGGTATATACAACGTTCTGAAACGTGTAAAGGCGAATTATCCCAATGTACCGATGATGCTTTGCTCCGGTGGCGGTGCGCGGTGCGATTATGAAGCATTGAAGTACTTTACGGAATTCTGGTGTAGTGACAATACCGATCCGGTGGAACGTGTTTATATCCAGTGGGGCTTCTCCCAGTTCTTTCCTGCAAAGGCTATGGATGCCCATGTGACGAGTTGGAACAAGGCGACTTCCATAAAGTTCCGCACCGACGTGGCCTCCATGTGCAAACTTGGTTTCGATATCGGTCTGAAAGAACTTACTGCCGATGAACTGACTTATTGCCAGACAGCGGTAGCCAACTGGAAACGTCTCCAGAACGCCATAATGGACGGTGACCAGTATCGTTTGGTTTCTCCATACGAAGGGAATCATATGGCGCTGAACTATGTAAGTAAAGATACAAACAAGGCGGTTCTGTTTGCTTATGACATTCATCCGCGCTTTCAGGAAAAGCTGCTGGCGGTGAAATTGCAAGGTCTGGACCCGAACAAACAGTATAAAGTGGAGGAAATCAACCTGATGCCTGCTGTAACTTCCGGATTGGTAGCTAATGGAAAAGTATATTCCGGTGATTATCTGATGAAAGTCGGTCTGGATGTATTGGGTTTAGGACAAACTCAGAGCCGTGTGATTGAACTGACTGCTCAATGATAGACTGCTAAATCAGATAGCTAACTCTCCGCTTTTGCCTTATCATTTCTCCTCTTCTGCCTTATGAATTATCAAGTGTTGACTATTGTCAGCCGATATGTTGGCAGTTGTCAGTAAACTTGTTGACGGTAGTCAGTAAGTTTACTGACAACTGTCAACACTTGATAATCCTGTTGCTTTAACGGGATAACTCACTATGCAAAACAGATAAACGCATAGTTATCTTTCATTCAGAAAGCCGTGCGTTTTCACTTGATAAGAGGTGCCCTTTCTGCTCTACCCCAATTGAATTTCTATCGAATAAGGAGCTTTTTGAACGAAACAGGTAACAATACATCTGATATTTTTTTATATTTGCGATACTAATACCCTAAAAAATATGGATGATATCGCTATATGTTGTATGTCCGGTGGATATAAGAATGTGTTTACGCATGGCGTTCTGAGAGCTTTTGAGGAGAAAGGAATAAGGGCGAAAGCGTATGCATCCTGCTCTTCTTCCGTTTTGATAGCAGTCTTTGCGGCATTTAATAAAGTGAGTGCACTAGACCTTTCCTTGTGGAGAGACGGATATACAACGAGTCAGGCTGAAGGCAACCAAAGCGGTGCCATGTTGCAATCCATTCAACGGTTGTCGGCAGAGATTAAGGACAATCTGTGGAACCCGCAAGCCGCCCGCCTGTTAGTGGCAACCAGTTTTGTGAAAAACGAAGAAGCCGCCCAAGTCACTCAATCGGACGGAGCCAGACGCCTGGGACAAATGCTGCTGATAAACGCCCTGCGCCATAAACCGGAATGGAAAAACCAGAATCTCGAATTGCAGATGTTCGATACCCATTCGGATGAGCGGACTGCGCTACTGACCAAAGAAAACCTGAATGAAGTGGCCTATGCCACCACCCGCATGCTTCACGCCTGGAACATTCCCGCATTTATCAACAATAAACCGTACGTAGACGGTAGTTACACTTCCATTTGTCCCGTTGTTCCCCTTGCCGAATTGGGATACAAAGAGATTATCTGCATCTGCACAGAAAAAGAAAAAGTGACTTTTGATCTCTTCTCAGATGAAGAAGTCCCTGCCCGGATTAATGACTCCACCATCCGTTTTATAAAGCCTGACCATGATTTGAAAGAGATGGGAGTCGATTTCTATACCATTGCAGGCAACGGACTGGAAGACGTCTATAATCACGGTCGTGAAAAAGGACTGAGTTTCTGATTTCTCTATGATACTTAAAACAACCGAAAAGACAATGAGAAGATACAATGTTTACTTGTTGCTAACTTTACTTTCCCTCTTCGGGCTGGTAGCTTCGTGCGCCCGGCATGAACCCCGTTTCCGTATCGGGGTATCCCAGTGCAGCGACGATGAGTGGCGCCACCAGATGAATAACGAGATGCTGCGCGAAGCACTTTTCTATGATGAAGTGGAAATCGACATCCGCACCGTGAAGGATGATAATGCCCGTCAGATAGAGGACATCCGCAATTTCATTGAGGAAGGGGTGGACTTATTAGTCATCGCTCCCAACGAAGCCGCCCCCATCACCCCGGTGGTGGAAGAAGCATACGACCGTGGCATTCCCGTTATTGTCTTCGACCGCAAGATACTTTCCGATAAATATACCGCTTATATCGGTGCGGACAATTATGAGATAGGAAAAGCGATAGGCCGCTACGTGGTTAATATGCTCCAGGGAAAAGGAAATGTAGTGGAAATATCAGGCTTGACCGGTTCCACATCGGCGATAGACCGACATCAGGGCTTTGTCTCTGCCATTTCCCCTTACCCCGGCATCAAGCTCCTGGGACGCGAAGATGCCGGATGGTTACGTTCCGAGGCTGGACAGAAGATGGATACGCTGCTGGCGCACTTCCCTCAGATAGATGTGGTGTATGCCCAGAACGACCGTATGGCGGCAGGTGCCTACGCTGTTGCCCGGCAGAAAGGCAGGGCGGGGGAGATGCGTTTCATTGGTACGGATGCCCTGTCCGGCGAAGGATATGGTGTGGAACAGGTGTTGAAGGGCGAACTGGATGCCACATTTATTTATCCCACCGGTGGCGACCGGGTGATACAGATTGCAATGGACATTCTGAATAAACGTGACTTCCCGCGCGAAACGATATTAAATACCTCTGCTGTGGACAGCACCAATGCCCAGATTATGCAGATGCAGACCACGCATATCGCCACCCTTGACGGAAAAATAGAGACGCTGAACGGAAAGATGAATCATTATCTTGACCGCTATGCTACGCAGCAGGTGGTGCTGTTCGGTAGTCTGTTAGTGCTCCTGTTGGTTGTCGGTCTGTTGGTTGCCGTTTACCTTTCGCTACGCACCAAGAACCGCCTGAATCGGAAACTCTCCCGGCAGAAGGAGAAACTCGAAGAACAGAAGCAACAGTTGACACAACAGAAGGAGCAACTTATCCAGCAAAAGGAGCAGTTGGAACAATTATCCCATGAATTGGAAGCGGCCACTCACGCCAAGCTGGTGTTCTTTACCAATGTTTCTCATGATTTTCGTACTCCGCTGACGCTGATTGCCGACCCCATTAACCAGCTTCTTGCTGATAAATCCCTCGGGGAGCATTCCCGTCAGTTATTGGAACTGATGAAGAAGAACGTTAATATCCTTCTTCGTCTCGTCAATCAAATCCTCGATTTCCGTAAAGTAGAGAACGGGCGTATGGAACTCCATCTGGAGCCTTTCGACCTGTTGAGCAATTTTCGTAGCTGGAACGATTCCTTCCGCATGGCCCTGCTGAAAAAACATATCTCTTTCTCCTTCGAAGCCATGCCCGACGCGGATTTCCGCATCATGGCGGACTGCGAGAAGATGGAGCGCATCTACTTCAACCTGTTGTCCAATGCCGTGAAGTATACCCCTGAGAATGGAAAGATAGTCGTGAGCCTGCAAGCCGATGTCGCGAGCCTTCGCTTCTCCGTCTTCAACTCCGGCAGCTACGTTTCTTCCCAGGAAGTGGATGCCATCTTTGAGCGTTTCTATCAGATAGATGGTCATCAGGCGGGCACAGGCATCGGACTGGCTCTTGTACGCGCCTTTGTAGAAATGCATGGCGGGCAAATCACTGCTCAGAGTGATGAAAAGGGAACGACATTTACCGTCCTTCTTCCGGCTCAGAGCATTTCTCAATATCATCCTACCGTGGTGACGCTGCCTGCCGGAGAGACGGAAGTTTCCGCTACGTTAGTAGAAAGCGAGTTATCGGCTGATGAAGAGGAGGCAGGAGCAACGGGACGTCCCACAGTATTGGTTATTGATGATAATGCCGATATCCGTCATTATGTAAAGACGCTGCTCGCCGAAGAATATCAGGTACTGGACGCACCGGAAGCAGCTACAGGCATACGCCTTGCCATGAAGTACGTCCCCGACGTGATTGTTTCCGATGTAATGATGCCCGGTATGGATGGTGTGGAGTGTTGCCGCCGTCTGAAAACGGAATTGCAGACTTGCCATATCCCTGTCATCCTTCTCACTGCCTGTTCGCTCGACGAGCAACGCATCCAGGGATACAATGGAGGTGCGGACTCTTATATCTCCAAGCCTTTCAATTCGCAATTGCTCTTGTCCCGTATCCGTAATCTGATAGATTCCCGTCGTCAGCTTCGACAGTTCTTCGGTGATAACCAGACGTTGGCGAAAGAGAATATCAGCGATATGGATAAGGATTTCGTTTCCCGTTTCAAGGCTCTTGTGGAAGAGAAGATGAGAGACGCGGAACTGAATGTAGAGGACTTGGGCAAGGATATGGGATTGAGCCGCGTGCAACTTTACCGTAAGTTGAAGTCACTCACCAACTATGCGCCCAATGAACTGCTGCGTCAGGCTCGCCTCAAAAAGGCGGCTTCTCTGCTTGCTTCTTCGGAGATGACGATTGCGGAGATTGCCTATGAGGTTGGTTTCTCTTCTCCTTCTTATTTCACGAAGTGTTACAAGGAGCAATTCGGTGAAAGTCCTACGGATTTCTTAAAGAGAAAGAATTTATAGCTTTACAGGGGGAGGAAACAATAATAATTGCCTACTTTTGTAGTCTGAAACAGGAATAGACATTTTATGAAATACAATCTTTGTTGCATTGGATATATTACTTTGGATAAAGTAGTTACTCCGAAAAAGACAGTGCACATGCCGGGAGGAACATCTTTCTATTTTGCACATGCCATCAAACATCTGAGTACGGAAGGATTCCAACTTGTCACTGCCCTGGCGGATAGCGAGATGTCGGTGGTGGACGATTTGAGGAAACAAAACATCGAAGTGAAAGTGCTTCCCAGTGCCCGTTCCATCTGCTTTGAGAATATCTATGGTGAGGATACCAACGAACGGAAACAACGGGTGACAGCAAAAGCAGATCCTTTCACGGTTGAAAGTCTGCAGGATGTGAATGCCCGCATTTACCACTTGGGTAGTCTGTTGGCGGATGATTTCTCGTTGGAGGTCATTAAATCTCTTGCGGGCAAAGGTTTGCTTTCTCTTGATGTGCAAGGCTACTTGCGTGAAGTGCAGGGGGAAGAAGTGCTGGCGGTGGATTGGACTGAAAAGGAGGAAGCTCTGAAGTATATCCATATCCTGAAAGCCAATGAACATGAGATGGAAATGCTTACGCAGTGCGCAGACCCTTATGATGCCGCACTCAAACTGGCTACTTGGGGTGTGAAGGAAGTTTTATTGACTTTAGGAGATAAAGGCTCGCTTATTTACGTGGACAATCGTTTTTATGAAATTCCTGCCTATCCGGTAGAGAACGTGGCGGATGCCACCGGTTGTGGGGATACGTATATGGCTGGTTATTTGTATATGCGTAATAAAGGCGCTTCTTATCAGGAGGCCGGTTGTTTTGCTGCCGCCATGTGTTCGGTGAAGTTGCAAAGCTATGGACCGTTCAGTGGAACGGAAGAGGAAGTCCTGGAACTGATAGGAACAGTTATCAGTCAATAATATCAATCAAATAGTATCTCAAATTCTTCTCCCGGGGAGGAGGGAAATTTGAGATACTACAGTTTACAACAATACTTGCTTATTTCAACATCTGCGGCAAGTTTTCCCTTCCCCAGAAGTAATAGACAGCCAGACCTATCCAGCTAGTCAGCAATACAAGGATGGCAACCAATAGTTTTTTCACTCCATCCACATTCCATCTCATAATTTCGAGTACAGCCTTTATGGCAAGTACTACACCGATGACCCAAATGATAAATCCAATCATAATGTTCGTTGTTTAAATTTTATTTAGAAACAAATAAAGGCTACAACCGGTTCGCGGTGCAGCCTTTATTTCTTAGAGTTTATTATTTCTTATTTCAATAATCGAAATTATTCGGCATCTGCACCCCAGTTTCCTTTAGACAGACGCTTGTAGCTGTTATAACGCCACTTAGCATTGTCTTCAGCAGCCTGGAACAGTTCAGCAGCTTCCGTAGGATATTGTTTCATTACAGAAGAGTAACGAACCTCGCTCTTCAGGAAGTCCTGGAATCCTGCCCAATCCGGTTCTTTGCTATCCAACTGGAACGGATTCTTGCCTTCAGCTTCCAAAGCCGGGTTGTAACGCCACAAGTGCCAGTAACCGCACTTAACAGCCTTTTCTTCCTCAGCCTGGCTCTTGCCCATACCCAGCTTCAGACCGTGGTTGATACACGGAGCGTAAGCGATGATGAGTGACGGTCCGGGATAAGCTTCAGCTTCGCGGATTGCTTTCAGAGTCTGAGCCTGGTCGGCACCCATAGCAATCTGAGCTACGTAAACGTAACCGTAAGTAGTAGCCATCAAACCGAGGTCTTTCTTACGTACACGCTTACCGGCAGCGGCAAACTTAGCGATAGCACCCACCGGAGTAGCCTTAGAAGACTGACCACCTGTGTTAGAGTAAACCTCAGTATCCAGAACCAGGATGTTAACGTCCTTACCGCTGGCGATTACATGGTCGAGACCACCGTAACCGATATCGTAAGAAGCACCGTCACCACCGATGATCCACTGGCTGCGTTTTACTAAATATTGAGTCAAGCCTTTCAGTTCCTTGCTGATCGGGCAGCCGGCAGCGATGCCTTGCTCGATGATAGCCTCGATTTGAGGTGCAAGTTCTTTAGTCTTGTCTGCATCGTACATGTTTTCAATCCATGCTTTCAATACTTCCTTAGCTTCAGCAGGAGCATTTTCGCCTTCCAGAATCTGGTTGAACAGTTTCACGATACGGTCGCGCATCTTTTCATTAGCGAGTTCCATACCCAAACCAAACTCACAGAAGTCTTCGAACAAAGAGTTTGCCCAAGCAGGACCTTGACCTTTTTCGTTCTTAGTATAAGGAGTAGAAGGTACTGAACCGGAGTAGATAGAAGAACATCCTGTTGCATTAGCTACCATTTCGCGGTCACCGAACAACTGAGTGATCAACTTCACATACGGAGTTTCACCACAACCGGAGCAAGCGCCTGAGAATTCAAACAACGGAGTAGCGAACTGAGAGTTCTTTACGTTAGCCTTAACGTCAACCAAGTGTTGCTTGCTTGCTACCTTTTCAGCACAGTAATCCCAGTTAGGAACTTGGTTCAACTGGCTTTCCAGATGTTTCATAGTCAAAGCTTTGCCACCCTTCTTCGGATTACCCGGACAGATGTCGGCACAGTTACCGCAACCCAGACAGTCGAGAACGTCAACCTGGATACGGAATGTCATACCGTCGAATGCCTTACCTACAGCTTTCAGCATTTCGAAGTTTGCACCCTTCTGCTCTTCAGCATCCAGAACGAACGGACGGATAGAAGCGTGAGGACAAACATAAGCACACTTGTTACACTGGATACAGTTTTCAGCATTCCATTCGGGAACGAAAGCAGCTACACCACGTTTTTCGTATTTAGCTGTACCTTGATACCAAGTACCGTCTTCGATGCCCTTGAATGCAGATACGGGCAATAAGTCACCGTCCTGTGCATTGATCGGACGAACTACTTCGTTGATGAATGCAGGATCGTTGTTTTCAGTCTTAGCGTCGTCAGCCAGATTAACCCAAGCAGGATCAACGGTCAATTGCTTGTATTCACCACCACGGTCAACGGCAGCATAGTTCTTGTTTACGATATCTTCACCTTTCTTACCGTAAGACTTCTGGATGAATTTCTTCATCTGCTCTACAGCCAGGTCAACAGGAATTACGCCTGTGATACGGAAGAATGCAGATTGCAGGATTGTATTGGTACGGTTACCCAAACCGATTTCCTGTGCAATCTGAGTTGCGTTGATATAGTATACAGAGATATTGTTCTTAGCGAAATACTTCTTCACGCGGGTAGGCAGGTTCTTAGCCAGTTCTTCGCCTTCCCAGATTGTATTCAGCAGGAATGTACCGTTCTTGCGCAAACCGCGGGTTACATCATACATGTGCAGGTAAGCCTGAACGTGGCAAGCCACAAAGTTCGGAGTGTTTACCAAGTATGTAGAACGGATCGGAGTATCACCAAAACGCAAGTGAGAACAAGTGAAACCACCTGACTTCTTTGAGTCGTAAGAGAAGTAAGCCTGGCAGTGTTTGTCGGTATTGTCACCGATGATTTTCACAGAGTTCTTGTTAGCACCTACTGTACCATCAGCACCCAGTCCGTAGAATTTAGCCTCGAACATGCCTTCGCCGCCCAATGCGATTTCTTCTTCCTGAGGAAGTGAAGTGAAGGTTACGTCGTCTACGATACCGATAGTGAAGTGGTTCTTCGGCATCGGCATAGCCAGATTCTTGAATACGGCAATGATTTGAGCAGGAGTAGTGTCCTTAGAACCCAAACCATAACGGCCACCTACGATTACCGGAGCATCGGCTGCACCGTAATAGCAGTCTTTTACATCGAGGTACAACGGTTCACCGTTAGCACCCGGTTCCTTCGTACGGTCAAGAACTGCAATAGTCTTAGCAGTCTTAGGTACAGCAGCCAGGAAGTGCTTAGCAGAGAACGGACGATACAAGTGTACGGCAACCATACCTACCTTTTCGCCATTAGCCATCAAGTGGTCGATAGCTTCGCGGGCAGCTTCGGTTACAGAACCCATAGCGATGATTACGCGTTCTGCGTCTTCAGCACCATAGTAATCGAACAAGCCGTATTTACGTCCTGTGATTTTAGAAATTTCATTCATGTATTCTTCTACAATAGCAGGAACTGCTTCGTAGTAGTTGTTGCATGATTCACGGTGCTGGAAGAAGTGGTCGGGGTTTTCAGCCATACCACGGGCAACCGGATTCATCGGATTCAATGCGCGGGCACGGAATTCAGCCAAAGCTTCCTGGTCAATCAGCGGAGCGAGATCGTCGTTTTCCAACATCTCGATCTTCTGGATTTCGTGAGAAGTACGGAAGCCGTCGAAGAAATTAACGAACGGTACACGAGCTTTGATAGTTGACAAGTGAGCAACACCGGAGAGGTCCATAACTTCCTGTACAGAACCTTCTGCCAACATAGCGAAACCTGTCATACGGGTTGACATAACATCCTGGTGGTCACCGAAGATACACAGAGCGTGAGAAGCCAGTGTACGGGCTGATACGTGGAATACGCAAGGCAGGAATTCACCGGCAATCTTGTACATATTCGGGATCATCAGCAACAGACCTTGAGATGCAGTGTACGTTGAAGTCAACGCACCGGCTTGCAGTGAACCGTGAACGGCTCCGGCAGCACCGGCTTCCGATTGCATTTCCTGTACCAATACTGTTTCGCCGAAGATGTTTTTGCGTCCTGCGGCAGCCCATTCGTCTACGTACTCAGCCATCGTAGAAGAGGGAGTGATGGGATAGATAGCAGCTACTTCAGAGAACATATACGAGATATGCGCAGCAGCCTGGTTACCATCACAAGTAATGAATTTCTTCTGTTTAGTCATAACTAAATTGAATTATTATTAAGTGAATAAATCTCAATATAAAAAGCCGAACATCCAGAGTGGAATCTGATTCCCTCTTCCTATTTCCGCTTTGTGCAGGGCGTAGGTGACGCCGGGATTGTTCTTAATCTTCATTCCTTCCGGACAAATCTTGAAAGGCATCACATCGTCCACCAGGAACGACATATTCTTGTCGCCTTTGTTCACTTTATGGTCTTTCCACAAGGTGTTTGCGAAGAAAGTGTCCAGTACATCCAGTTCTTCCACTTTCACGGGGTAGATGGAGTACATCAGGTTAGAGTTGTGCATCATAATCTTCGATGGTTTCTTGGGGAATTCTTCTCCCTTCGGATATACCATATTGATGAGGCGTGCATCTGCCAGATATTTAATGTAGTTCATCACCGTGGCACGGGATGTCTGTATATCGTTTGCCAACTGGCTTACATTCGGTGCTTTCGGACCGTCTACTGCCAGCATATAAAGCAGTTTCTTTATTTTCGGAAGATATTTCAGTTCGATCTGCTTGACAAGCAAGATATCTACTTCCACCATCATGTTCATGGTCTTCAGCAGATTCTCCGAGAAATTGCGTTTTTCCAGGAAGAACGGATAGAAACCGTGGTGCAGATAGTCCTGCAAGTAATCCAGTGGGCGTACCTTCGAAAGGATGCCTTTGGCAATCTGTTCGTGGTTGCTCAAAATTTCTTCCAGTGTATAAGCACGGAACTTCATTCCGGTTTGCAGGTTCAGATATTCACGGAAAGAGAAACCACGCAGGTTATAACTCTTCACTATATCACGCAGTTCCAGGTTTTCCTCTTTCAGTCGCATCACGGACGAACCGGTGAAGACGATTTTAAGGTTGGGAAAACGGTCGTAACACATTCTCAGTTCCCTGCTCCAGTCAGGATGCTTGAACACCTGGTCTATCAACAACACTTTCCCACCACGGCGTTGGAATTCATAAGCGAAATCAACGATGCTGAAATTGGAAAAGTAGAAATTGTTCATATTAATGAAAAGGCAGGAGCGGTCGGTTCCGAATTTCTCTTTAGCGTATTGCAACAGAAACGTGGTTTTACCTACACCACGCGTTCCTTTAATACCGATGAGGCGGTCGTTCCAGTTGATCTCATCCATGAGGTCACGGCGAACAGGGGCATTGGTATGCTCAACAAGATAGGCGTGTGTGCGGTAGAATGCTTCCATGCTGTTAAATTCGGTTTATCGGGCGACAAATATACGTCTTTTTTATAGAATTGCAAAGTAGAGATGGCAAATATTATGTAAATTTGCACCCTCAAACCTAATTAAGAACAATATATTGTATGAAACTCTACGTATTTAACCCTGACACAGACATGGCAATGGCTAACAATGAAGAAAACTATATGGCTCCCGCTTCTGCCCGCCGTATGGCTCAAGATCTTGCTATATTACCTATCTGGTATGCTCAGCCCGGCAGTGCAGTGCTTGCCCCTTCAGCTTATAATGCTGATTTCCTGAAGATGATGAAGAATGTGTTTTCGCTCTCTGTACAGTTGGTTACCGAACCGGAGTTACCTGATTACACAGAATCTCAGATTATGCCGTGGGGATGGAATCCGGCTTTTCGTAAGCGTATGCTGAAGGGTGGCATTGCAGAGTGGAAACTACCGACGAAGGATGATCTTTGTGAATATCGTGGGTTGTCTTCCCGCATCCACACAATATTCCTTTGTCTTATTTTTGATGTTCATAAAGTGGACTATGTTTGTGGGAAACACCGTCTGGTGGAAGGGAATGGAAAGGAGGAGTTCTCTGATGCGGTAGCTAAAGGCTTCGGTGAAAGTTATGTCTTTAAGTCGGTATGGTCGGGTAGTGGAAAAGGATTGCGCTGGTGTCGCCGTGGACTTACAAAAGCTACCACCGATTGGTGTAAACGTGAACTGGATGAACATGGGGCTGTCATTGTGGAGCCTGTATATAATAAGGTGGGGGATTTTGCTATGGAATTCTATTCCAACGGCCAGGGAAAGATACTTTTCACTGGTTATTCACGGTTCATTACCAACGAGCAAGGTGCTTACCATGGAAATATCCTGATTTCGGATGCAGAGGTAGAACAGTGGTTACAACAATATGTTCCTTTGCAGGCAGTGGTAAATATACGCGAGTGCTTGCAGAAAGGGCTTGAGACTATTTATGCTGAATCGTACGCTGGACCTTTGGGGGTGGATATGATGGTTTGCCGGCAGGAAGGCGAACACCCATATGCCATCCATCCACATGTTGAAGTCAACGTGCGCATGACGATGGGAATTGTTGCGCATCAACTTTACAAAAATTTCGTTGCTCCAGGCAGTGAGGGCTTTTTCTCTATTGATTATTACCCTTCTAATGAAGCGCTACGGGCACAGCATGAGCAGGATACAAAGGATTATCCTCTGATAGTGGAGAACGGCAGAGTGTCTTCCGGTTACCTGGCTTTGACGCCGGTTACTCCCCAAAGTAGGTATAGAGCTTACATGCGGATATAGCCGGAACTTTAAGATTTATCTGCACGCCTCGCTCTCGTTGCCGCAACGGTCTACGGCAGTGACTGCAAAGTATTTCTTTGCCGTCCACAAACGTACGGGAGCATAAGTGTATTCCGTTCCTTGTACACGCTGAGCAATGATATTCTCCGGATTGGATGTATCTACCGGATGGGTATCCGAACCATAGATGACGTAAGTCGGCACATTGCGCTTATCATTATCCGTAGAAGGCATCCAACTTAAATGGGTATATCCATCCGGTTGCCGGGTGACAATGAGGTGAGTGGGAGTTGTCGGCGGCACATTGTCTATCCAGGGCATGGCGGGTTGCAGGGCAGGGGCGGTGTAGAAGTCTTCTTCCAGGGCGTCGTACAATCCTTGCGTGTTGTCCATCAGGTATTTCATGCGATAGTGGGCTTGTCCTGCCAGTTTATGGGCACGGATAAAGTTCATCTGGCGTTCCACCTCGTCCAGTGTCCAGTTGCCTTCGCTGGGATCGAGGAAATAGATGCCCAGACCGGGAATGATTTGGCGCCCGTTGCTTTGTTCCTGCCAGTCGAGGGCGAAAGGATAAAAATGATTGCCACGAAAATAGAGCATTGGATATATCTGGTCCTGAATGCCTTCGCCCAACCAACCTTGCGCATCTTGGTAAACAGTATGGAAAGCATTCCAACCGCGGGAGGGGTAGCGCGAAGTATCACGATATTTGCCTACGGGACAGGTGCTTACTTTCACCCACGGTTTCAGGGCTTTCACACCTTTATAGAGGTGGCGGACTATTTCAGTGATGTTGTCACGGCGCCATTGGGCAAGGTCGCGGCCTTTACCGTATTTGCGGAAATCGTAAGCGTCGGGAAAGCGCGGAGCATTTTCCGGATAGCGCAGGTAGTCGAAGTGAACACCATCCACATCGTAGTTCGTCACTACTTCGCGAACAAGGTTCATCAGATATTCTTTCGTCTCCGGATGTCCGGGATTGAGGAAATATTCCCGTTTGTAAGGCACACAGATAGAGGCTTTCTTTTTGGTAACGGATTCTTTACCCAAAGAAGTAACATGTTTGCGGTTGCCCAGTGGAATAGCCACCATCCAGGCATGACATTCCATTCCGCGCTTGTGGCATTCTTCCACAGCAAAAGTCAATGGGTCGTATCCGGGATCTCCACCAATCTTTCCGGTCAGGATGGAGTTGAAAGGCTCTATCTTTGAACGGTAGAGCACGTCACCGCGTGTACGTGTCTGAAACAGAACGGTATTGAAGTTGGCGGCTTTCAGCCGGTCCAGTATTTCGATAAGCTCTGCTTTTTGCTTTCGGATGCCTTCGGGAGTGGTGGCACGGGAACGGGGCCAGTCCAGCCCATAGACGGCAGTCACCCAGGCGGCGCGTACCTCGTATTTGGGCGGATGGGCAGGTGTTTCACCGACGGATTGCGCAGCAAGGGGCAGGATAAATGTTATGAATAGTATAGTAAGTAATAGCTGTTTCATGATATGATGGATTTATATATCTGTCATTTACTTCTTTTTTTCTGTTATTTTTAGCGGCGAAGATAAGTAAAACACCCGAGAAAGTTGTGCAGTTTCCTAAGAAACTGTTACATTTGTGACCATTAAAATTAATCAATTGACACGCCATGATTACATTTACACTCTGCCTGCTGGCGTTGATAGCTGGCTATTTTCTTTACGGGCGTTTTGTTGAACGTATTTTCGGTCCTGACGATCGCAAGACACCTGCTTTGACTAAGGCTGACGGGGTGGACTATATTCCTCTGCCCACTTGGAAAATTTTCATGATACAATTTCTCAATATTGCCGGATTGGGACCTATCTTCGGTGCTATCATGGGAGCCAAGTTTGGAACCGCATCTTATCTGTGGATTGTGCTCGGCAGCATCTTTGCCGGTGCTGTGCACGATTATCTGGCGGGCATGCTCTCCCTGCGTAATGGCGGCGAAAGTCTGCCGGAGATAATAGGCCGTTATCTGGGAATGACTACCAAACAGGTGATGCGTGGTTTCACCGTACTGCTGATGATATTGGTGGGAGCTGTTTTTGTAGCCGGTCCTGCCGGATTGTTGGCTAAGTTGACGCCTGACTATATGGACGCTACTTTTTGGATTGTCGTGGTGTTCATCTACTATATTCTTGCCACCCTGTTGCCTGTTGATAAGATTATCGGCAAGATATATCCGCTTTTTGCTGCCGCACTGCTGTTTATGGCTGTGGGCATATTGGTGATGCTCTATGTGAAGCACCCCGCCTTACCGGAAATCTGGGACGGGTTGCAGAACACGCACCCCGATGCTGCTGCGCTTCCCATCTTTCCTATGATGTTTGTCAGCATTGCTTGTGGTGCTATTAGTGGTTTTCATGCTACGCAAAGTCCGTTGATGGCACGTTGCATGACGAGCGAACGCCACGGTCGCCCCGTCTTTTATGGCGCCATGATTACCGAGGGCATCGTTGCCCTGATATGGGCTGCCGCCGCCACTTACTTCTTCCATGAAAATGGGATGGGTGAAAATAATGCCGCTGTGGTGGTAGATGCCATCACCAAGAACTGGCTTGGCGCTGTGGGCGGTGTGCTTGCCATACTGGGTGTGATTGCTGCGCCCATCACCAGTGGTGACACTGCTTTCCGCTCTGCCCGTCTCATCGTGGCGGACTTCTTGGGGATGGAACAAAAATCCATGCGCCGCCGTTTATATATATGTATCCCGATGTTTCTCGTCGCCATCGGGCTGTTGCTTTACAGCCTGCGCGACAAAGAGGGCTTTGACATGATTTGGCGCTACTTTGCATGGACCAACCAGACGTTGTCCGTCTTTACGCTTTGGGCGATAACGGTTTATCTGGTGCGTGAGAAGAAAGGACACTATTATTATGTGACCTATCTTCCGGCTATATTTATGACGGCTGTTTGTACAACATATATCTGTATAGCTCCCGAAGGCTTCGGGATGGGACCCGGGTTCGTTTCCGGTATCGCTATACTGTCTGCCTCAATAGCTGTAATCTGGTTCAATATCTGGTATTTCAAGACAACTAAAAAACTTAGGTAATGAAGAAATTCAAGAAATCTACAAGCATCACGATTGCTCTGCTTATTTATGTAAGTGCCACGGCTGCCTATTTTCTGCCGCGTAACACAGTCATCAGCGATACGGAAAAGTACGTCACGGTTGGGGCGTCGTATGTGATCGTGTTAATTCTCTGGCTGGTGTTGCGCAAAAAAGAAGAGCTACAGAGGAAGCGTCGTGAAGAAGAAGAAAAGTACAATAACACCAAAAACTATAAGTAACAATGAAAAGATTAGCATTACTCGTATGTCTGCTTGTGGCCACAGTGGCTGCTCAGGCGCAGTTTGAAAAAGGAAAGTGGATTTTGAATCCCTCGATTTCAGGTTTAGGTCTGTCGCACAACACGGATACGGACAAGACCTCTTTCGGCATTGAAGCCAAAGGTGGTGCGTTCCTGTTGGATAATGTGGCATTGTTGATACATGCAGGTGCTGCCTGGAATAATGGCGGTTCGGATACGGATGTCTATACCCTTGGCGTAGGCGGTCGTTATTATTTCAGCAATGTAGGCGTGTATCTGGGTGCCGACATCAATGTGGACCGTTGGGACTGGGGAACAAGCGACGACACCAAGTTTTCATTTGGAGCAGAAGCAGGCTATGCCTTCTTCCTGACGAAGACGGTGACGCTTGAGCCTGCTGTGTATTGGAATGTGAACAGTGACCGTTCGGTGTTCGGCTTGAAAGTAGGTTTCGGCTTCTACTTCTAAATGCCAACGTTTTGCCACCGCTTTGGCAAACTTTTGCCATCGCAGTGGCAAGACTTTGCCAAAGCGGTGGCAAAACGTTGGCAAAATAGTGACAGTAATTACTTTATTTATAGTGTATTACTTCTGAAGGGTTATAAGTCAAATATAAACCAGTGAAGGATACTTGTCACTTGTTACTAATTCACAACCCTAAGGAAAGGGGTTAGCTCTGCCAATAGGCACTATCCCTGCCCGTGTAATTTCTCTTGCAGAAACTGTCCTGTATAGCTTGCCGCGCATTTCGCCACTTCTTCCGGCGTGCCTGCTGCAACAAGATTTCCTCCCCTGTCGCCACCTTCCGGGCCAAGGTCTATCACATAGTCGGCACATTTAATGACATCCATATTATGCTCGATGATAACGATGGAATGCCCGCGAAGTATCAGGGCATCAAATGCTTCCAACAGTTTGCGTATGTCGTGGAAATGCAATCCCGTGGTTGGTTCGTCGAAGATGAACATGGTAGGGTCCGCCTTTTCCTGACTGAGATAGTAGGCCAGCTTCACGCGTTGGTTTTCACCGCCAGAAAGGGTGGAGGAGGACTGCCCCAGTTTGATATAACCCAATCCCACATCTTGTAGTGGAGCGAGTTTCTTCACGATTTTCTTTTGTCCGTGCTTGGTAAAGAACTCCACAGCTTGGTTGACGGTCATTTCCAGCACATCATATATATTGACGTCGTGGAACTTCACTTCCAGCGTATCGGCTTTGAAGCGTTTGCCGTGACACGTCTCACATTCCAGCACAAGGTCGGCCATGAACTGCATCTCTACGGTGATGGTTCCGTCTCCTTTACACTCTTCGCAACGTCCACCCTCACTGTTGAAAGAGAAGTGCCCGGCGCTATAGCCCATCTGTTTGGCAAGCGGTTGCTCTGCCCACAGTTTGCGTATCTCGTCATAAGCCTTAAGATAAGTCACCGGGTTTGAACGGCTCGACTTGCCGATAGGGTTCTGGTCTACGAACTCCACATTCCGCAGATTCTGAAGGTCCCCGCCGATAGAGGCGAATTCACCCGGGCGCTCACTACATTCATCCAGTTCGCGTTTCAGGGCACGGAAAAAGATGTCGCGTACCAGTGTACTTTTTCCAGAACCACTGACACCGGTCACCACGGTCATCACGTTCAGCGGGAAACGTACATTTACACCTTTCAGGTTGTTCTCCCGCGCTCCGGTCAGTTCAATATAGTTGTTCCAAGGACGGCGGTGCTCCGGAACGGGAATCTCTTCCTCACCCAGCAGATAGCGAACGGTGTAACTGTCACTACCCGGTTGCAAATCCTTCATATCTCCCTGGTAGACCACTTGTCCGCCCAGGCGTCCGGCTTTCGGACCGATATCTATAATGTAATCCGCTGCACGGATAATCTCTTCATCATGCTCCACAATGACCACCGTGTTGCCCAATTGCTGCAACTGGCGCAACACATGTATCAGCTTATCGGTATCTCGGCTATGCAGTCCGATACTCGGTTCATCGAGGATATAAAGCGACCCCACCAGGCTGCTGCCCAATGATGTGGCAAGGTTGATACGCTGGCTTTCACCACCCGAAAGCGAATTGCTGAGGCGGTTCAGCGTCAGGTATCCCAAACCTACGTCGAGCAGGAAGCGGATGCGGCTATTGATTTCCGTAAGAATACGGGTGGCAACTTCCGTATCGTGTTTATCCAGTTTCAGGTTATCGAAGAAAGTTTTCAGTTCTGTAATGGGCAGGTCCACAAGCTCGGAAATATTGCGTCCACCCACCCGTACATAGCCGGCTTCGGGTTTCAGACGGGTGCCGTGACACTTCGGACAAATCGTTTTGCCACGGTAGCGGGCCAGCATCACACGGTATTGTATCTTATACTGATTTTCTTGCACCATCTTGAAGAAAGCATTGATACCCTGAAAATAGGGTGTACCTTCCCATAGCATCCGGCGTTGTTCGTCCGTCAACTCAAAGTAGGGGGTGAAAATCGGGAATCCGGCTTTCTCCGCACCACGTATCACCATGTCTTTCCATTCGCCCATCACTTCGCCACGCCAGCACACCACGGCACCATCATAAACCGAGAGTGAACGGTTGGGTACTACCAGATGCTCGTCAATGCCGATAACCTTACCGAAACCTTCGCACTCAGGGCAGGCTCCGATAGGAGAGTTGAAAGAAAACATCTGGTCGTTCGGCTCTTCAAAAGTGATGCCGTCGGCTTCGAACTTTGTGCTGAAACGGTAGAGACTGGTCGTTCCATCGGCCTGATAGAAACGCAGCAGGCAGGCACCATCTCCCTCGTACATCGCTGTCTCGGCAGAGTCTGTCAGACGGCTGATTGCATCCTTTTCTTTAGATGCTACCATACGGTCTATCAACAGGAAAACCGTATCCTTTTCTTTCGGCTGGTATTCGTCTATACGTACCATCTCTCCGTTTACTTCGAGGCGGTTGAAGCCTTGCTTCATATCAATGTCCAGTTGCTGCTCCATCGTGCGTCCTTCGCGCAGCAATATTGGCGCCAGCACAGTATACCTTGTTCCTTCCGGATAGCTCAGCATACAGTTTACTATGTCCTCAGTGGAATGTTTTTTTACTTCTTCTCCGCTTACGGGACTGAATGTCCGTCCGATGCGGGCATACAGCAAACGCAGGTATTCGTAGATTTCGGTAGAGGTGCCGACTGTGGAACGCGGATTGCGACTGCTTACCTTCTGTTCAATGGCGATGGCAGGCGGAATTCCCTTTATAAAGTCGCATTCCGGCTTACTCATACGTCCCAGGAACTGGCGGGCATAACTGCTGAGACTTTCTACATAGCGGCGTTGGCCCTCGGCGTACAGCGTGTCAAATGCCAGGGATGATTTGCCCGAACCGGATAGCCCGGTGATGACGACAAGTTTGTTGCGGGGAATCTCTACGTCTATATTTTTCAGGTTGTTGACGCGTGCGCCTTTGATAAGTATGGAGTTATCTTTTGTCATAATCAGAGTCACTAAAGTGAATTACAAGCTACAAAGATAATCACTGTCGTTCAAATATGTACAATGATTGGCAGGTTAAGATTTGTTATACTTTTAAATAGTTACTGATATACAAGCAGGAAAAGCATTATTTTTATGCGATTTTTTTAAAACAAACATCCTTATGCGATACCCCCGATTATGCTTCTATGCAACTTTGGTATGCTTGCTCTGTTGTTTCGAGACAATCACCGGACAAGAGACCATTGATTTGAAGTCATTTGCCGACAGTGCACGAAAAGCTGCTGGCAAACCGGATTTCCTTCCTTTGGGCACGCGCTTTCTGGAACTGGCGAAAGAACGGAAAGACACGACACAAATTGCTGATGCTTATGCCTGCATTGCAAGCCACTATTATGATTTGGGCAATATTGATAGTCTGCGCCTGATTACCTATGAATATATGGACTGGGCCGACCGTTGCCACCGTAATACCGATCGCTATCAGGCATGGCGGCAGTATATTCAGCGAATGACGGAGAAGGGTATGCAGGAAGAAGCTATGCAGGAAACCGAATTACTCTCCAAGGATGCTGAGAAGCGGAAAGATAAATATGGTATGGCATCCGGTGAGATGTGTATAGGTTATAATCACCGTATATTCGGCCAGAACGTGAAGCTTTGTCTGGAATACTATGATAGTGCCTTGAAACACTTTGAGGAGGGTAAATACTATCGTGACGCTTATGTTGTATCTCTCAATATCATTCAAACCTATTTGGCGCGTCAGGCTTATGCTGATGCCCTTCCTTATCTGGATAGGCTGGAACAGTTGAAGAAGGCTACTGAAAATAAAAATTACGGAATAGGGGCGGCTCTGCATATGCGTTATTATCAGTTTCGTGTAATCGGTGCTTTAGGAACAAAGGGCAAAGCAGCCGCAGAATCTTATATCAAAGAGGCTGATGCTTATTACCGTAAGCATAAAGAGGATATTTCTCCGGAGAGCTGGTTTGGGTACAAACTTATGTGCAGCCAGATACTGGGGGATATACGTACTGCCGTATCCTACATGGATTCGCTGATTGATTATCAAAACTCATTGGGGAATTACTATCCGGGCAATTATCGCCAGAAGGCTATTATGTTGGAACAGATTGGAAATTACAGGGAAGCTTGCCATGCCTTTGCCGAGTACGCCCACTTGAATGATTCCGTCCGTACGGCAGAAATGGATGAGCAATTGAACAAATATACCGCGCAGTTTGAAGTGGACCGTCTGAAGATGGAGAAACTGGAACTGAGTGATAAGATGAACCGTGAACGCCTGGTTCTTGTGTTTACAACAGGTTGCGTAATTTTGATACTACTTTTACTGGTTACTTATCTCTATGTCCGTACCCTTTCCATGAACCGGAAGCTGGATGCTGCCGGTAAGGAAATACAGAAGATGAGTCGTATAAAGAGTTCGTTCATTCAACATGTCACTCACGAGTTGCGTACTCCACTTAATTCTGTGGTTGGTTTCTCTGCTCTGCTTGCCGAAGAAGGATTGAACGTTGAAGAAGCCCGTGAATATTCCGACCAGGTGGAGAGGAACAGTTCCTATCTGCTGGGACTGATAGATAATATCATTGATATAGCTGATATGGATTCGCAGACGGCAGATATGCCCAAAGAAACTGTTGATGTCAATGCCTGCTGTCTTGAATGTATGGATACATTCAGCGGTAAACAGAAAGAAGGGGTTGAAATGCAATGGATACCATCTCCGGAGGCTCCTGTGGTGCTGACTGTCCGTGCCTGGATGAAGCGTGTGCTTTCCATTTTGCTGGATAATGCTGTGAAATTTACGGAGAAAGGTGTCATTCGTTTTCGGTGCGAGGAAGATAAAGCCCATAATGTTGTACGCCTTATTTTAGAGGATACAGGTATCGGTATCGATTCGCAATATAGAGACAGTGTGTTTGAGCGCTTTTTTAAAGTGGATACCTTTACGCCCGGTACCGGACTGGGACTTTCCATTGCCCGTCAGGTAATGGATATTGTGGATGGAAAAATTTATCTGGATGCTGACTATATTCAAGGTACCCGCGTCATTGTGGAATGGCCTATCAATAGCAATCACTAAAAAATAATTTAGACTTTAAGAATGAAACTGAGAACCTTTTTATGCGTATGCGCCTTGCTCCTTTCTTTGGGAGTTGCGGCACAATTACAACCTGAGAGATATCCTAAACGTGAATTTCGTGCAGCATGGATACAAGCTGTCAACGGGCAATTCCGTGGAGTTCCTACCGAGAAACTGAAACAAACTCTGATAAACCAGTTGAACTCTTTGCAAGAAGCCGGTATCAATGCCATTATCTTTCAGGTACGTCCCGAGGCAGACGCATTGTACGCTTCGCAATATGAGCCGTGGAGCCGCTTTCTGACGGGGGTGCAAGGCGAGGCTCCGAAACCTTATTGGGATCCGATGCAATTTATGATTGAAGAATGCCATAAGCGTTGTATGGAGTTTCATGCCTGGATTAATCCTTATCGTGTGAAGACTTCCCTGAAAAACGAACTTTCTTCTATTCATATTTACAGGAAGCATCCCGAATGGTTTGTTACTTATGGAGATCAGCTTTATTTTGATCCGGCATTGCCCGAAAGCCGCAATCATATCTGCAAGGTAATAACTGATATTGTTTCCCGTTATGATGTGGATGCTATCCATATGGATGATTATTTTTATCCCTATCCTAAACCGGGAGTGGATTTTCCGGATGATGCCAGCTTTGCCCGTTATGGTGGCGGCTTCTCCAATAAAGCAGACTGGCGGCGCAGTAATGTCAATGTGTTGATAAAGAAAATACATGAAACGGTACGTGAACTAAAGCCATGGGTTAAGTTCGGCATTTCTCCATTTGGTATCTATCGCAATGAGAAGAGTGATCCGTTGGGTAGCAAGACCAATGGATTGCAGAATTATGACGATCTTTATGCCGATGTACTCCTTTGGGCTCGTGAAGGCTGGATAGACTATAATATTCCGCAAATATATTGGCATATCGGTCATCCGGCAGCCGATTATGAGACACTGGTGAAGTGGTGGGCGAAGAATACAGAGAACCGCCCTTTGTTCATCGGACAATCTGTTATGAATACGGTGCAGAATGCTGATCCGCAGAATCCATCCATAAATCAATTGCCACGAAAGATGGCATTGCAGCGTGCTTATCAGACGATTGGCGGAAGTTGCCAGTGGCCTGCCAGTGCTGTGGTGGAGAATGCCGGGAAGTATCGCGACGCTCTGATTGCGGAATATCATAAATATCCTGCTCTACCGCCTGTATTCGAATTTATGGATAATGAAGCACCGGGCAAAGTGCGTAAGGTGAAACCTGTATGGACAGCAGACGGATATATCCTGTTCTGGACAGAGCCGAAGTATAAAGATGAAATGAATCGTGCCGTACAATATGTAGTCTATCGTTTTGATGCTAAAGAGAAAGTGGACATCAGTAATCCTGCCCGTATTATGGCCATCACGCGGGATAATTTCTATAAGTTGCCCTATGAGGATGGTAAGACTAAATACCGCTATGTAGTGACGGCGCTCGACCGACTGCATAATGAATCGAAAACAGCGGCTAAAAAGGTAAAATTATAAGGAAGATATATTGAGATGTTGCTTTATTCGGGCGAATAACTATTTGCCCGAATAAAGCAACACCTCTTTTAATACAGTATCAGTCCCGCTGCTCCGCAGGCCACAATCATCACAATCGGATTGATTTTATATTTTCTGGTTCCCACAAATGCTACCAGGAATATGATGCAACTGACAATAAACGCATACATATCTTCTTTAGGCGAACTGAAGTTTTCCGTATTCATCAGCACCAATGCTGCCGAAGCCAAAAGCCCCACTACAGCCGGGCGCAATCCACTGAATACCGCCTCTACTGCGGGATGTTTCTGATATTTCAGGAAGAACTTGCTGATAGCCAGCATCAATATGAACGAAGGAAATACTACAGCAACCGTAGCTATAATGGAACCCCACACATTTCCCGTAGCCGTGAAGCCTACATATGTTGCCGAATTGATTCCGATAGGTCCTGGTGTCATCTGGCTGATAGCCACAATATCCGTAAATTCCTGAGGCGACAGCCATCCGTAGCGGGTGACTACTTCACCCTGTATCATTGAAAGCATGGCGTATCCACCGCCAAAACCAAACAGTCCTATTTTGAAGAAGGTATAAAACAACTGGAAATAAAGCATGGAAACAATTATTAGTTATTAGTTATTGATGTGCAACCCATTTTAAATTTTCAATTCTCAACTTTTAATTTACGAACGGCGTAGCCGCCCGTACAAGTATCCTCCCACTCCAGCAATAATAATAACCCAGATAGGAGAGAAGCCGAATAACCAGATAATCAGGGCAGATACCACCGGTATCCAGATGTTGTAGCGGCTAATCTTAGCTGATTTTGCCATACTGAATGTAGGGGCTGCTATAAGGGCAACTACTGCCGGACGAATCCCTTTGAAGATACGTTCTACAATCACATTATCCTTGAAGTTATGGAAGAACATTGCTATAGCAAGTATAATGAAGAAAGAAGGCAGAATTGTGCCCAAAGTAGTGACTAAACTTCCACGAAAGCCCCGTAGTTTATATCCGATAAAAATGGAAATGTTGACTGCGAGGATACCCGGCGTTGATTGGGAAATGGCGAGTAAATCAATAAAGTCGTCTTTGGCAATCCATTTCCGTTTATCTACAATTTCTTCTTCTATCAGTGGTACCATCGCATAACCGCCTCCGATAGTGAAAACTCCTATTTTAGAAAAGAGGCCGAATGCCTCAAGGTAAATATTCATGTTCTCTTATTTATCATCATTATTATCTTCTTTTTGTTTTGCATACTGACTCGGACTGACATTGAAATGTTTCTTGAATACTTCACGGAAATACTTCGCGTCGCTGAATCCTGTCATTTCTGCAACTTCTGTTACGCTGTGCTGTTGCTCTTTCAGTAACTGTGCTGCACGTTTCAGGCGAATCAGCCGGATATAATCCGCTGGAGCCTGGTCGGTCAGGGCTTTTATTTTATTATAGAAACTGGTGCGGCTCATATTCAGCAAAGCACAGAGCATTTCTACATTGAGGGCAGCATTGTCTATATTCTCCTCTACGTTTTTCTTGACGGAAGATATGAATTTCCAGTCAAGATCGGTGGAGCAGTTGAGGCAAGTTGCGTCATCCTCCTCATCTTCCAGATTGGCATATTTGTGCCGCAACAAGGAACGGTTGGTGAGAATGTTGGCAATTGTGGCACGCAGAATTCCTATATTGAAAGGCTTCACAATGTACTCGTCCGCTCCGGTTTTCAACCCTTCTATGATGTTCCGGTCATTATTTAGTGCCGTGAGCAATATGATGGGAATATGTGATGTTTCAATATCATTTTTCAATATATGACACAATTCGTCTCCACGCATTTCAGGCATCATGATATCCGAAATAATCATGTCGGGCATGTATTCTTTGACTATATCAAGCGCCGGTTTACCATCGTTGCATACTTGTATGTTATAACTGTCTGACAGTGTATTGCGCAGATACTCTCTCAATTCATCATTATCCTCAACAATAAGGATTTTCGGAAGGTCACCATTCTGTTGCTTCTGTTGGACATTTTCGTATACAGTGCTGGGCGGGACATTCTTAGGTACTCCCGATTCCGCATAAACCACTTTTTCACTTCCCGGCTTCGGACTGTGAATGGCTTTGCGATAATATTTCTCTCCCTTCGGGAAGGTAACCTTGATACAGGAACCCTTACCTTCCGTACTGCTGAAGTTTATCTTTCCCTTGTGCAGATGGACGAGCTTCCATACCAGTAACAAGCCGATGCCACTACCTGTGACTTTCGAATTAATGGCATTGCTGCCCCGGAAGTGTATTTTAAATAGCTTCTTTTGTTCGGAAGCCGGGATGCCGATACCCGTATCTTTTACCTCTACGCTCCAGTTATCTTCTGTTTCGGCAGTAAAGATATGTACGCTACCACCCTCCGGCGTATATTTCAAGGCATTGGATATCAGGTTTTTCAGAATAGAATCCATTTTGTCCTTGTCGAGCCAGATATTCATGTATCGGAAATTACTTTCATAAGTCAGGCTGACCCGCTTCACATCTGCATATGCGCGGAAAGCATTTATCATCTCCTCCATATACGTACTCAGTTCGTATTCTGATACATACAGTGAACCGGAATATGTGTCTGCCCGTTCAAAATTAATTAGATTGGTAGTCAATCTCAGCAAGGCATTCACGTTTCGTATGGCGGTATTCATGTTGCTGCGTCCGTCCGGAGTCAGGTTTTCCTTTTCATAAAGATCTTCCAGGGGCGCTTTTATCAGTGTCAGCGGAGTACGAATGTCATGCGCCGTATTGATAAAGAAGCGTATCTTTTCATCTGAGGCTTTTCGCTGTTTGCGCAGGATAATGATACGCAATGCGATAATAACAATTGCTGCAATGACTGCCGCATAAAACAGCAGTGCCCACAGACTGAGCCAGATGGGTTGCTCTATTACGATATCCATACTGCGTTCTTCGAGAACAACCCGTCGGTCTTCACTGGAGATGGTACGCACCCGCAATGTGTATTTTCCAGGGTTTAGATTGGTGAATCGTATCAGGCAATCCTTTTCCGGGCGACTCCAGCCGTCATAGAAACCATCCAGTTTCCATGAATACAGAAGTAGCGAAGGATAGTCGTAATTGATGGAAGATACCTTTAGTGAAAATATATTTTGGTTATACTTCAGTCTCAGCGTTTTTGTTTCATCTATATCCATTTCCAGCGGTGAGCTCTCGTCGCCCGGATAAACGGTCTGGTAGAATACCCGCAAGTCACTGAATACCATCTGGAACTTATAGTCGCGTGGAATCATCATGTCTTTATCAAATTCTATTGCTCCGTCCGTACTTCCAAGGATAAAGTCTCCGTTCTTACGAAGCGTGCCCGATGTTGCGTTGAAGTGGTCGCTTTTCAATCCCTGTTCTTTTGTCCAGTTATGAAATACCTTTGCTGTCGGATAGTAACTGGTCAGACTGTTTTCGGTACTTAGCAGGATATTTTTGTCTCCGTCTGAAAGGATGGTATATATGTTATTGGAGATAAGGGCACAATTGTCCTTATGGAAATGCTCGAACGACTTGTTTTTATGATTGTAGATAAGTAGTCCGGAATTACTGGTTCCTATATACAGCAGACCGTCTTTATCCTGATAAAGCGCATTGATATAGAAAGATTCTATCGGCATCTCTATATATTGATACTCACCGGTTTCCTTGTCCAACAGATTCAAGCCTGTGACAGTACCTATCCACATGTGCCGTTCATCCTTTTCTTTGATATCCGTGATACCGTTCAAACCGGGATATAACCGTATTCCTTTAGTATTGAAATTAATCTGCTTTAAGTTGTAATAGCCACCCGACCAGATGCTACCGTCGGATGATTTCATAATAGAACGTATATACTTATCCGGTCGGATATTGCTACCGCTAAAAGTTGTGGGAGTGAAAAACTCAGCCTTCATCCGACTTTTATCTATCTGGTAAATGCCGGAACTGTATCCACCTGCCCAAATGATACCCGGTGAAACCTCACACAAAGAGATGAATACATGATTCTTTGTCAGACTGGTATTGTCGAATACACTGAGGAATGAATGCCATTGTTGGGTTTTGCTAACATAGAGACTGATGCCGTTGTTGGTGGCGAACCATAAATCACCGTCATGGTCTTCAACGATGGCGTTCACCTGGTCATTGATGAGCGATTGCTTGTTGCCAACGGAATGTTTAATCCATTGGTAACTGGTGTATTGGTTGTTTCGCACTGTGATTCCGATGGGATAGTTTGCCATCCAGATGCGGTCACCGTCTACATAGAAATCATAGATGCTGTTGCCATTCATGGCATTATAACTGTTGTAATCGGCCACGATATAAGGCTCGCACTTGTAAGTCTCCACATTCATCTTATATACACCGGCGCCATCCGTTGCTATCAATATCTCTTTATCATTGAAGGCTTTGATGCGTGTGATGCTTACATCTTCCAGGCCGGCATTGAGTTTGATGGTCTGATGGAGATTCATGTCATATGCATAGACACCTCTCTGAAAGGTCCCTACGAAAAGTTTGCGGCTCTCTTTGTGAAGGAATAGCTCATTGACCTGCATTTTCAGATTATCGAGCTTTTCGCAAGGAGAGAGGCTGAGGACATTATTTTTTAATTCAGCATGATGTATGCCGTCATCCGTACCAATGAAATAGTGTTCGGGGTCAATCTGTTCGATATCGGTAATGCTTTCACCAATCTGATTCTTGATGACGGTAGTCTTTCCTATTTTGGTATCATACAGGTACAGCGCTTCTTCATTGCACAACCATACTACGTTGTTGGTATCAATGAAACCATAGCTTACGGGAGAAGGATTTCCTTTCACCACTTCGTCCGGTAACTTGTATACGAACTGGAAGCGGTCGTGCGTACTATCATAGCGGAATACTCTTCCCTTTTTGCCTATTTCCCACAGAGTTCCGTCTACACCTACATAGAGCCAACTCAGATTCAGCATTGAGTTAACTTCTACCTCACTGTCTATAAGGCGGTATTGCTTGAAGTCTTTTCCGTCATAGCGGTCGATGCCATTATGCGTAAGAAACCACATATAACCTTTCGGACCTTTCTGGATGGCATATACCCTGCGATTGCTCAATCCATCTTCTACGCCAAGATATTTATATGTTTGGGCGATGCAGAGGGAAGATATATATATGAATAAAAAGAAAAGGACAAATTTTCTCATAACAGTTACGGTCGTTTTGTTATTGGGGGCATTTGTGAAATTAACGCAAAAATATGCATTTTGTTTGATAAAAGCAAAATGATAGCAGAATAATAATGGTCTATTTCTCTGATAGTTTACATGAAAAAGGCGCAAGTTGTAAATTATAACCTGCGCCTTTGCTTTATTTGAATATTCGTAGAAATTACTTAGTTTTCTCTTCTATCCATTTGCGTGCATTGACGAAGGCTTCCATCCACGGAGTAATCTGGTCGCTGTGCAGGCGATCTGCCGGGTAACAACCATTCTGCCATGGGAAGATGGCACGTTCCAGGTGAGGCATGATAGCCAGATGACGTCCGTCGGCGCTGGCTATACCGGCTGCCGAGAAGTCTGAACCGTTCGGGTTGGCGGGATACTCATCATAGCTATATTTAGCCACCACATTATATTTGTCTTCATCATACGGCAATGAGAATTTACCTTCTCCATGAGCTACCCAGATACCGAGTTTGCTCCCACTCAACGAACCGAACATAACGCTACGGTTAGTCGGGATGGTGAGGCCGAGGAATCTGGATTCGAACTTATGAGACTCATTATGCAACATCTTGCCTTGTTTTTTATGTTCAGGAGTAATGAGGTTTAGTTCCATCATCAACTGGCAACCGTTGCACACACCCAGTGAAAGTGTGTCTTCGCGTGCATAATATTTGTCGAGTGCCTCTTTAGCTTTCGGGTTGAAGAGGAATGCACCTGCCCAACCTTTGGCAGAACCCAATACATCGGAGTTGGAGAAACCACCACAGTAAACAATCATGTTCACGTCTTCCAGTGTTTCGCGTCCGCTGATAAGGTCGGTCATAGTTACGTCTTTCACATCGAAGCCTGCCAGATAAAGGGAGTAGGCCATTTCGCGTTCCCCGTTCGTGCCTTTTTCACGAATGATAGCTGCGCGGATACCGGTCGGTGTGCGACGGTTCGGGTCGATGCCATATTGTGAGAATTTGCCTTTGAAGCCCGGCATGAAAGCGAATTCAAGCGGCTGCATTTTATAGTTTTCAAAACGCTTCTTGGCACAGCCGTTCATAGACTGTTTGCGATCGAGCAGATAAGAAGTCGAATACCATACATCGCGCATATAGTCGATGCCGAACTGGTAAGTGGCATCATCCTTGGTGATAAGGATATGGCGTTCGTCGGTCGGCTTACCGATTTTCACGAAGCCTACACCGGCATCTTCCAATATCTGCTTCACCTGGTCTTTGTGCTTGTCGCTCACCTGGATAACAATACCCGGGTTTTCGGCAAACAGAAGTTTCACGAGGTCATGTTCCTTCATTTTGTCAAGGCTGATTTCCATACCGCCTTCTACATTTGCGAAGCACATTTCCAGTAGGGTAGTGATGAGACCACCGGCTGATATGTCATGACCGGCAAGAATCAGGCCTTTGTTCACCAGTTCCTGTACGGCAAGGAAAGCGTCGCGGAAGTATTCGGCATCCTGCACTGTAGGCACTTCATCGCCTACCTTGCCCAATGATTGTGCAAAGGCGGAGCCACCCAGTTTCAATGTATCGAAACTAAAGTCGATGTGATAAATCGTAGTCTTTTCATCATTAACAAGAACGGGAGAAACCACTTTCTTTACGTCTGAAACTTCGCCGCCTGCTGAAACAATTACTGTTCCCGGAGAAATCACTTTGCTGCCGTCGGGGTATTTCTGTGTCATGGACAGAGAGTCTTTTCCGGTAGGCACATTGATTTGCAGGGAGCAACAGAAATCACTCAAAGCTTTCACAGCAGTGTAGAGGCGCGCATCTTCGCCTTCCTGTGAGCGGCAAGGCCACATCCAGTTGGCGGAGAGTGATACACTGTCTAGTCCTTCGGCAAGCGGGGCCCATACAAGGTTGGTCAATGCTTCGCTCACGGAAAGCACCGAACCGGCTGCCGGGTCGGCAAGCGCAGCCTGCGGGGCGTGTCCCAGTGAAGTGGCAATACCTTTTTCGCCACGATAGTCGAGAGCTACCACACCACAATCACTCAATGGTAACTGCAATTCGCCCTGGCATTGCTGGCGGGCAATTTTACCTGTTACGGAACGGTCCACTTTATTGGTCAACCAGTCCTTGCAGGCAACTGCTTCCAATTGTAATACATTCGTCAGGTATTCGTGCAATTTGGATTGCTCGTATTTCGGCATTTCGTAGTGACGTTCTACGGTCTTGTCTATCATGTAAGTCTTGGGAGACGAACCGAACATCTGTTCAACGGCAAGGTCGAACGGACGTACACAGTCAGCCTGCTGGAAAGCGAAGCGGTGGCCGCCGGTGGTTTCACCTACCACGTACATCGGGGCGCGTTCACGTTCGGCTACTTTGCGCACATGTTCGATGGCTTCTTCCTGAATGAGCAAGCCCATGCGTTCCTGGCTTTCGTTGGCAATGATTTCTTTGGCGGAGAGGGTCTTGTCACCGATAGGCAACTTACTCATGTCAATTACACCACCACATTCTTCCACCAATTCAGAAAGGCAGTTCACGTGTCCTGCCGAACCGTGGTCGTGGATGGATACCACCGGGTTTGTTTCTTCTTCGCAGAGGGCACGCACCACGTTGTAGGCACGTTTCTGCATTTCGGCGTTGGCGCGCTGCACGGCGTTCAGCTCGATACCGCTGCTGTAGCGTCCGGTATCTACGGAAGATACGGAACCACCGCCCAAGCCGATGCGGTAGTTGTCACCACCGATAACGACTACTTTGTTTCCGGCTTCGGGCGTGCCTTTCAGACAGTCGCGTTTAGTACCGTAGCCCACACCACCGGCAAGCATGATAACTTTGTCATATCCGTAAACTTCTTCTCCTTCTTTATGCTCGAAAGTCAGCACGGAACCGCAAATCAGCGGCTGGCCGAATTTGTTACCGAAGTCGCTGGCGCCATTGGACGCTTTAATCAGAATCTGTTCCGGAGTCTGGTACAGCCATTGGCGTACAGGCAGGATTTCTTCCCAGGGACGTTCTTCGTCCGTACGGGGATATGAAGTCATGTAGACAGCAGTTCCGGCAATGGGCCATGAACCTTTACCACCACCCATACGGTCGCGGATTTCACCGCCTGTACCGGTAGATGCACCGTTAAAGGGTTCTACGGTTGTGGGGAAGTTGTGTGTTTCAGCTTTCAATGAGATAACACTCTTGATGTCTTTCACCTGGAAAAAGTCGGGCTTGGAGTGGTCTGCCGGAGCAAACTGTTCAATTACCGGACCTTCGGCAAAAGCTACATTATCTTTATATGCTGAAATAATTTTATTTGGGTTCTCCTGGGTTGTTTTCTTAATCATCTGGAAGAGGGAAGACTCTTGCTCCACACCGTCGATGATAAACGTTCCACCGAATATTTTGTGGCGGCAGTGTTCGGAGTTGATTTGTGCGAAACCGAATACTTCGGAGTCTGTCAGCTTCCGTCCGAGGTCTTGCTCTACTTTTTTGAGGTAGTCCATCTCTTCTTTAGAGAGTGCCAGGCCTTCTTTTTCGTTGTAA
Organism: uncultured Bacteroides sp.; assembly: GCA_947071285.1. Taxonomy (GTDB): domain Bacteria; phylum Bacteroidota; class Bacteroidia; order Bacteroidales; family Bacteroidaceae; genus Bacteroides. Next base: position 26,732 of record CAMTFK010000001.1, on the reverse strand, counting down.
GCTTCCAAATCTTCGATATGAATGATTGGTTCCGGCTTACGGTTGGTGGTGAATACTTCCTGATCCAGACCTTTATACATGCGTTGCAGCATCGGGTCGCGGTCAGCGTTTTCATCTTTTACGGGGAAATACTCCTCGATACGGATAATGCCGTCCAGTCCCATATTCTGGGTGATTTCTACAGCGTTTGTACTCCAGGGGGTAATCATTTCGCGGCGTGGACCTACGAAATGTCCTTTCAGGTTGTCTTCACTTTCGGGGGTTGCTTCTCCAAAAAGCCAGCAGAGTTTGTCGATGTCTGCCTGGGAAAGTACGTGGTCGCATTCTACGGCTATCACGCTCTTGGATGGGGTCTTGAAAAAAAGAATCATACTGAATATTTATGATTTATGAATTATGATTTATGCTTGGGGTACTCCGGAAAAGGCTGAGAAGCGCTTACAAGAGATACCGGCTTTTTTTCTTTGGCGCAAAGATACATAAAATCGTTGGGGGAGAGAAAGAAATAGAATAAAAAATCCTCGTATCTGCTTTGCTAACTTCATCTTCATATAATCAAAAAGTCATGAAAAAAGTCGGCTATTGCAATTCTCAGTCGAAAAAACGTTAACACAATTGGTTCGTCTCACAAAAAAGTACGATATTTGCAGCCATGATTGAAATAAGGACCATATTCGATATATTATGGAAGGGCTTTATTATCGGGGTAGTTGTGTCTGCACCGCTGGGGCCTGTTGGCGTGCTGTGCATTCAGCGTACGCTGAACAAAGGGCGTTGGTATGGTTTTATAACGGGACTGGGAGCTTCGTTGAGTGACATTGCCTACGCCTTGCTGACAGGATACGGAATGAGTTTCGTATTCGATTACGTCAATAAAAATATTTTTTATTTGCAGTTGTTCGGAAGCATCATGCTATTGGCATTTGGCATTTATACGTTCCGCAGTAATCCCGTCTCGTCCATTCGTCCTGTTTCTACCAATAAAGGTTCTTATTTTCATAACTTCATAACGGCATTCGCCGTCACACTATCCAATCCACTTATTATTTTCCTGTTTATCGGACTCTTTGCACGCTTTGCCTTTGTCAGCGAAGGGGTGTTGGTGTTTGAGGCGGTCACCGGATACCTGGCTATTGCACTGGGGGCACTGGCATGGTGGTTTGGCATTACTTTCTTTGTGAATAAAGTCCGTACACAATTCAACCTGCGCGGCATCTGGATATTGAACCGTATCATCGGAGGCATTGTCATTGTTGTGTCTGTGTTTGGATTGGTGTTTACGCTGATGGGCGAATCACTTTACTGACGAAACATAAAATCATGAAGATAGCACAACAACTGAAAGCGAAGAATATCGCAGAATACCTTATATATATGTGGCAGGTGGAAGATTTGATACGTGCCAACGGTTGCGATATAGATAAAATCCGCGAAAATATTATTTCCCGTTATCCCGAAGAAGAGCGCCCTGCATTGGAGGAATGGTATGGAAATCTGATTGATATGATGCGTATCGAAGGTGTGAAGGAGAAAGGGCATCTGCAAATCAACCGTAATGTAGTGATAAACCTGACGGAGTTGCATGGCGAATTGTTATCATCACCCAAGTACCCTTATTATAGTGCGGCTTATTTCAAAGCCCTGCCCTTTATTGTAGAGTTGCGCCAAAAGAGCGGAAAGAAGGATGAACCGGAGCTGGAAACATGTTTTGAGGCTTTGTATGGCGTTTTGCTGCTGCGTTTGCAGAAGAAGGAAATCACGCCGGGAACGGCGAAGGCGATAGAGTCTATCAGCAGTTTCATATCTTTGCTTGCCAACTATAATGAGAAGGATAAGAAGGGGGAGTTGAAGCTGGAAGAGTGATAAAGTGATGGACAGTCATTTCAATCGTGAATTGTAATTAATTGAATCTAAATATAGAGATGAGAATATTAGTAACCGGAGCCAACGGACAACTTGGCAACGAGATGCAAGTTCTTGCAAAAGAGAATCCGCAACACACTTATTTTTTTACTGACGTACAGGAATTGGATATCTGTGACGAACAAGCTGTACAGGCATGTATTGCCGACAATCAGATTGATGTCGTAGTGAATTGTGCCGCTTTTACGGCAGTTGATAAGGCGGAAGAAAACGAAGAATTATGCCGCAAACTGAACGAGGAGGCTCCGGGAATACTGGCACGTGCTGCACAGGCCAATGCTGCGGCAATGATACAAGTCTCTACAGACTATGTCTTCGATGGTACAGCACATATACCTTATAAAGAAGATTGTACCCCATGTCCTAATTCCGTTTATGGTTTCACTAAATTGGGAGGAGAGAAGGAAGTCATGCAGAACTGTGAAAAAGCGATGGTGATTCGTACTGCCTGGTTATACTCTATTTATGGAAACAACTTCGTGAAAACGATGATTCGTCTGGGACGTGAACGTGAATCTTTAGGAGTTGTTTTCGACCAGATTGGTACACCGACATATGCGAAAGACCTGGCGGTTGCCATTTATGCGGCCATTAATCGGGGAATTGTACCGGGCATTTATCATTTTAGTGATGAGGGCGTATGTTCCTGGTATGACTTTACGGTTGCCATTCACCGCATTGCAGGCATTACGACTTGCAAGGTTAATCCGTTGCATACGGATGAATATCCGGCAAAGGCTCCACGTCCGCATTATTCAGTATTGGATAAGACAAAGATAAAAAATACTTTCGGGATTCATATCCCACATTGGGAAGAAAGCCTGAAAGTATGTATTGATAAACTGAATGCCCAATAATAATATTATACCTATTTATATATGGCAAATAATAACGAAATAGAAAGAAGACGAACCTTTGCGATTATCGCGCATCCGGATGCCGGTAAGACGTCATTGACTGAAAAGCTGTTGCTTTTCGGTGGGCAGATTCAGGTGGCTGGTGCCGTAAAGAGCAATAAGATAAAGAAAACGGCTACATCTGACTGGATGGATATAGAGAAACAACGTGGTATCTCTGTAACCACCTCTGTGATGGAGTTCGATTACAAAGATTATAAGATTAATATCCTCGATACTCCCGGTCACCAGGACTTTGCCGAAGATACTTACCGCACGCTGACCGCTGTAGATAGCGTTATCATCGTAGTGGACGGTGCAAAGGGTGTGGAAACGCAGACGCGTAAGCTGATGGAAGTGTGCCGTATGCGTAATACACCGGTAATCATCTTCGTCAATAAGATGGACCGTGAAGCGAAAGACCCTTTTGACTTGCTGGACGAATTGGAGGAAGAACTTTCCATCCATGTGCGTCCGTTGACGTGGCCTATCGAGAGCGGTGTCCGTTTCAAGGGGGTTTATAATATCTATGAGCAGAATCTGAATCTTTTCCAACCTTCCAAGCAGGTGGTTACGGAGAAGGTAGTGGTAGATATCAATACCGAGGAACTGGACAAGCAAATCGGTGCACAATTGGCGGACAAGTTGCGTGGTGAGTTAGAATTGATAGACGGGGTTTATCCTGAATTTGATAAAGAAGACTATCTGAAAGGAGAGTTGGCTCCGGTATTCTTCGGTTCGGCACTGAATAACTTCGGTGTGCAGGAATTGCTGGATTGCTTTGTGGAGGTAGCTCCAAGCCCCCGTCCCGTACAGGCGGAAGAACGTGAAGTAGAACCGGATGAACCGAAATTCACCGGATTTATCTTTAAAATAACGGCGAATATCGACCCGAACCATCGTTCCTGTATCGCATTCTGCAAGATTTGCTCAGGCAAATTCACGCGTAATGCACCGTATCTGCATGTGCGTCATGGAAAGACAATGCGTTTTTCTTCGCCCACACAGTTCATGGCACAGCGTAAGACGACGGTTGACGAGGCTTGGGCAGGCGATATTATCGGTTTGCCGGATAACGGGAGTTTTAAGATTGGCGATACGCTGACGGAAGGGGAAATGCTTCATTTCCGTGGTTTACCGAGCTTCTCACCGGAGATGTTCAAGTATATCGAGAATGCCGATCCGATGAAGCAGAAACAACTTGCCAAGGGTATCGACCAGTTGATGGACGAGGGTGTGGCACAGTTGTTTGTCAATCAGTTTAATGGCCGGAAGATTATCGGAACGGTAGGACAGTTGCAGTTCGAGGTTATTCAGTATCGTCTGGAGAATGAATATAGTGCGAAGTGCCGCTGGGAACCGTTGAGTTTGTATAAGGCTTGCTGGATAGAGAGTGATGACCAGGAAGAACTGGAGGCATTCAAGAAACGTAAGTATCAGTATATGGCGAAAGACCGCGAGGGGAGGGATGTCTTTCTGGCGGATAGCGGATATGTGCTGCAAATGGCGCAGATGGACTTCAAACATATTAAGTTCCATTTCACGAGCGAGTTCTAAAAAGCCTCTGTCATGTGAGGCTGTATCAGAATAGAAATAGTTTATCGCTCTGTTATCCTGAACGCAGTGAAGGATCTACTCACCTGAATGCATAGGGAGGAGATCCTTCACTGCGTTCAGGATGACAGAATGATAGGCTATCACCAGCTCCTGCAATTGGGCGGCTTCTTTTTCGGGATAGGGCAGGCGCCAGTTGGGGGCGCTATGATACGGGTCGTCTTTCGGGCCGTATATATAGGTATTCATTTTGTTCTTGCCGTAGAACTCGAGTTGGCTGAGGCGTGCCCGATGGCTCCAGGGAGTTCCGTAGAAACCTTCTACCACACCGCGGCGACGCACGGAAGGATAATCTTTTATTTTCACTTTGGGCAATTGGCCGTCTTTTATCAGTTGTGCAAAACTCTGCAGGGCATAGTAGGTGCTCCGTTCATCGGCTCCTGCCAGTACGATTTCCTTACCTTTACTGCATGAGGGTTCGCTTCTTTCTCGCCATCTATTTGGTAGATGGCGGGCAGACTGATGTTGCTGTCCCGCGTAATGAACTCTTGTGGAGAGGGTTGCGGACTTGTGTTCTGTGCAAACACAGTAGCAGCACACAGGAGGCCGGCTCCCAGTAAAGAAATCTTCTTGTTTTTCATAAGTAGTAATGATGAGGGCTCGTTGCCATGATTTATATGATTGTACAAAGAAATACAAATTTATCACATAAAACAATTTTGTGGGTAAAAGCTTTGCATTCTGTCTTTATTGTGGGGAGAATGCTTTATCTTTGTGCTCCGAATAAAATAAACACATCGAACCATGATGAAACCTATGCATTTTCTCTTCTCCTTGTTTTTCCTGCTGATTTTGACAGCCTGTTCAAGTCCTGCCAATCCAACCCTGTTGAATTATGAACAATCCCTTGTCCGTGCCGACTCGCTGGCGAATATCGGTGCGGCCGACAGTGCTCATGCCGTACGTTTGTTGGCGGATTTGCACCGGGAATATGATCGGGTAAAAGAGCTCTCCGGTGGAAAGCGCGTCCGCTTGATGCCTGCCGACAAGCGGAAGCAATTCTTCCTGGGAGCATTTACTGCATTGATGATAGGGCTGAACGTATGGCTTTCCATAAGAGATATCAAGTTTTCGACCGACCGTAAGCACCGCCGCTATCTTATTGATTTGAGCGAGAATGAACAACGCCTGCGCAACAATGAACTGGAAAAGAATGAATTGCAGGAGTGCCTGAAGGAGATGTCGCTGACAGATGAGGAACGGGAAGAAGTACACCGGTCATTAACCAATCTCATGGTGCACGGCAATCTGCTGTGTGATGAAAATGAGTCCCTTCGTACACGTCTTAAGGATTATGAAAATCGCCCTTTACCCCGCGAAGCGGAATTGCTGAAGGAACGGAACGAGCGCATCAGTCTGCTTGATAGCCAGGTACAGACTCTTACCTCCACATTGATAGACCGTGACGACGTGGTGGAACGTCTGCGCCGCCAGCCCAAATTCCTTTCCGATAAAGACTGGGAACACTTGTCTCAACTCGCCGACCGTGTGTACGATGGTTTCACCCGGCGGCTCACTGAACGTTTCCCTTCGTTGACGCCTGCCGACTTGCAACTTTGCCTGCTGATGCGTCTGCGTTTCACGAATGTACAGGTGGCTACGCTTATTGCGGTGTCGCCTGCTTCGGTTTCGCAACAGAAGTTCCGGTTGAAGAAGAGGCTGGTGCAGGAGGATGAGACGTTGTTCAAGGAGGGGGAGACGGTGGATGCGGTTATTGGGAGGTGCTGATAAATATTTTACATAATATGCCCCTTTCTCCAATATCTCAAAGGAAATATCAAATGATTTCTTGTTTTATGCTGTCATACCTCTTCCATGCGTGCCAGTTCCCAACCTCGGAATTGTATTACAATGCAATGAAGCTGTGTGTCCTTTATGAACTGTCGCACCCGAGGACCTGCTGCGTAGCGATGTATTTGCTCTACAGCCTCTTGCCACTGCGCTTCGGCCTTTGCTTCAAAGTCTTTGGAGGGGAGATATTTCAGTTCCAGTATGTAGCTGTGCTTCACATCGTAGCGTAGCAGGTCGGGCATCAGGAACATATCGCAGTAACCGTGATTTAATTCTACTTCGGGGGCAGTCAGATAATAGGCGTTTGTACTGAGGTAGGCGGTGAAAAAGCCTTGGATATTGCGTTCGCCTTCAATCGTGCTGCGCACGGAAGAGTTTTCTTTATAAGCATGGGCAATGAACTCAAAGGTTTCGCGCCAATGTCCGTCGTAGGCCATTCCGTCAAATAAGTCCGTCAGGTTGTTCAGGTTGATATATCGTTTGTTCTGATACTCTTCCAACAGGAAGTCGTAATATTGCTTGCGCACGTTGTTGTTGGGGATGCTGAGAACTACACGCTGCCCGCGGGTAGCGGTGATGGTGAGCATGCCGTAATAGAACAGCAGGCTGGGGAATATCTCCGGATTGGCTATTTCGGCTGCCGGGAAAGTAATTGTCAGGTTGGTGACGATTTCTCCTTCTTCGGTGATGCGGCGCAGCACTCCCTTGCGGTCTCCGTCCAGGCGGTCCAGTTGGATGAGTTTCTTCATCTTGTTGTAGTCCGTGCGGGTGTTGGGGTCTATCATTTCTTTAGGAGATTTTCCCAGGTTCATATAATTGCGCAGGTAATAGAGTACCATGTCGCAGTTGAACATTTTCGGGTCACGTTCCAGACTCTCTTCAGCGAAGCAGTAGTTGTCATACCACGGCTTGATTTCCGCTATCATTGCATCAATGTCGGTGTCTGCCGGCAGTTGTCCTGCTTCCTTATAATATAGGAACATTTCGCGCACGTCAGTTTCACTGAAACCCAGCATCATGTTGAACTGGTAGTCGGTACTGATGTTCCATCCGATATTGAATCCGCTGGTCAGGTCGTCCAGGGTTACGGGGCTGACACCGGTCATGAAGATGCGCTCGAACATACCCTTGAATTTTTTGAATATCTCGCGATAGAATCCGCTGGCATGGGTTAGGGCATGATAAATATCGTTCCCCTGCTCGTTGAGGACTACGTTGGTGAAGTTGTCGTATTCGTCGATGATGAGGTAAAGGTGTGCGCCGGTTTCTGCAGCATGGAGGTTGAGGTAGTTCAACTTACTGACGAAATCGGGCTGCTCTTTCATCTCTTTGGCGAATCCGGGGAAATACCAACTTTCATAGGACATGCCGAAAAGATCCATCACCATACTACAATAGCGGTCGAAGTTTTCAGCAAGTGAACCGCTTCCGCCACTGGCGCGTGAGAAGTCGAGGAAAACTACTTGGAATGTTCCTTGCAATGGTGTAGAGTGCTGTCCTATCCACAATTTCCCGAAACGTGCTTCAAACTTTTCTTTATGCGCAATGTCGTAATACGCCCGCAGCATACTCAGGAAAATGCTTTTCCCAAAACGGCGCGGACGGATAAAGAAAAGGTTGCTGGGTTGCTGTTCCAATAGAGGCAGATACATCGTCTTGTCCACATAATACTGGTTTTGCTCCACTACTTCCACGAAGTTAGAAACGCCATAAGGTATTCTCTTTACATTTTCCATAACCCATTCTGTTTTATTAGTTCACGCCTGCGAAAGTAAACAATATAGTTGACTCGCGGGTGTCACAAAAGTAGTTCATTCTTGTTGAAAGAACAAAAGAAAGGGGAGGAAAGTTGACGACAGTTAGTCGGCTTCTTCCTGTTTTGTGTCTTTATTATAGAGAGGATACTTAATCTGTGTGTTCCAGATTAAGTAAACATATTGATTGATGATGAAACCTATGCATGCATTCTTTCTCTTGATTTTTCTACTGGGGGAGACGGTGGATGCAGTTATTGGGAGGTTCTGATACCTGATGTTTTACGGTGATAGTGATTCCCTTTTAAGGTAGATTATCTCAACAGAAAGACACCTCAGAATCTCTTAGCTTTAGTGAGGTACCCTCAGTCGTTATGTGAGGCCACCTCGGTCGTTACTTGAGGTACCCTCAGTCGTTACTTGAGACTATCAAAGTCGTTATCTTTGGTTATACCCATTCAGAAGTACTCCTGAGGACGTTTTTTTGCTGTAAATTTTGAAAAAAGCTATTTTTTGTGCTTTAAGATGGATTGTGATAAAACTTTACATGTATCTGCCGTTGGTAGAGATATTCAGGTAAGCCTATGTTCATTATCAATGGTTTACACTCTATGCTTGTAGAGATGTACAGATAATCCTTAATTTCTTCACTTTCGCCATCTTTTCTGTCCTGTAGATGTGATTGTTTTGTAGTGTGTTGATTATTAGTGTTTTGCTTAAAATGGTTGTAGATACCGTTTTCTTGCTTTTCCTTGTTTCTCTCCATAACTTTGCAACATCGAATCTGAGAAAAACGAAAAGTTGAATCGTTGAGGCCTCGCGATGAAATTCTTTTTTATTATCTCAAAGGAGAAACAGTTTATTCATTAATCATTTAATACCTTATTAATTATGTTTTATAAGAAAAATCAACAGAAAATCAACGGTTTGTGGTATCCTAAATCCATAACCTGGGGCAAACCCATCACAAGCAATCAGGTGGCAGACCAATTGGCATTGCTTTCTACCGTGACCCGCGGTGATGCGTACGCTATCATCAAGAATCTGGGTGTGGTGCTTGCGGGTTATATGGCGCAAGGGCGTACCGTGAAGATAGATGGTGTGGGTACTTTCTATTATACAGCAGCAGCTAACAAACAAGGTGTGCAGACTGCTAAGGAAGTAAGTGCTAAACAGATTAACGGAGTACGTGTTCGTTTCATTCCTGAGGTGGAGCGAGACGTGAATAATAAAGTCACTACCCGCAGCATGATAGACAATAATATCTGTTGGGAAGAATGGGGAAAAGCCTCTACTAACACTGGAAACAGCGGTTCCGGCAATCCTGGCGGTGGCTCCGGTGAAGGTGGCTTAGAAGAAGATCCGTTAGGATAACCTTCCCCGTGCTTCGTTAACCTCCGTTTTGGAGCATCCGACTTGTGATAATCAGTTCCCGTACAGCCCCTTCCGGCAGTACGGGAACTTTTGTTTTAGCATATTTTATCATTTTTTTCTGCCTTTCTTCTATAAATATTCGCTAATTTCGGACGATTTTTCGTAAAACAGGCCGAATAACTAATAATTTATAATATGGAAAATATCAATACAGCGCTTATGCTGATGGTGGTAGGTATGGTAACAGTGTTCTGTATCCTGCTGATTGTAATCTACTTAGGTAAAGGACTTATCCTTCTGGTTAACAAGTATGCCCCCGAAGAGGTGGTGCCGGATAAGAAAGGTGCGCAAGGTCCCGCAGCGATTCCCGGAAATATATTGGCTGCTATCAGTGCCGCTGTAACGGTGGTGACACAAGGCAAGGGTAAAGTGGCTAAAGTCGAGAAAATAAAATGATAATCTTTTAATAAAAAACACACATCTATTTATTTAGTATGAAAAAAGAAATTAAGTTCAGCCTGGTATTCAGGGACATGTGGCAGAGTGCCGGAAAATATGTGCCCCGCGTAGACCAGCTGGTGAAGGTTGCTCCCGCTATTGTTGAGATGGGCTGTTTTGCCCGCGTAGAAACGAACGGCGGAGGTTTTGAACAGGTAAATTTATTGTTTGGTGAGAATCCTAATAAGGCTGTACGTGCGTGGACGAAGCCGTTCCACGAAGCCGGCATACAAACTCACATGCTGGACCGTGCACTGAACGGCCTGCGCATGAGCCCCGTGCCTGCCGATGTGCGTAAGCTGTTTTATAAAGTAAAGAAAGTGCAGGGAACGGACATCACCCGTACATTTTGCGGACTGAACGATACCCGTAACATTATTCCTTCCATCGCTTACGCTAAAGAAGCCGGAATGATTTCCCAGTGTTCGCTCTGTATCACCCATTCGCCCATCCATACGGTAGAATATTACACCAATATGGCGTTAGAGCTCATCAAGGCAGGCGCCGACGAAATCTGTATCAAAGATATGGCAGGTATCGGACGTCCGGTATCGCTGGGCAAGATTGTGGCTAATATCAAGGCTGCACATCCCGAAATCCCTATCCAGTATCATAGCCATGCAGGTCCGGGCTTCAATATGGCAAGTATTCTCGAAGTATGTGAGGCTGGTTGCGACTACATCGACGTAGGCATGGAACCGCTTTCCTGGGGTACGGGACACGCCGACTTGCTGAGTGTGCAGGCAATGCTGAAAGACGCAGGCTTCCAAGTGCCGGAGGTGAATATGGAAGCGTATATGAAGGTGCGCGCCCTCATCCAGGAATTTATGGATGACTTCCTCGGTCTGTACATCAGCCCGAAGAACCGCTTGATGAACTCCCTGCTGATCGGTCCGGGACTTCCGGGCGGTATGATGGGTAGCCTTATGGCCGACCTGGAGTCCAATCTGGAGTCTATCAATAAATATAAGGCAAAACGCAACCTGCCATTCATGACGCAGGATCAGTTGCTCATCAAACTGTTCAATGAAGTGGCTTACGTATGGCCGCGCGTGGGTTATCCCCCGTTGGTTACTCCGTTCAGCCAGTACGTCAAGAACCTGGCAATGATGAACGTGATTGCCATGGAAAAAGGCAAGGAACGCTGGGGTATGATTGCCGATGACATCTGGGATATGCTGTTGGGCAAGGCAGGTAAGTTGCCGGGCACGCTGGCTCCCGAACTTATAGAGAAAGCCGAACGCGAAGGCCGTAAGTTCTTCACAGGCAATCCGCAGGATAACTATCCGGATGCGCTCGACAAGTATCGCAAGATGATGAAAGAGAACAAATGGGACTTGGGCGAGGACGACGAAGAACTCTTCGAATACGCCATGCACCCGGCACAATACGAGGCTTATAAGAGCGGTAAGGCGAAAGAAGACTTCCTGGCAGACGTTGAGAAGCGGAAAGCGGAACTTAACAAATCCCCGCTGGATGATGCCAAACCGAAAACCCTCACCGTACAGGTGGACGGACAGGCTTACCGCGTGACAGTGGCTTACGGTGATATCGACCTGCCCGCAGATGCCACGGCCAAAGTGGAAGCTCCCGTAGGTGAAGGACAAGACGTTCCGGCTCCTCTGGAAGGCAAGTTCTTCCTCACGAAGAATGCCCAGGAAACTCCGGTGAAGGTGGGCGACAAGGTGAAGAAAGGTGACCTGCTTTGCTACATTGAAGCCATGAAGACCTACAATGCCATCCGTGCCGACTTTGACGGAACGGTGACAGCTATCTGTGTTACTTCGGGTGACTCTGTATCAGAAGATGATGTATTAATGAAGATAGGATAAACAGCGATGGAAGAAATATTTGCAAGACTCTACGATATGACGGCGTTCAGCAATATCATTGAAGACCCGTCGTTTCTGGTGATGTATGCCATTGCTTTCGTTCTGCTGTATCTGGGTATCAAGAAGCACTACGAACCGTTGCTGCTGGTGCCCATTGCCTTTGGTGTGCTCATTGCCAACTTTCCTGGCGGCGATATGGGGGTTATCCAGGCGGACCAGAATGGAATGGTGATGGTGAACGGAATAGCGAAGAACATCTGGGAAATGCCGCTGCATGAGATTGCGCACGACCTGGGACTGATGAACTTCATCTACTATATGTTGATTAAGACAGGTTTCCTGCCGCCTATCATCTTTATGGGTGTGGGTGCTATGACGGACTTTGGCCCGATGCTTCGCAACCTGCGTCTCTCTATATTTGGTGCTGCTGCACAGTTGGGTATCTTCACTGTGCTGCTATGTGCTGTTATGATAGGTTTCACTCCACAGGAGGCAGGTGCACTGGGCATTATCGGTGGTGCTGATGGTCCGACGGCTATCTTCACGACTATTAAGCTGGCTCCGCATCTGTTGGGTCCGATTGCCATTGCTGCATACTCTTATATGGCATTGGTGCCGGTGATTATTCCGCTGGTAGTGAAGTTGCTCTGTTCTAAGAAGGAACTGATGATTAACATGAAGGAACAGGAAAAACTCTACCCCTCGAAAACTGAAATAAAGAACCTGCGTGTACTGAAAATCATCTTCCCGATAGCAGTGACTACGGTTGTCGCCCTTTTTGTGCCGACGGCAGTGCCTTTGATTGGTATGTTGATGTTCGGTAACCTGATTAAAGAAATCGGTTCTGATACAAGCCGTTTGTTTGATGCGGCTGCCAATAGTATCATGAATGCGGCAACCATCTTCCTGGGGCTGAGTGTAGGTGCTACCATGACGAGTGAAGCATTCCTGAACTGGACAACTATCGGTATCGTTGTGGGTGGCTTCCTTGCATTTGCACTTTCTATTTCGGGCGGTATCTTCTTTGTGAAGCTGTTCAATATGTTCAGCAAGAAGAAGATTAATCCGCTGATTGGTGCAACAGGTCTGAGTGCTGTGCCGATGGCAAGCCGTGTATGTAACGAGATTGCTACGAAGTATGATCCGAAGAATCATGTGCTGAATTACTGTATGTCCAGTAATATCTCCGGTGTAATCGGTTCGGCTGTTGCGGCGGGTGTGCTGATTTCGTTCCTGGGATAGGACTCTATATCTATAATTATCAAGTGCGAATTGCATGATTTAATCATGAAGTTCGCACTTGATTTGTATATATAGAAGGCTAAAGCATCCTGTTTTTACTATAAAAGATATAAATATTCACTTTGCTGTTTTTATGCCAGTCTTGTTTCAAGATTAATAATATTAGTTATATTTGCCTCTTGAATATTATGAAAACAATAAATTGACGTTGAAATCAATCAAATGAATTCACACAAGACGACAGCAGCAATAATTATAGATAGAACGGTTATTGATAATATCAATCGAGGAGATGAGAGGGCATTTGCTGCTTTATATAATAGCTATTTTACTTATCTCTGTACTTGTGCGGCAGGATATATCTTTGATGCAGATGCTGCCAAGGAAATTGTGAATGATGTTTTCGTTCATATATGGAATAAACATGGCAGTCTGGAATTCCCTATTCATTCTTATCTGTTGCGGTGCGTGCAAAATGGTTGCCTGAATTATATTCGTTCATTACGATCGCGCGAACGGGTTCTGGATGAATTCAGAGCAGATTTATTGCTGTTTCAAGAAGAATATTGCCGGAGTGGAGAAACACCTTTGCAAGTGTTGGAAGTCGAAGATATAAAGAAGCAAGTTCACGCAGCTATACAGACACTGCCGGAAAAGTGTCGGGTTATATTTGAAAAATACCTTTATAAGAATCTTTCCCCCCAGGAAATTGCTGATGAGTGTGGCTTGTCGGTGAATACAGTCCGTGTGCAGATAAAGAATGCCTTTGATAAATTGAAGAATCATTTTGGGCCGGCTGTCTTTATTTTATTCTTATCTTTTATCGAGCAATAATTATCTACTTGCTCTGTATATTTTATCTTGTTGGCTTGTAGTGGGTTGTGCTTTTGAAAAATACATTTTCTAAAATAATACGAAAAAAAATGCTCTTCGGATAAATGTTTTCTGCATGAGGTGTGTATTCTATATAAAGAGAATATTAAAAGCATAAGTTCATGAAGGAAAATAATGAAGAATTTGATAAATGGATGATGGATTACATGGCTGGTAGTCTTTCAGGAGAAGATATGCAGAAATTCCATACTCTTTTGAAATCAGATATTCATTATAGGAACAGGTTTAAAGACTTGTCTGCAATTCATGCGAAACTATTAATACCACGATTTGCTGCAGAAGAGGCTGATAACTATGAGAAACTACTGCGTAGGATTAATTTGAAGAAAAGCACGTCTTCGCGGCATTCATCACCACATCGTATTACTTGGAAGTCTATACGTCGCATAGCGGCATTCATTGCTCTGCTGATAACTTCTTCCATTGCATGCTATTATGTGTGGGATGATGTGTGGAGAATTTCCCAGGATGTTGTGTTGTGTCAAATGGAGGTGCCGTTGGGCTCACAAACAAAGGTCGTGTTGCCTGATGGTTCAGTAGTCTATCTGAACTCTGGCTCTGTTCTGAAGTATGATCCCTCTTTTATGAAGAATAAGAATCGAGATGTTTACTTGACCGGTGAAGGATATTTTGAGGTGCAGAAGAATCAACATAAACCGTTTATTGTACATACCGGAGATTTGAATGTAAAGGTGTTGGGAACTGTTTTCAATGTGCGGGCTTATACGAATGAATCGAATGTGGAAATAGCCCTCGTCAAAGGACGGGTAAATGTATTCTCCCAATCCGAAACGATAGGCAATGTAGTCTTGAATCCCAATCAGCGGGCTGTTTATGACAAAAAATCCAGATCCCTGGTTTCGGAGGATACAGATGCGGAAGTGGCGGCTCTGTGGATTACTGGACGCTTGAGCTTCGTAAATACTTCTTTGGCTGATATAATGAAAGAACTGGAACGACATTATAATGTACGGATTGTTGTTGAATCTGAACAGATGAAAACAGAAATCTTCTCAGGAAGCATTAATTCTAAGCTGTCTCTAGAGGAAATGTTAGATTATCTGGATGTGGACAACAAATATGTATGGACGAGAAAAGACAATGTGATCACAATAACTGATAAATGAATGTTTAACCCTTAAAAATGAATGAGATGAAAAACACCACCTAAAAAAAGAATCGGAGAAACATATTGACCCCATGCTCTCCGATTCGTGAATCTAAAAACTATTTGCATAATTTTTTTAACGATACAAATGTATGAAAAAAAATCATATTCAAGGAGTGATTAGCTTAATTTATCACTCCAAGCGACTTTTTATACCCGTACGGCTGTTTACTATGCTTGTTTTATTTTCCATAATGGCAACATTTACAGCCAATGCAATCCCTTTTCAAGACATCCGTATTACTGTACAACGGAAAAATGTGACTTTAACTCAAATCTTTCGGGATATTGAAAAGCAGTCAGGATATTCTTTCCTGGTGAGGAACAATGACGTTAATACGAATGAGAAAGTTTCTATAGATGCAAAGAATAAAACTATAGAACAGGTCTTGGACATGCTGTTTTCTGGAAAAAACATCAAGCATAAAGTCGAAGGCAAGCGCATCACTATTTATAAACCAATGAATATAGATAGAGAGCAGACATCGAATAGTGTTCGCAGAATAACCGGTAGGGTGACAGATGAGGCTCAAGAACCTGTTATCGGCGCTTCTGTTACGATTGATGAAACTTCCGATGGCACTATTACGGATGTAGATGGATATTTTTCTTTAGAGGCTCCAACTGATGCTGTACGCTTGAAAATCTCATATATTGGTTATACTACCCAAGTTGTTACTATTGGTAATAAAACGGAAATCAATATATTGTTGAAAGAAGATACTCAAATTCTGAGTGAAGTGGTAGTGGTGGGCTATGGCATACAAAAAAAGGCTTCATTAACCGGTGCGGTGGCAGCCATCAGAAATGAGCAACTGATTTCTACCAAGAATGAGAATACTCAGAATATGCTGACCGGTAAAATATCAGGCGTTCGTGTTATGCAGAAATCCGCCGAGCCGGGTTCATTCAATAATAATTTTGATATTCGTGGTATGGGTGATGCTTTGATTATTATTGATGGAGTACCTCGCGATAATATGTCTCGTTTGTCTCCCAATGATATTGAGTCTATTTCCGTATTGAAAGATGCATCTGCTGCAATTTATGGAGTACGTGCAGCAAATGGTGTTGTTTTGATTACTACCCGTCAGGGAGAAGCTGGGCATGTAGAACTGGAGTATTCAGGAAACTTTGGATGGCAGAACCCTTCCGGTTCGGTAAAGAGTGTGAGTGCTGCCGATTGGATGACACTGAAGAATGAAAAGAGTATGCATAATGTGAATGGTGGTTCTTTAGTCTTTGGGTTGGATGAGATTGAAGCTTATCGTAATGGGACAAAGCAGGGAACCGACTGGCATGATGCAGTGATGCGCCCACTGGCTCCGCAAACTCAACATACTTTAAGTGCACGTGGCGGTAATGAAAAAATGCAATACTACATGAGTGCAGGATATATGTATCAGGAGTCATTCTTACGTAGTGAGAGCTTGGATTACGATCGCTTTAATGTTCGTTCTAACGTGACGGGTAAAATAACAGATCGGTTAACCGTTAATTTTAATATGAGCGGAATCATGGATCAGAAAGATCAGCCTTATACGAATGCAGACTGGATTATACGTGCTATGCAACGTGCACCGGCCACCCAACCCATTTACGCAAATAATAATCCTGAATATTTAATGTATGGATGGATTGAAGGTGATAATCCGGTAGCTATGATGGATGCCGACCAGGTAGGTAATAAGAAATATAACAATAAATGGTTTCAGACTTCCGCACAGGTCACTTATGATCTACCTTGGATAAAAGGTTTGCAATTAAAGGGAATGTTCAGCTATGACTATCAAATAGCGGATAATAGCATTTATTCCAAATCATTCAACGAGTATGAATATGATGCTGCAACGGATGTCTATGCAGTTCGTAAGCTCCAGGTGCCGGCTACTTACCGCCGTGAACATTACACGAAGCAATCTTGGTTGTATCAGGCCTCATTAAACTATGCACATACTTTTCAGAAGAATCATAATGTAACAGGATTATTGCTATTGGAAGGTCAGCGTCGTGACGGTGATAACTTTTTTGCCAGGAGAGAACTATCCTTGAATCTGGATAAATTGTTTGCGGGGAATGTGGCAAATCAAGAAGGCAACATGGGAACCGGTGGTAATGAACTATACCAAATGGCCAATATGGGATTAGTGGGTAAGTTCGGTTATGATTATAAGTCCAAGTATCTGGCTGAATTCAGTTTCCGTTATGACGGTTCTTCCAGATTTGGCACTGGCTCTCAATGGGGATTCTTCCCCTCAGGCTCTTTAGGGTGGCGTATTTCTGAGGAAGGTTTCTGGAAAGATTCTCATCTGGCTTTTATTAATAATGCAAAAATACGTCTGTCTTATGGTAAGTTGGGAGATGATAATGCTTCCAGTTACCAATTCATTACGGGATACACTTATCCTGCGGGAGGCGATGCCAGCGGGCGTCCCGGAGGCTATGTTTTCAATGGTTCTTATATAAATGCAGTGGCGAATAAAGGTATCACTAATCCACTTATAACCTGGTACATTGCCAAGACATTTGATGTGGGTATAGATATGGATGCTTGGAATGGATTATTAGGTCTTACCGTTGACTACTTTAGTCGGTCCCGTACTGGTTTATTGGCAACTCGCGCAACCAGTCTGCCTTCAATTGTAGGTGCAAGTCTGCCTCAAGAAAACCTGAATGGAGATTTTACACATGGTTTTGATGTTGAAGTATCTCATTATAATAGTATTGGTGATTTGCGTTATAATTTGAAGGGTATCTTCTCTTACACTCGTACCAAGTCTAAATATGTGGAACGCGGTGAATCGGGAAACTCTTATGAAAACTGGAGAAATAATAATAATGATCGTTTGCAAAATATCGTTTGGGGATTTGGTGATGGTGGTCGTTATACCTCCTATGGAGATATTGCAAACAGTAATATCTTTACCGGTTATGGTACACTGCCCGGTGACTATAGATATCAGGACTGGAATGGAGATGGTATTATCTCCGACTTGGACAGACATCCTATTGGTTATGAAAACCGCCCTTTAATCAATTTCAGTTTGAATATGGGAGCTAATTGGAAGGGATTTGATCTGAATCTGTTATTTCAGGGAGCTGCTATGCAATATAATCGTTATATAGAACAGTTGCGTGAACCGATGTGGGGTAGTGATTATTCAAATGCATTAGATTATTTTATGGATAGATGGCATCCGGTAGATCTGACAGCAGATCCTTATGATCCTTCTACGAAGTGGATAAGCGGTGAATATGCTTATACGGGTACATTGTCTGATGAATGGTCCGAATACAATGTGCATAATTCAAGCTATATTCGTTTAAAAAGTGCTGAGTTAGGTTATACATTCCCGCAAAAATGGATTGGAAAAAGTGGAATCAAAGATTTACGTTTATATGTAAATGGCTATAATTTGTTTACTGTTAAAGGGGTACCGTTTGACCCGGAACACTCAGGTAATGATACGTGGGGTAACTTGTATCCGTTGAATAGAACTTTTTCTATTGGTGTAAATGTTAAATTTTAATTGAAAAGTAATATCATGAAAGTATTAAGATATTTATCATGTCTGGCATTGACTTTTACGATGTCTGCATGTCTGGATTTGAATCTTCCACCTTTGAATGTTATCCAGGATACTGATGTATTTGGATCACAGAATGGTATATATAGTTATTTGGCCCGCATTTATAGTGGCATGCCTATGGAGGATTTTCGTTATTCTCCGGAAAGAGGTTTCTTTAATGGCTATACAATGACCGGAATGAGTGTAATGGATGGTGAAGCTATTTGTGCTAACCAAAGTAAAGGAGCTCAAAGTGAAAATACCAAGTACTGGAGGGATGCATATGCTTCCTTGCGTGACATTAATTATTTCTTGGAAACCTTGCCTAAATATGCTTCTAATTTTCATGACTCGGATGTAAATACTTGGAAAGGGGAAATGCTTTTCAATAGAGCTTTTATCTACTTTGCTATGGTGAAGCGCTATGGAGGTATCCCTCTTGTAAATGAGGTCTTGAAATATCCGGGACAGTCTATTGATGAACTGAAATTACCGCGTTCTTCGGAAGATGCCGTTTATCAGCAAGTCAAGAAAGATCTGGATGATGCATATAGTTTACTTCCGGAAACGAATGAGTTGGGGCGGGCTACAAAATATGCGGCTGCTGCACTCAAGTCAAGAGCAATGTTATTTGCCGGTTCTATAGCAAAGTATAATCAAATAACATTAGTGGATGAGAAAAGTGGAGATCGCCTATGTGGTATTTCTGCGGAGAAAGCTACCGAGTATTTCAAAGCAGCTTATGACGCAGCAAAATTATTGGAAGGACATTTTTCATTGTATAAAGATGATTGGAAAGCGGATGATAAGGAAGCTCAATATCAGAATTTTGTAAATATGTTCTTTAATGACAGAAGTTCTGAAAATATCTTGATTCGTCAGTATTTGTATCCCAGTTCAGTACATGGATATGATTGCTTTGCTATTCCCCGGCAATATATGGTGGGAGGCTATTCCTCGGCTATAGGTCCTACACTGGATTTTGTGGAAATGTTTGATGGCTTTCCAAAGGATGAGAATGGACGTATAAAAACGATGGAAAATGGCAAATATGTATTGTATGATAATCTGACGGATTTCTTTCGAAATGCCGAACCGCGTCTGCGAGCCACTGTTATTTTGCCTGGTGAGCAGTTTAAAGGTGAGGCTGTTGAAATCTGGCGTGGTATTTATATCGGATCAGTAGAAGGTGGCATTTCTCCGTTAATCCCTGAGGGTACGCTTTCTAAATATGAATCCAGTGAATGTAAGGATCTTATTGTCACAAGTGCAAGTGGTAGTGGGCAAGTACCTTATCAATTGTCTAATGGACAGTTAATGAATCCCGCCGGGCGAAGTGGTTGCTTCCATAATGATAACGCTAGTGCTATTTCCGGTTTCTCCGTTCGCAAATATCTGGATCCTAAATTAGAGGCATCGCTTGTGGTGCTGAACCGTTCTGTACAGTCATGGATTGAGTTACGATATGGTGAGGTGTTGCTGAATCGTGCTGAAGCGGCGATGGAATTAGCTGAAGCTGGCGGGGGAGCAAACTATAAAGAGGATGCCTATGCTTGTATTAACGAAATTCGAGAGCGTGCCGGAGCTACTTTATTGGAAGATGTCTCGGAAATAACGATAGAAGTAGTTCGTGTAGAAAGACGTAAGGAGCTGGGCTTTGAGAATAAATTATGGTGGGATTTGAAACGCTGGCGTATTTTGGATAAGGAACAGAATAATCGAATTTACCGGATTCTGATGCCATTTTATGCAGATAAAGCAAATAAATGGTTCTTTGATGCCCGCTATGATGAGAAAATGATTCGTTATACAGCCGACTCTCGTTGGTATTATCTGGATATACCGGGTGATATTGTGAATAGTGATAGAATTCCCCAGAACCCAGGTTATTAATTAAATAAAGGAATAGAATATGAGAAAGATAGGTTATTTTTTAGTAGTAAGTTTCATTTTATTGGGGACAGTTTCTTGTCAGAAGTTTGATAATTATGAAGGACCCCAGGAAACATTGAAAGGAGCCATTATCGATAAGGGAACGCAAAAACCATTTTTAACGGAAACGGGAAATAATGGCGTTCGCATCAAGTTGATGGAATATAGCTGGAGTGATAATCCTACCCCTTATTATTTCACAGTGAAACAGGATGGCACGTTCAATAATACTAAAATTTTCAAAGGTAATTACAATATTGAACCGGAAGGTGCTTTTGTTCCTTTGGTTTTGAAAGGTGGAAATGGCCAAATATTAGCAGATGAGAGTATAACGACAGATATTAAAGGAACAGTTACTCTGAATTTTGAAGTTGAACCATTTTTGCGTGTGGAATATGTAGGTGAGCCTGTTGTTGAGGGTAAAAAGATTACTATTCAAGCTAAGATTACCCGTGGTACAAATCATGTTGATTACCAGCAACAGATTTCTGATGTTTACCTGTTTATTAACGGATCAAGTCCTTATGTCGGGAATAATAACTTTGATGACCGATATGATAAGCATTTGAGTGGTGCTGCAGTGAATGATATTTTAGGGAAGGTAATTACTTTGACTACAGAAGGAGAACTTCCAACCGGCAGAACTTATTATTTGCGTGTTGGAGCGCGTATTGATAAGGATATTGCTGGTGCCAAGCGCTATAATTATGCTGATGTTAAGACTGTTAGCATTCCTTAATTCTAAATAGTCCAATTAATAATATAAAACATTACCTGTTGGCTGAATTAGCTTAATCTCTAAAAACTGATTAAGTTGATTTAGTCAGCGAGTAATCATATTGAATCATAATTAATATAATGATAATAAAATTTTTTGTTTTATACGTCCTTTTATTCTGTTCTATGATTGTTTCTGCGCAACAGCGAATTTCAGTTTTATCACCTAATGGGAAACTTAAATTTTCACTGAAAATAGAGCCTGAAAAAATAACTTATGATGTGGATTATAAGAAATGCCCCATTGTGACAAGTTCTTTATTAGGATTTAGCTTTGACAATGGTGAATTTGGCCATAATATCAAAACTGGTAAAGTACGCCGTAACTCTATTGATGAAACTTATAAGTTGATTATTGGTAAAGTAAGTGTTGCGCGTAACTATTGTAATGAAGTCATTATTCCTTTGCATGAGAAGTCTGTTCCCGCTCGTTTGGTTAATTTAATTGTAAGGGCTTTTGATGATGGAGTGGCCTTTCGTTATGAGTTTCCTGAGCAAGAAGGCTGGAACTCTTATGTGATGTATGATGAAAAGACTCAATTTAACCTGAATGGCAATCCGATGACTTTGTTGATGTACCTTCCGGGCTATGTAAATACCCATGAGAACGTTTACAGTCGTGTGAAATATGATGATATTGCCGGGAAAAAGCTGATTGAAATGCCTGTTACATTTCAGTTTGAAGACAATACCTGTGTATCCATTACGGAGGCTGCTATACGGGATTATGCAGGTATGTATCTGATGAAAGAAAAGGATAAACTGGTAGGCAAGCTTTCGCCACACCCTGGACAGGAAAAAATTAAAGTAGAAATCAGTGCATTCCCGCATCGTACTCCATGGCGTGTGATTTCAATAGCTGAGCGGGTTGAGGCTTTGTTGGAATCCAATATTCTGACCAGCCTGAACGAGCCATGTGCGATAGAAGATACTTCATGGATCAAACCGTGCCGCACAACGTTTACTTGGTGGAACGGAAATGTGGTTCCCGATAGCACTTTCTCGCCTGGTAATAACTTTGATACGAATAAATACTATATTGATTTTGCCGCCCGTAACGGTTTGGATGCCCATGGAATTTATGGTTATGCCGAAACTCCATGGTATTATGATGAAAACTTTAATTTTGGTCATTCAGGTCCTGATGCCGACGTTACCAAACCAATTCCTTGCCTGGATATGCCACGCATTGCAGAGTATGCAAAAAGTAAAGGTGTGGGTATACATCTTTGGGTAAACTGGCGGCCGTTGTACGACAAACTGGATGAAGCTTTTACTTTGTATGAGAAGTGGGGTGTAAGAGGTTTAATGGTTGACTTTATGGATCGTAATGATCAGGAAATGATACGTATACAGGAAGATATTCTGAAGTGTGCTGCTAAACATCGCCTATTTATCCAGTTCCACGGCTCTAGCAAGCCTTCGGGGCTTGTACGCACTTATCCGAATGAGTTTACCCGTGAAGGAGCACTAAATTACGAGGTTTGTAAATGGGATAATGTTGTGAATGCTGATCATGATATTTCTATCCCTTTTACTCGTATGCTTGCCGGGGCTACAGACTACCATCTGGGTGGCTTCCGTGCTTTACCACGTTCCCAATTCAATATTCAGTATGTTAACCCTTACGTAATGAGTACCCGTTGCCATATGATGGCAATGTATGTGGTTCTGGAGAATCATCTTACTTCTCTGTGTGATACTCCTATGGCTTATGAAGGACAACCAGGTTTTGAAGTTTTGCGTACTGTTCCGGGTACATGGGATGAAATACGCGTACCATTGGCAAAGATTAATGAATATGTTACAGTGGCCCGCCGCAATGGTTCCGATTGGTGGGTAGGTACTTTGAATAACAGTACTGCTCGCACTTTGCAATTGAAATTGGACTTCTTGGATGAGGGGGATTACGAAGCTACCATCTATACGGATGCTGCTGATGTGGATGAGAATGCCAATCACTTAAGTAAGGAAGTACGCAAGGTTATCCGGACTGACGTACTGAATTTGCCTTTAGCTATGGACGGAGGTTCGGTTTTGCATATCACTAAGTTACAATAGGGGTGTTTTTTAATAATATAATTAGAACTTTAGTATCATGAACAGAAGAAATTTTATAAAAAGAGTAGGTTTATTAGGTGCTGGATATGCATTAAACAAGAGTATGGTATTTGCCCATTCTGGAAATTCATTAGAGCGTGATTCTTTGACTCTGTTTCCTACAGTGAGAAGAGTTCCGTCAGAAAGACATTTCAAGAGCCCAGCTATAGAGAAGGCTATTGATACTTTCAAAAAGAAAGTGAAGAATAAAGAGTTAGGATGGTTGTTTGAGAACTGTTTCCCAAATACATTGGATACAACTATTTATTATTCGGAGAAGAATGGTCGTCCGGATACTTACGTCATTACCGGCGATATTGATGCCATGTGGTTAAGAGATAGTTCGGCACAGGTCTATCCGTATTTAGATTTCATGTCTGAAGACAAGAAGCTGCAGCAGATGATTGCCGGTGTTATCAACAAACAGACAACATTCATCCTAAAGGACCCGTATGCTAACGCTTTCTATGATGATGACAAAAAGTACACCCGTTGGACTAGTGACCATACTGAGATGAAACCGGGTATCCATGAACGTAAATATGAATTAGATTCGCTTTGCTATCCTATTCGTTTGGCTTACGGATATTGGAAAAAGACAAATGATGCTTCTCCTTTTGATACGCAATGGAAGGAAGCGATAAAAGCTATACTGAAAGTTTGTAAAGAACAACAAAGGAAAGATGGTAATGGGTCTTATAGTTTCCGTAGAACTTCAGAATGGGCCATTGACGCTGTGCCGATGGGTGGAGTAGGGTACAAGACCAATCCTGTGGGGTTAATTTGTTCTACTTTTAGACCCAGTGATGATGCTACTATTTTTCCTTTCCTGATTCCTTCTAATTTCTTTGCTGTAGCCAGTCTGAAACAAGCATCTGAAATGGTGCGTGAGATTTCAAAAGACAATGTCTTGGCAGATGAATTGATGGCGTTGAGTGACGAAGTTCGTAAGGCTTTGCAGGAATATGCTGTGGTCAATCATCCAAAATATGGTAAAGTATATGCATTCGAAGTGGATGGTTTCGGATCAGCTTACTTGAGTGACGATGCCAATGTTCCTAATTTATTAGCTCTTCCTTATTTAGGTGGGACAGATCGTAATGATCCTATCTATGAGAATACAAGAAGGTTTGTGTGGTCGACGGACAATTCATTCTTCTTCAAAGGCAGTATGGCCGAGGGCATTGGAGGACATCATATTGGCGTCGATATGATATGGCCGATGAGTATCATCATGAAAGCTTTGACTTCCAAAGATGATAAAGAAATCCAGCAATGTATACAAACATTGCAACGCACGCATGCCGGAACCGGTTTCATGCACGAATCTTTCCATAAAGATGATCCTAAGAAGTTTACCAGAAGTTGGTTTGCTTGGGCGAACACTTTATTTGGTGAGCTACTATGGAAAACATTTAATGAGAACCCCGCTTTACTGGAGTATTAAGTAAAGCGGGTAAACAATATTTTTTATATTAATCTAATAACGAAACAATGAATATTCTCAAAAACAATAGTTTAATTTTATTGATTCTTTTCCTGTTATTCAGTTCCCAGCTAATGTCGCAGAAGACATACAGGTGGACCGATGAACTGGAATTACTTAAAAGAGTGGATAAATTGCCGGAATACCGTACTGGCTCTTATGTCGAGCAGTTCTCGAGTTACGACCGAACTTGGGGTAATGACGACGGCTTTGCCGGAACCTATTCTTTTCTTCGTAAGGAAGACGGTCGGCTTGTCATTGCTGAGATGGAAGGTCCTGGTGTGATTAACCGTATCTGGACTCCTACACCTACGGATCATATGTTATATTTCTATTTTGATGGTCAAAAAGAACCTGGCTTGAAGATTAAATTTTCCGATCTCTTTTCTGGTAAAGTTTATCCTTTTACCAAACCGATTTGCGGAAACGAGATTGGTGGTTTCTATTGTTACCTGCCAATAACCTACAAAAAATCATGTAAAATTGTTTTTGATGGTCCAAAACTGGAATTCATCCAGATTCAATATCGTGCCTTGCCGGGTAAAAAAGTAGAAACCTACACAGGAGAGTTCTCACTGCAAGACAAGAAATTGCTTTCCGAAGTTAATGACATATGGGCTGATATCACTCCTGAAGTAGCTAATTATGCACTTGGTAAATCAGCTGATATACAGACAAAAGAAACAACATTCACTCTTAAACCGGGCGAAGAAATGCCTTTCTTTGAAATGAACGAACCGGGGCGGATTGTAGGTGTGGAGATTGATGGGGGAACTTCTTTCGAAGGTTTATATAAAGATGTGATGCTTTCTGCCCAGTGGGACAATGAAAAAGTTGAGGCTATTTATTCTCCTGTTGCCGATTTCTTCGGATACGCTTTTGGTAAAGGGGCCATGCGCAGTATTCTGATGGGGAAGCAAGGTACTTCCAACTATTGCTATCTTCCTATGCCTTTCGATAAATCCGCCTCTCTCAAATTGGTTTATAAGAAAAGGAATAATATCCAGCAATCTCCCATCTCTGTAAATGTGAGAATTTACTATAACAACAACAAACGTAATGCTAAAGAAGAAGGTAAGTTCTATTCAGTGTGGCATAGGGAAAAGACTCCATTGGGGATGTTTCACCGCTTCTTAGCCCGGAAGGGGAAAGGGCATTATGTGGGTACTATACATCAGGCACAAGGCTTGCGTCCTGGCATGACCCTCTTTTTTGAAGGAGATGACAGTACTTATGTAGATAATAAGATGAGACTACATGGGACCGGTTCTGAAGATTATTATAATGGTGGTTGGTATGCTTTGTTGGATCGTTGGGATAGAGGTAATAGCCTTCCTATTCATGGATGTCTTGATTACTCTCTTCCGATGGCACGAACCGGCGGTTATCGTTTCTTTTTGTCTGATAAGATGTCTTACGAAAATGAAATCTATCATGGAATGGAACATGGCGAAGTGAAGAATAATTTCCCGGTCGACTATACTTCCGTCGCTTTTTTCTATGCTGCACAACCTTTATCTGATAGAATAGAACCTTCTGATGAGCAACGGACAGTCTATCGTCCTACTGTTCATGTTTACTTCCCGCAGTTGATGTTGCTGACACCGAGTGGAGATGTCCAGGTGGCAAATGAAAGAGGTATCCGTATGACCACTCAACATGAAGGGGCTGTGCGTATCATGTTGAATGACATTCCCGAAGGAAAATATAAAGTACTAATTAATTATTTTGAAAAAAACAATGGAGCGGATTTTCAAATCTGGCAGCGTCAAAAGCAACTGTCCGATTGGATATCAAGTAGGGGGGACAAGGAATTATTTAAGGATAGAGTATATGTAGGAGATATCGAATTGACAGAGCAAACTAATTCCATTACTGTGCA